>CAYZUY010000064.1:0-6845 GCA_964481495.1 uncultured bacterium
GGCCGAGTCGATGCCGCCGCTCAGGCCCAGCAGCAGTTGCCGGAAGCCGCACGTGCGCGCGTAGTCGCCCAGGCCCAGCACCAGCAGCCGCCAGAGGGCTTCGTGGTCATCGGCGATCGCCGGGGCGGGCGGTTGCACCGGCACCAACTGGCCATCGCGCCAGTCGAGCAGCCGCAGATCGGCCCGACCGCAGGCGGCTCGGTCCAGCAGGGCGCCGTCGGCGGCACAGGCGAGGCTGCTGCCGTCGAAGATCAGGTCGTCGTTGCCGCCCACCTGATTGACGTAGAGCACGGCGGCCCCGCAGCGGATGGCGGCGTGCTCCACCAACCGTTCGCGCTGGGCCGGCTTGCCCAGCCAGTAGGGAGAGGCAGACAGGTTGATCAGCAGGTCGATCTCTGCCGCCGCTAGATCGGCAATCGGGTCCTCGGCGTAGTGCCGCTGCCCCCAGATGCCCTCGTCGTTCCACAGGTCCTCGCAGATGCTGACGCCGATCCGCAGGGTTCCGAGTTCGAACCAGCCGCTGCGATCGCCCGGCTGGAAGTAGCGGTCCTCGTCAAAGACGTCGTAGGTAGGCAGCAGCCGCTTGCGGAAGTGCTGCACTGCCTGGCCGTCCCGCAGCAGCACCGCACCGTTGAACAGCGGTCGTTGGCCCTGGCGGTGGTCCGGGTTGGGCAGTACCGTGCCCAGCAGCAGACTCAGGCCCGCAGGTAGTGCGTCGGCCAACTGCTGCTGGGTCGTCTCCAGCCGCCGCAGAAAGCCCGGCTCCAGTAGCAGGTCCCGGGGCGGATAGCCGCAGAGGGCCAGCTCCGGTGTCACCATCAGGGTCGCTCCGGCGGCGGCGGCCTCCTGTGCGGCTCGGGCGATCGCCTCGTGGTTCCCGATCAGGTCGCCGACGGTGGAGTTGAGTTGGGCCAGGGCAATGCGCATCAGCAATCAGTCCAGTTCCCGGCGGCCCTCCAGGGCTCGGGCCAGGGTGATTTCGTCAGCGTATTCCAGGTCGCCGCCCATGGGCAGACCGAAGGCGATGCGGGTGACCCGGGTGAAGGGGCGCAGCAGCTGACCGACGTAGAGAGTGGTGGTTTCCCCTTCGACGCTGGGGCTGATGGCGATGATCACTTCCGTCACCCCCTCCTGGCTGACCCGCCGCACCAGCGGGGCCAGATTCAGCTGTTCGGGGCCGATGCCGTCCATGGGGGAAATCAGGCCGCCGAGCACGTGGTAGAGCCCCTTGTATTCGCGGGTCTTCTCGAGGGCAATCACATCGCGGCTGTCGCTGACGACGCAGAGGGTCTGGGCGTCCCGCTTCGGGGAACTGCAGATTTCGCAGACGGGCTCGGCGGAGAGGTGGAAGCAGCGCTGGCACTGGCCGACCTGCTGCTTGGCGGCCAGCAGGGCGTTCGCCAGGGACTGGATTTCCGTTTCCGGCCGCTTGATCAGGTGCAGGGCCATGCGCTGGGCGCTCTTGGGGCCCACCCCCGGCAGCCGCTGCAGCTCCTCGATCAGTTTGGCCAGCGGGCGGGTATAGACGGCCACGGCGGGGTTGTCTCAGTTCGGAGGTCAATGATAACGCCCGAATCCCGGGGCGAATTCCATAGGTCGCTCCCTCCAAGAACCCCGATTTTTGAGGAGAATACTCTATAGACCTCCGGCCTCGGGCCCGGCCACCGCAGACAAGCATGACCGAGTTCCTGATCCAGTCCAGCTGGCTCATCCCCTTCTACGGCCTTCTGGGCGCGCTGGGCACCCTGCCCTGGTCCCTGGGCTTTGTGCGACGTACGGGCCAGCGGCCCGCCGCCTACATCAATCTGCTGATGAGCGTGCTCGCCACCGTCCACGGGGCGATCGCCTTCCGCGCTATGTGGGGCCAGGACCCGCGTGAACTGCTGCTGCCCTGGCTGAACGCGGCGGACCTGCACCTGAACATCACGCTCCAGATCTCGAGCATCAGTCTGGGGGCGATCGAGCTGATCAGCAGCCTCAGTCTGACGGCGCAGGTGTTCGCCCTCGGCTACATGGAGAAGGACTGGTCCCTGGGCCGCTTCTACGGCCTGATGGGCTTCTTCGAGGCAGCGCTCTGCGGTCTGGCCCTGAGCGATACCCTCTGGCTCAGCTACTCGCTGCTGGAACTGCTCACCCTCTCCACCTACCTGCTGGTGGGCTTCTGGTATGCCCAGCCCCTGGTGGTGACCGCCGCCCGGGATGCCTTCCTGACCAAGCGGGTCGGGGATGTCTTTCTGCTGATGGGGGTGGTGGCTCTCTCGGCCATGGGCG
The DNA here is from genome assembly GCA_964481495.1 of uncultured bacterium. Lineage (GTDB taxonomy): Bacteria > Cyanobacteriota > Cyanobacteriia > Synechococcales > Synechococcaceae > CAWUMD01. Next base: position 2,272 of record CAYZUY010000064.1, read on the forward strand.
CCGGTTCCACCTTCTCGGAGCTGGAGGTCTGGGCGGACAGTCAGCCTCTGCCGCTGCTGGCCGCCACCCTGCTGGGGCTGGCCCTGCTGGCGGGACCGATCGGCAAGTGCGCCCAGTTCCCGCTGCACCTCTGGCTCGATGAGGCGATGGAAGGGCCCAGCCCGGCCTCGATTCTGCGTAACACCATCGTTGTTTCCGCCGGTGCCTACGTGCTGATCCGGCTGCAGCCGGTCGTCACCCTGTCGCCGATCGTCTCGGATGTGATTGTCGGCATCGGTGCGACCACGGCCATCGGGGCCTCGCTGGTGGCGATCGCCCAGATCGACATCAAGCGCACCCTCTCCCACTCCACCAGTGCCTACCTGGGGCTGGTGTTCGTGGCGGTGGGGCAGTCGGCGGTGGACGTGGCCCTGCTGCTGCTGCTCAGCCATGCGATCGCCAAAGCCCTGCTGGCCACCAGTGCCGGTTCCGTGATCGCCACCACCAGCGACCAGAACATCACCGAGATGGGTGGCCTCTGGTCGCGTATGCCCGCCACCACCACCGGGTTCGTGGTCGGTAGCCTCAGTCTGGTGTCGCTGCTCCCCCTGGGCATGTTCTGGACCCTGCGCCGCTGGGTGGATGGCTTCTGGGATGCCCCCCTGTGGCTGCTGATTCTGGTCGCCCTGGTCAACGCCCTCAGCGCGATCAATCTGGTGCGGGTCTTCCGGCTGGTCTTCCTCGGCCCGGCCCAGGCCAAGACCCGGCGGGCCCCGGAAGTGCCCTGGCCGATGGCGGTGCCGATGGTCGCCCTGATCGTCGTCAACCTGCTGCTGCCGCTGATGCTCCAGCGCTGGCAACTGCTGATCACCTGGGCCTCGCCCCTGGTGGGCGGCAACTTCGCCTCCGAGTGGGGCGAGTGGGTGCTGCTGGCCTCGGGCCTGCTGGGGCTGGCTGTCGGGTCTCTGCTGCCCCTGCGCTCCCGTGGCGCCTCCCGCCCGATGGAGCAGCCCCTGAATCCACTCCAGGCCCTGTTCGCCTACGACTTCTACATCGACCGCATCTACCGGGCGACGGTGGTGGCCCTGGTCAATGCCGTTTCCCGGGTCGCCAGCTGGACCGACCGCTATGTAGTCGACGGGCTGGCCAATGCCATCGGCTTCGGCACCCTGTTCGGCGGCCAGAGCCTGAAGTACAGTGCCACGGGTCAGTCCCAGGCCTACGTGGTGACGATTCTGGTCGGCCTCGGGGCCCTGCTGGCGGTTACCTTCGGCCTGCGGGATCTCTGGACCGAAGTCGCCGATACTCTGCAGATCTTCCTCGCCTTCTCTCCCTGATGGCTGCCATGGTTTCTTCCCTCGCCCCCTCCCGCCACCCTCTGGCGGCGACCATCCACCGGCTCGAGGCTGGCGAGGCCCTGCTCAAGGATTCCGGCGAGCCCCTGCTGCTGCTGGAAATCTGCGGCGTGCTGCTCAGCTACGGGGTGGTGCTCGATGCCTACTCCACCAACCTCTGCTACATCGCCCAGCAGCAGTTCCTCAACCCCCTGCCCTTCTTCAAGTACTTTGACGGGACCATCACCCCGGGTAAGTTCCTGAAGCACCTCAACCACGACCGGATCAACTTCGAGTACGCCGAGTACTGCATGAAGGCGATGCTCTGGCATGGGGGCGGCCGGCTGGATGCCTACCTCGATACGCCGGAGTTCGCGGCCCTGGCCGAGGCGGCGATCCGGGCGAAGATCGCCGGGAATCCCCTGATGCAGGGGCTGCATCGTCTCTTCCCGGACTTCCTGCCCGAGCAGGTGCGCCAGTCCGCCTACTACCAGGGGCTGGGCCTGTTCTGGCGGGTGATGAGCGACATCTTTCTCACCCTCTGGGAGGGCTACGAGGCCCGCACCATCCGCACCATCGGTGATGTGGTCACCCACATCCTTGATGGTCTGGTGGTGGCGGCGGCTAACCCCGTCACCCTGACGGTGGAGATCGGTGGTCAGCCCTACGACATCCTGCCCACGTCGGCCAATCTCACTTTCCTGATGGATACGGCGGTGCCCTACGTCGAGGCGGTGTTCTTCCGGGGCACCCCTTTCAGCGGCACTGTCTCCTACAACGCCCAGGCAGGACAGATTCCCGAGGATCAGGCGGGCTTCCAGTACGGGGCGCTCTACGCCGACCCGCTGCCCATCGGCGGGGCCGGGATTCCCCCGACACTGCTGATGCAGGACATGATCCATTTCCTGCCGAAGGAACTGGACGACTACTACCACTCACACAGCCGGGGCGAGCGGGATCTGCGGGTGCAGATCTGCGAGAGCTTCCAGAAGTCGATGTTCTGCGTCACCACGGCGGCGATCAAGGGGCTGGCCCCGGCCCCGATGCCGACCGATGACCCGGAGCAGCAGCAGCAGAATCGCGCTTACCTGGAGGGCTGGATGGACCGGTTCATCCCCTCCCGCATCGCCCAGGTGAACCAGCCGACAGCGGTCTGAGGGATGGCCTAACGGGTGGCGGGGCGGATGCTTACCAGCCCGCGACTGCGGCCGGAACTGGAGTCCACGGCCCGGGCAGCCTGCCAGAGGTCCTCGGTGCGGATCCAGACCGAGGGATAGCGGTAGCGGGCCACGTCCAGCAGCAGAATGCGATCGCTGCGCTCGTCGTAGGCTGCCAGGGGGGAGATGTGGCCGCCGCCCTGTTGGCCCACCGCCGGTCGGTAGTAGTTGACCAGCAGGCGATCGCCCGGCTGCCGCAGGTTCCCGCGCACTCGTTGGCGAAACTGCTCGAGGCTGAGGTCACTGGCGTAGCTGCGCTCTGCCTGCAGTCCGTGACTGCCCAGCAGGGCCGTGAGCTGGTCGAGGGTCATGCCCTGGCGGGCCACGGTCTCCGGTGGCAGGACGGCCCGGGTGGCCAGGTTATCGAAGAAGTTCTCCTGGGTCCAGAAGCGGTAGGCCCCGTAACCCGCTGCGGCCGGAGCCGGAATCCCCAGACTGTTGAGCACCATCACGGCGCTGGCGACGCCGCAGTAGGCGAGGTTGGCCTGGGTGATGAACTCCTGGGCCAGGGGGGCGTAATCGCTGCGATCGCCGCTGCGCCAGAGCAGCGCCTGGCCTTCGGCACTGACGGCTGCAATGGGGGCAATCGGAGTGGCCAGAGTGGTGCCGGCTGCCCCCGGGCCCAGCAACATCAGCGTGGCGAGCAGGGAGAGCACACGGGTCATGGCTGAGGGCTCTGGCGACGACGGCGGCGGGGCGGTTGGGGAAAGCCGAGGGGAACAATTTCCTGCTCGCGACGCTCGGCTTCCAACTGCCGCAGCTCGGCGTAGGGCACCCAGCTGATGCAGTCCACCGGGCAGGTGTCGATCGCCTCCTGGATCAGTTCCTCGGGGTCGCCGTTCTGGCGGATGGCCCGGGAGCGGCCGTGGTCCGGCTCGATGTAGAAGGTGTTGGTGGCGACGTTGGCGCAGTAGCGGCAGCCGATGCAGGTCTGCTCATCCACCCAGACGGCTTTCTGACGCAGAGCGCCGCCCAGTTCCGGCTCCAGGCCGCTGCGGGATTCCCCACTGCGCAGCAGGCCGCCGAGCTCCGGCTCCAGACCGGAGCGGATCTCGGCGGCAGCGGCCAGTTCCTCGGGGGTCGGCATCAGCCGTTCCAGCGCTGGACCACGAGACGGATGGAACCGTCGGCGTTCTGCTGCTGTTCACTGACCTGGAAGCCCTGGGCGGCGCTGGTGCTGAGCACGGTGTGCAGGGCGTAGCGCTGACTCACCTGAGCCAGGAAGCGGTCCACGGTCAGGGGCTGCTGCCAGTACTGCAGGTCGGCCACCAGTTCGTACTCCTGGCCGTTCCAGCGGAAGCCGATGTCGTAGCCGTTGTCCTGGGCGATCGCGACGGCGGCCTCGGTGGTCTGGCCCTGGTAGCCGCGTACGGGCACCGGGCCGGACTTCCAGTCGATGCCCAGATCGCCCAGGGCGGTCTGGAGAGCGTCGAGGTTGCGGATCTGGGTCTTGATGTGGCTGAAGTGAGACATAGGACGATTGCAGCGGGAACGACAATCAGGCAGGTCTGGCAGGCTTACCAGCCACCGGTTTGGGGCTGGGAGACCGTACTGTCAGCCGAGACGGTCGCCTCGGCAAAGAATTCGGACGTCGGGGTCTGGGTGACCACCCGGCCCAGCTGCTCCTCGATGGCGGCAGTCACCTCCGCGCAGGAGCGGCCGATGATGCCGGTGACCTTCTCCTCGACCCGTCCATCGGGATGGATGACGAATTCCAGAGTCTCCAGCGTCATCGCGACGGAATTCTCCTCGTGGGAACCGAAAGGGTCGGCCGCAATCGAGCGATCGCGTCAACCTTCTCCTAACCGTACCGTAACCCTCCCGATTCGGGGGGCTGCCGCCGGGCCAAAAACGGTAAAGCCGAAACCCTTTGTCACACGGGATTCCGGCTTTCAATGCTTGTCATAGAAAAAACGCTGCTACCTTTCAAGAGCGCGAGAACATAGGGCCCGCGCTGTATGTGAAGTATCAGCGTCGGGGTACATGGAGTCTCGCCACACGCTGATGGGGTTCAATACCCCGGAGGCGGGCAGCTACTCGATAG
>CAYZUY010000064.1:6855-11095 GCA_964481495.1 uncultured bacterium
GGCCTTTGGCCCAGACAAGAGGCGTGGGACAGGAACACCCAATTGCGAGATTGGGAAGCCCGCGCTGTACCCGTAGGGTCAGCGTCGGGAGGATGTCACCAGAGCAGTCCATCCTGCTGCAGGGTTTCGATCATCTGCAGGGCGCGGGCATCCCCCAGTTGCAGCAGCGATTCCTTGGCGTCCTCGCGCACGCTCATGTCGTCATCCTCCACCAGCGCCTCGATCAGCCCGTCGATCACCGTGGCGTAGACGGCGTTGGGGGGTAGTTCCTTGACCAGCTGACCGAGGGACCAGGCGCAGTTGCTGCGTACCACGGCCACGGCATCCCGGCGCAGGGCCTCCACCAGCCGGGGAATGGCCCCGATCACCGTGACGTAGTCGACGACGGCGGTGTTGCCCAGGGAACTGGCGGCCCAGAGCCGCACTTCGGCGATGTCTCCGGCCAGGGCTTCCAGCAGCGGCTGGATGGCGCGGCGGTCGGTGTAGTTGCCCAGGGCCCAGGCACAGCCCTTGCGCACCGGGCCGCGGCTGTCGTGGCGCAGACGGTCGATCAGCCCTTCGATCGCCTGATCGTCGGGATTGCGGCCCAGGGCGTAGGCGGCGGCCTCGCGGGTGAGGGCACAGTCGGCGTGCAGCAGCCCGATCAGGGTAGGGACGGCACGGGGTTCCACCAGCTCGCCGAAGGCTCGGGCAGCGGCGAGTCGTAGATCAGGATGGCTGCCCTCCAGCTGGCGCAGCAGCACCTCCGGGTCCGGGGGCGGCTCGGCGGTTTGCGCATCGGCCAGGGGGATGCGATCGAGGGGATCGTCCAGTTCCGCCTCGATTTCGGCGAGCAGGGATAGGTCGTCGCGTTGCATAGCAGTACTTTATCCCCTGCATCGGAGTGGGGCGATCGCCCCACTCCGCCGGGTTCCCGTACCTACTGGTAGTTGGCGATGCGGGCGAAGCCGCTGGCATCGAGGCTGGCGCCGCCCACCAGGGCGCCGTCGATTTCCGGCTGGGCCATGATTTCGTCGACGTTGTCGGGCTTGACGGAGCCGCCGTACTGGATGGTGACGTCGGGGTTGCTGAGCTTGCTGCGGATCAGCCCGATCACCCGGTTAGCCTCATCGCTGGCGCAGGTGTCGCCGGTGCCGATGGCCCAGATCGGTTCGTAGGCGATCACCAGATTGCTCTGGTCCACGCCCACCAGATCCTGGGCCAGCTGCTCGAAGATCACCGCTTCGGTCTGACCGGCATCACGCTCGGCCTTGGATTCGCCGACGCAGAGGATGGGCGTCAGACCGTGGGCCTGGGCCGCCAGCAGCCGCTTGTTGACGGTTTCGTCGGTCTCGCCGAAGAACTGACGGCGCTCGCTGTGGCCGACGACCACGTAGCGCACGCCCAGTTCGGTCAGCATCGGGCCGGAGATTTCACCGGTGAAGGCGCCGTTGTCGGCCCAGTGGATGTTCTGGGCACCGACCTTGACCCGGCTGCCGTGCAGAGTCTTGCTGAGGCTGGAGAGCGCGGTGAAGGGGGCGCAGAGGACAACGTCGCGGTCTTCCGGCGTCTCGGTCAGCTGCGGCAGAAACGCGCTCAGGAACTCCAGAGCTTCCGCCTGGGTCTTGAACATCTTCCAGTTGCCAGCAATCACTACCTTGCGCACGGCTGCCTCTTCCCTTCGAATTGCCAATCTTTCCAGTTTAGGACGAAGCGGGGATCAGCCCGGAAGCTGCACCTCGGCGTTCTGCCCGGCCAGTTCGACGCGATCGCCGTTGCGCAGTTTACGGCCGCGGCGGGTTTCCGGCTCCCCGTTCACCGTCACCAGCCCCGACTGGATCACCTGTTTGGCCTCGCCGCCACTCATCACCCAGTTCTGCAGTTTCAGGAACTGGTCGAGCTTGATCGTCGGTTGTTCGTCCATGGCGGTGCTCTGATAGCGTGAGTGTCGAGAGACAAAAGGGGTTCAGACGTTGACGCGCCAAGCCAGCTATCGGCAACTGCTCCCCTACCTCAGGCCCCAGGCTCGCACTATTGCCCAGGCGCTGCTCTGCACGGTGGTCTTCACCGCCTTCTGGCCTATTCTCGCCTGGTTGACCGGCCAGATGATCGCCTTTCTGGTCAAGGGGGATGTGCCCAATCTGGCCCGGCTGGCGGCCATCACCATGGCCGGGTTTCTGGTGCACAAGGTCGCCCAGTACGGTCAGGACGCCCTGATGGCCAAGGCGGCCCTGCGCATCGCCTATGACCTGCGCGTCCGTGTCTACCGGCACCTGCAGCGTCTCAGCCTCGGCTACTTTGAGCGGGCCCAGACCGGCGACCTCAGCTATCGCCTCACCGAGGACGTGGACCGCATCGGCGAGGTGATCAACAAGATCTTCCATGACACCACCCCCTGTCTGCTGCAGCTGGTGGTGGTGCTGGGCTACCTGCTCTACCTCAACTGGCCGCTCACCCTCGGCATTCTGGTGATTGCGCCGCTGATGGGGGTGCTGGTGGGCTGGTTCGGGGAGCGGATGCTCACCTTCTCCCGCCGTAGCCAGTCGCGTATCTCCGATCTCTCCTCGCTGCTGACGGAAATCGTCGGCGGCATCCGGCTGGTGCAGGCCTTTGCCGCCGAGGACTATCAGGTGGCCCGCTTCAGCCGCGAGGCGGAACGTAACCGCGAGGCCCGATACCAGGCGGCCTGGCTGAAGGCAGTGCAGTACCCGGTGGTCGGCTTCCTGCAGGCCTTGAGTATTGTCGTGGTGCTGCTGCTGGGGGCCTGGCAGATTTCCCGGGGGAATCTGACCGGGGCGTCCCTGGGCAGCTTCGTGACAGCGGTGGCGATGCTGATCGACCCGGTCACCCACCTGAGCGAGAACTACAACGAGTTCAAGCAGGGACAGGCCTCCCTGGATCGGGTGTTCGAGATCCTCGACCAGCAGCCGGCGGTGCAGGAGAAACCCGGCGCGGCGCCCCTGGCCCGGGTCAGCGGCAAGGTGGAACTTCGGGACGTCACCTTCGGCTACCGCAGCGATCGCCCGCCGGTGCTGAACGGTATCAGTCTGCGGGTGCAGCCGGGGGAGGCGATCGCCCTGGTGGGCGCCTCCGGGGCGGGCAAGTCCACCCTGGTCAACCTGCTGCCGCGCTTCTACGACCCCCAGCAGGGTCAGGTGCTGATCGATGGCACGGACGTGCGTGATGTCACCCTCGGCAGTCTGCGCCGCCAGATCGGCATCGTGCCCCAGGAGACGCAGCTGTTCTCGGGCACGATCGCCGAGAACATCGCCTTCGGTCAGACCAGCATTGACCGCGACGCCCTGATTGCAGCAGCGAAGGTGGCCAACGCCCACCAGTTCATCAGCCAGTTTCCCGAGGGCTACGACACCTGGGTGGGAGAGCGGGGCGTCAACCTCTCCGGCGGGCAGCGGCAGCGGCTGGCGATCGCCCGGGCGGTGCTGCTCGACCCGGCGATCCTGATTCTCGACGAGGCCACCAGTGCCCTCGACGCTGAGTCCGAGGCCCTGGTGCAGGAGGCCCTGGAGCGGGTGATGCAGGGGCGGACGGTGTTCATCATTGCCCACCGGCTGGCGACGGTCCGCAATGCCGATCGCATCCTGGTGCTGGAGAAGGGGCAGGTGGTGGAATCCGGCAGTCACGCCGAACTGCTCGACCTGGGCGGTCACTACGCCCGCTACCACGCCCGCCAGTTCCGCTGATCGCGGGTTCAGCGCAGGGGGATGTGAGCGGCCTGGGCGACGACCTGACGGGTGGCCACGGTCTGCACCATCACCGGGCTGAGCCCGGCCTGTGCCAGCAGATCGCCGCTGGGAAGATGCTCTGCCAGTGCCAGGGTGAGCAGGGCGATCGCCAGGGTTCCCCAGTAGCCGATCAGGCCCAGGGGAAGCAGCCAGTGGCTGGCGGTCTGCAGGGGGGTGGAGAGCAGGCTGGTCATGACGGTCACCGGGGCGGGGAGGGATGTCCTCACTCTCCTCGGCCGGGCCGCCGCCGCCTGTGACGCTGGACAGGGAGCGGTGTGAGTCTGATCACAGGCCGGTAGCGGGGGGCTGCACCGGCACCTGCGCCTGGGCGGTCTTCAGTACCCGCACGTTCTGATCCAGCCGCTCGGTGGAGCTGATCAGGCCGCTGAGGCCGATCACCAGTCGCTTCAGGCTTTCCACGAACAGGGGATTTCCCGTCAGCCGATCCAGGTCACTGGTTATCTTCTGGGCGTTCTGGAACGTTGCCCGGGCCGAGTCCAGGGTCTGCTGCAGCAGCA
>CAYZUY010000065.1:0-10666 GCA_964481495.1 uncultured bacterium
GGGATGACAGAGGCGAGCCACCGCCGTCACCAGGGCCAGACAGCGCCGCCAGAAACCCTCCCAGTCTTCCCAGACCGGGGCTTCCGCGCGGGAGCCCTCGATACAGTCCGCCAGCACGACCCGGGCCTGCTCCACCTGGGTGGCAGCCAGGCCCCGAACCGGCAGGTCCGCCAGCACCGGCGCCTCGGCCCGCAGCAGCCGCGCCACTCCCCAGCGCCAGCCCAGGGCTCCCAGACCCACCAGGGCCCAGACCCAGTTGAGGTGCCAGCGGTTCAGTTCCAGAGCCGCCAGGGTCGTCAGGGCGATCGCCAGCCCCAGGGGCGGCCCCAGCAGCACCAGGGTCCGCAGCGGCGTCAGGCGGATCATGACGGCTGCTCCGGCGGCTGCCCGAGGCGGTAGTCCTGCCAGGCCCGGCGCAGCACCTGCTGCAGCTGTTCCGGTCGCGGCTGCCGTCCCTGACAGACCTCGGCACTGTAGAAGGCCGCCACCTCACCCAGGGCCCAGGTGTAGGCCCCGGCCCAGCCCGCCGCCACCGCACTACCGAAACCGGGCACCAGCTTCAGCAGTTCCCGGCCCGCCAGCTGAGCCAGGAAACCGCCGCCGATACCCACCGCCAGACTGCCGGCCTGCCGCCAGTCGAGCTCAACGCCGTAGGTGCGGGCGATCGCGACAATCATCGAGACCTGCAGGGCCGTTAGCAGCGGCATATCGGCAAAGGGCAGGGGCACCGCCGCCACCGTCGCCGCCATCAGGCTGAAGCTGAGCTGGTAGCGCCGCACCACCGGCCGGCAGAGGTCGTTGAGATCCGGCAGCGGCTCGCGGCGCAGCAGCTGGCCCAGGGCCTGGGCCTCCGCCACGGGCAGCAGCGACTCCAGTGCCTCTCCCAGGGCCACGAGACCATAGTGCACCGGCTCATAGCCATCGTCAGGATGGGTGAAGTCGATCAGCACCGTGCGGCGGGCCAGTCCCGCCCAGAGGCGCTCCTGCTCGGTCTGCACCCGTTCCAGCTCGGGCAGCTGCGGCGGATAGGGCGGATGCTCGGCCCGGGTGTCGCCGTAGAGGTCGTGCAGCCCGGTCAGCACCAGCAGGGTCGGAATCTCGGGGTGGCGCTGCTGCAGACTGCGGGCCAGCTGTCGCAGATCGGCAGTGGCGAAGTCCCGCGCCTTCACCACCCAGACAAGCAGGCGCGGCCGGGGCTGGGGCGCAGCCAGGGCCCCCAGCAGTTCCTCGGTGATCGGGGCGATCGCCGCCTCCCCATCCCCCAGACCGACGGTATCGGTGAACTGCACCAGGGGCAGCTCCGGCGTCGGCCAGGCGTAGCGCTGGGTGTGGCGGGTGTGGGGCCGGAAGCCGGGGCCGATGATCTCCGGCGGGGCACCGGTCAGCCCGGCCACGATCGAACTCTTACCCGCCTGGGTCTTGCCGATCAGCCAGATCTCGGTGCTCGGCAGTTCAGCCCGGATGCGGGCCAGCAGATCCTCCCGTTCGGCGGGTTCCACCTGCCAGCCCCGCTGCAGCAATCCCAGCACCCGTCCGGGCAGCGACGGCGTCTCCATCTTCGGCTGCTGTTCCCCTGGCCCGTCCATCGCCGCGCACTCCCCGTTTCGTTCAGGGTAACCAGCCCGAAAAACAGAGGGGCTGCCCCGATCCGGAGCAGCCCCCTGTATTTTTGCTTCAGCAGTCAGGCTTAGACGGTTTCGCCGTTGCTGTAGAGCAGTGCCCGCTTGGGACCGTGAATCGGGTCCTCGACGATGATCGTCTGCTCACGACCGGCCCCGAGGGAGACGATGGCGATCGGCACTTCCATCAGCTCCGCCAGGAACTTCAGATAATCGAGGGCGGCCTTGGGCAGATCCTCCAGCTGGCGACACTCGGAGGTGGACTGCTTCCAGCCGGGCACGGTCTCGTAGATCGGCTGGCAGCGGGCGAACTGACGGGAACTGCTGGGGAAGTGCTCGCAGCGTTCACCATCGATGTCGTAGGCGACGCAGACCTTGATTTCGTCCAGTTCGTCGAGCACGTCCAGCTTGGTGATCGCCAGACAGTCGAGACCGTTGATGCGCACAGCATAGCGGCCAATCACGGCATCGAACCAGCCGCAGCGACGCTTGCGCCCGGTGGTGGTGCCGAATTCGGCCCCGCGGTTGCCGAGGATGTCGCCGACGCCATCCACCAGTTCGGTGGGGAAGGGGCCTTCGCCGACCCGGGTGGTGTAGGCCTTGGCCACGCCGATCACCCGGTCAATCATCGTCGGACCGACACCGGCGCCAATGCAGGCTCCACCGGCAATCGGGTTGGAGCTGGTGACGAAGGGATAGGTGCCGTGGTCAAGGTCGAGCAGGGTGCCCTGGGCGCCCTCGAACAAAATGTTCTTACGCTCGCGCACCGCCTCGTCGATCACCAGGGAGCTGTCGACGACGTAGGGACGCAGGCGATCGGCATAGACCTGATACTCGGCGATCACCGCCTCCGTATCCAGCGGGGGCAGCTCGTAGAGCTTCTCGAGGATGACGTTCTTCTGGGCGATGGTCCAGGTGAGCTGTTCGCGCAGGCTCTCGGCATCCATCAGGTCGAGGACGCGGATGCCGGTACGCTCGGACTTATCAGCGTAGGTAGGACCAATACCCCGACCGGTGGTGCCGATTTTGTGACTGCCGCGCCGCTGCTCCGACGCCTGATCGATCAGGCGGTGGTAGGGCATGGTGACGTGGGCCGTCTGGGAGATCTTCAGATTGGCGGTGGAGACCCCCAGGTCCGCCAGCATGTCGAGTTCGCCGAGCAGCACCTTCGGGTCGATCACGGTGCCGGAACCGATGATGCAGTCGGTGTCGCCGTAGAGAATACCGGAGGGGATCAGGTGCAGCTTGAAGGTCTGATCGCCGACGACGACGGTATGACCGGCGTTGACACCACCTTGGTAGCGAACGACGACGTCTGCAGAGTTACTCAGCAGATCGGTGATTTTGCCTTTTCCTTCGTCGCCCCACTGGGCGCCGATGACGACGACGTTAGCCAAGGGTGTATTCAGCGCAACGGCACAATCGCCGATTATCCCGTGATTGACGAACCGGCGTCAATCCTTGCGGGCAGATTATCCGCCCCCACCCCGATCCCCCCGGTGGCAGCCACCGCTGGTATCCGGACTGACAGGCGGTTTGTGGGCCCCTCGGGCAGACTGGGCAAAAGAGGTGGCAACGATGGCGTTATTTGCGGATCTGCATCGGCACCTGGGCGGCTCGGTCGTGCCCCGCATCCTCTGGCGCTTCCTGGAACGGGAGCACTCGACCCTGGGCGATCGCTTCGCCGACTACCCCAGCTTCGAGCAGTACTACACGGCCCGCCACGCCAGCCTGGAGGAGTACCTGGAAATCCACAAACTGGTGGAGGGGGTGCAGACCACCGAGCGGCTGCCCTACTTCATCGAGCGGCTGGTGCGCGGCGCCTACACCTTCGAAAACCTGGCCTACCTGGAGCTGCGCTATACCCCCTACCTGCGTACCGACCCCCGCCTGAGCGAGGAGGCCCGCATCGCCGCCATGCCCCGGGTAGTTGAGGCCATCCACCGCGCCAGCCAGCTGCCGGACTACCCGCTGCTGCTGCCCCAGATCGTCTGTCTGCACACCAAGCTGCCGCCCCGGGTGAACGAGGCGATGCTGGAGCTGGCGATCGCCCAACAGCCCACGGTCTGCGCCGTGGACGTGGCCGGGAGCGATCGCGCCTTCATGGAGCGCATCCCCGAATTCATCCGCCTGTTCACCCGGGCCCGGGAAGCAGGGCTGCACACTACCGGCCACCTCTACGAAACCCGCAGCGGCTGCAACCCCGACCTGTTGCCCCTGCTCGAGCGCGTCGGCCACGGCATCCAGATTCCGCTGCACCACCCAGACCTACTGCCCCAGCTAGCCCGCCGCGGCCAGTGCCTGGAGGTCTGCCCCACCACCTACCTGAAGACCGGCACCCTGGAGCGGCTCGAGGACCTGCGGCCGGTGTTCGATCGCTGCTTCGAGGCCGGGGTGGACATCGCCATCTGCACCGACAACGCCGGCCTGCACAACGTCCGTCTGCCTGCCGAGTACGAACAGTTGCTCACCGCCGACATTATCGACTTCGAACAGCTGCAGGCCTGCCAGACCGCTGCCTTCCGCCATGCCTTCGCCTGGCCCCACCGCGAGCGGCCCACCGAGGTGCTGCGCCACTGGCTGGAACCGCTGGCGGCGGGCTGACGCGGCGAGGGCCGCCCTCCGCAGTGGAGAACGGCCCTCGGGCAGCAGACGATGAGGCCGGAGATCAGGCGGCGGCGTCGCGCTTCAGCTGGATTTCCACGGTGCGGAATTCCTTCTCGAGGCGGGTCTTCAGCTTCTCGGGAATCGGCCGGTTGGGGTAGGAGGCGTAGTGCCCGGCGAGGCTGTTGAGCGCCGTCTGCATCGTGGTGAAGGAAGCCAGCCCGGAGTAGCGGGAGTCACGACGGTAGCGGGAGGCGAAGTCGTTGATCAGCGCCTTGGCCTTGGCCTGGGCAGCCGCCTTGTCGGGAGTCCCTTCGGGCAGATCGATGGCCTCACGCAGACCACTCACCACCGCCATGGTGTCTTCCCGATAGTTGCCGGTCATGGTGGAGCCGTTCCCGCAGGCGGTGACGCTCAGACCGATGACCGCGACCAGAACCAGAGCAAACAGACGCGAAAGAAGGCGCTTCATGGGCTTGCGTCCCCTATCTCTCCAAAAGTCCTCCTGATCCTACCCCCCAAGCTCCAGAGCGCCGGGGAACACGAATGCGGCAGCGCCGGGTTATTTTGAGAGTTACTCGCAATAAAATGCCGCGATGTCTCCCATTCCCCCCGCCATCGGCCAGCCGCTGAGCGTTCTGGAGCCCGGCCAGTCGGCCACAATCCTGGCGCTGGACTCTGACATCAGACTGCAGCAGCGGCTGCAGGCCCTGGGGCTGTGCCAGGGGCAGCCGATCCGACTGCTGCGTCGGGCCTGGCTGGCCGGTCCGCTCCACATCCGCGTCGGCATGACCGAGCTGATGCTGCGGCGCCGGGACGCGGCCCGGATTCGGGTGCACCTGCACGGACAGGCGGCGTGACCGGTCCCTGCCACACGCCGCCGACGGCGGCCGCCCGACCCGGGTCCAGCCGGATTGCCCTGCTGGGGATGCCCAACACCGGCAAGTCCACCTTCTTCAGCCGCTTCACCGGCACCCACGCCCACATCGGCAACTGGCCCGGCCTGACGGTGGACCTGCTGCAGGCGGACCTGGACCTGGAGGGGCAGACGCTGAGCGTCGTCGACCTGCCCGGCATCTACGACCTGCAGGGGTTCTCCGAGGACGAGGCGGTGGTTCGCCGCTTCCTGGAGAGCACCGCCGTCGACCGCGTACTGGTGATTCTCAACGCCACCCAGATCGATCGCCAGCTGCGGCTGGCCCTGCAGGTGCAGACCCTGGGGCTACCCGCGCTGCTGCTGCTGAACATGACCGACGAGGCCCGCCGCTTCGGCGTTCGCATCGATACCGCAGCCCTGGCCCGGGACCTGGGGATGCCGGTGCTGGCGATCAGTGCCAAATACGGCACCGGCATGGAAGCCGTGCGCCGGGCGATCGCCACCGCCGCCGACCGGGCCAAGGCACCGGAACCCCTGGGGGACCTGGGCGATCGCCTACCGGACCCCGAAATACTCAACCAGCATCTGGCGGTTCTCCTGGCCACCGCCGTACAGCTGCCGGAACAGGCCGTCGACCCCGTCACCCGGCGCTGGGACCGGCTGCTGCTGCACCCCGTGCTGGGTCTGCCGCTGTTCTTCGGGGCGATGTTCCTGATGTTCCAGGGCATCTACGCCCTGGGGGTTCCGGCCCAGGAGGCCCTCGGCAGCCTGCTCGACGGCTTCGGCCAGAGTGTGCTCACGCCGCTGCTGCGGAGCTGGCCATCCTTCCTGCAGGGGCTGCTGATCGAGGGGCTGTACCAGGGGGTCGGCACGGTGGCCGCCTTCCTGCCGGTGATTTTCCTCTTCTTCCTGGCGATGGCCATCGTCGAGGACAGCGGCTACCTCTCCCGGGCCGCCTTCCTGATGGACGCCCTGATGGAGCGGCTGGGCCTCGATGGCCGCTCCTTCGTGCTGTCGCTGATGGGTTTCGGCTGCAACGTGCCCGCCATCCTCGGCACCCGGGTGATGCGTTCCCAGGGGCTGCGGCTGCTGACAATGCTGGTGATCCCCTTCTCCCTCTGTTCGGCCCGGCTGAACGTCTTCCTGTTCATGAGTGCCGCCCTGTTCGCCCCCCGGCAGGCGGCGACGGTGCTGTTCAGCCTCTACCTGATGAGCTTCGCAGCCGCCATCCTCACGGCGGCGCTGCTCAGGGGCCGCTTCGCCAGCCAGGAGCCGCTGGTGCTGGAACTGCCGCCCTACCGCTTCCCGACCCTGCGTCAGATGCTCAACCGGGCCTGGAGCGAAGTGCGGCACTTCTGGATCTGGTCGCGGAAGTTCATCATCCTCGGCGTCGTGGCCGTCTGGCTGATGAACCACCTGCCCCTGGGGGCCGCCCCCGCCAGTGCCGGTACCCTCTCGGGGATGCTCGGCCACGCTCTGCAGCCGCTGCTGGCGCCGATCGGGATCAACCCCAAGCTGACGGTGGCCCTGGTCTTCGGGTTCATCGCCAAGGAAATCGTCCTCGGCGGTCTGGCGGTGATCTACGCCCAGGCCGATCCGGTGCAGCTGGGCCGCACCCTGGCCCAGGACATCAGCTGGACCCAGGCCTACAGCTTCATGCTGTTCACCCTGCTCTACACCCCCTGCCTGTCGACGGTGGCGGTGATCCGCAGCGAGTCGAAGGACGGACGCTTCACCCTGTTCTCGGTGGGCTGGTCCCTGGGGATGGCCTGGGTGGCGAGCTTCGTCTTCTACCAGGGCAGCCGCCTGCTGGGCTGGGGCGCTTAGCCCTCGCCGCTGGGCTGCCCCTGCAGCTGACGATGCAGCGTCATCAGAGCGCCCTCGCCCCGGGTCCAGCGGGACACCAGCTCGCACAGCTGCCGCCAGTGCTCCTGCTCGCGCATCTGCCAGCGCTGCTCCAGGGTGGGCAGGGGGCGATCGCCCTCGCTGGCCAGACGCTGCCGCCAGACCCGCAGGTCCTGCAGCCCACCGAGGCAGTCCTGCACCTGCTTCAGCTCATCAATCAGATCCGGGGGCAACGCAGCCCCGGCCGTGGCCAGGGTCTCCGCCCGATAGCGCAGCCGCTTGCACTGCTTGCGCCAGTCGTGGAGGGCTTCCTGCAGGTCCTCCCCAGGGCGATCCAGCCGCAGGGTCACCCCGGCCCGGGCGGGGTGTTCGAGCACCCGCTGCAGGCTGTCGCGCAGCCAGACCGGATCCGCACCCCGCTCCGGGGCCTCCAGAGGCTGGCAGGACCAGTCCCCGAGATGCTGCAGCCGTCGCTGCAGCCGGGGCCGACCCAGGCGCCGCCGCAGCCGTCGCAGCTGACGGCGGCGCTGCTGGCGAAGGCTCCGCAGCTGAGCCTTCAGGGCCTTGAGTTCAGTGCCGGGCAGGGCGTCCAGTTCCGCTGTCCAGGCGGCGATCTGCACATCCAAATCACGGACACGGCCGGCCCGACGAGCCAGACGGCCCAGCCAGCCACGGGCGGGACGGTCACTCACCCCAGCAGCGGTCAGGCTTTCGGTCTCCAGCAGACTGCGCAGGCGCCGCAGGCTGACCCGCAGGTCGTGAACCAGCTCTGCGTCCGCCTCCGCCAGTCCCCGACGCTCGGGCAGCCGGGCGATCAGCTGGGAGACCCGGGCCCGGATCGCCGCTTCCAGGGAGGGTTGGGGATCAGCCACGGTCTCATCCTCCGGCAGGGCGGTGGGCAGGGCGGCCGCATCCGGGAGACAGTCCAGCAGGGTCCAGTCGTCGAGGCTGCCCAACCCCAGCACACAGTGGGGCGGCAGCAGCGCCCGGGTGCGGCGGGGCTCCTGCCGCAGGGGGGCCAGGGCAACCCGATCGGGGAACAGACAGAGCCACCAACCTTCCGGAAGGCGGTGGGCGTGGTAATGCATGGGATGGCGGCGGAATGCAGGCGGTGGAGCCGGGGCTCGGTCACCGTGCGACCATCCTAGGCAACGGCGAGCCCTCCGTCGTTAAGCCGCGGTTATCGGTGGCTTAACCCCTCCGCTCAGGAGTCGAGGGGACTGAGTTCGATGTGGTTGAGCAGGGTGGTGGTGAAGGCGAAGAGCAGGAACGGCAGGGTCAGCACCAACACCAGACCGACAGCTACCAGTGCGTAGACCGGACTGGCGCTCATCAGGGCCAGGGCGGCCGCGAGACTGACGAAGATGACGATGATCCAGGCGATGATCTGGCCGTAGATGTCGCCGAAGGTGAGGGTGCAGCGGAAGCGGTAGGGCTTGAGGGAGTCCATGGCGATCGCAGTGCCGGGGGCTGGATCGCAGCCTAGACAGTAGCCGCGACGGACGGACAAACCCACCGCTTTTCTTCGGCTTCAGGCCAGCACGGCCTCCAGCTGCTGACGCTCCCAGAGGTCGCGGTAGAGGCCGCCCTGGGCCAGCAGGTCGCGGTGGCTGCCCTGCTGCACCAGCCGTCCCTGGTCGAGCACCAGAATGCGATCGCAGCTGGCCGCCGCCGACAACTGGTGGGAGATGAAGATCACCGTGCGACGGCGATCGCCCTCGGCCAGCCCCTGCAGGATGGCGGTGGCGGTGCGATTGTCGACACTGGCCAGGGCATCGTCGAGCACCAGAATCGGCGCATCCGCCAGGAAGGCCCGGGCCAGGGCGGTGCGCTGGCGCTGGCCCCCGGAGAGGGTGATGCCGCGCTCCCCCACCGGCGTGTCGTACTGCTGGGGGAAGTTGAGGATTTCGGGGTGGATCTGAGCCCGCACCGCCGCCGTCTCCACCCGGGGCTGGGCCGCCTCGGGGTCGCCGTAGCGGATGTTGTCGCGGATCGGCGCGCTGAACAGGAAGCTGTCCTGGGGCACATAGGCGATCGCCCGGCGCAGGGACTCCAGGGACAGGTCGGTGACATCCTCACCGTCGAGGAACAGGCAGCCCGGCGGCAGATCCAGCAGCCGCGGCAGGGCATTGGCCAGGGTGGATTTGCCGGAGCCGATCGGACCGACAATGGCCACGGTCTCTCCCGGTTCGAGGCTGAAGCTGACCCCGTCGAGGGCGGGGCGATCGCTGCCGGGATAGCGCACGCTCAGATCGCGGGCCTGCAGCCGTCCCTGCACACGCTCTAGGGGCAGGTCCCGGGCCGTGGCCCCGTCTACCACCCGGGGCTGCTCGCGCAGAATCGCCTCCACCCGGTCGACGCTCACCTCGCCCCGCTGGAAGGCGGTGATCGTGAAGCCCAGCAGCGCCGTCGGGAACACCAGCCGCTCGACGTAGATGATCAGGGCGATCAGGTCACCGACGGTGATCCGCCCCGCCTCGATGGCCGGGCCCCCCAGGGCCAGCAGCACCAGCAGACTGATGCTGGCCAGTCCCTCCAGCAGCGGGAAGAGCAGGTTGCGGGTCTTAGTCAGCGAGAGATTGGCCTTGAGCAGTTTGCGGTTGAGGTCGCCGAAGGCCCGGCGCTCGTTTGCCTCCTGGGCGTAGATCTTGATCAGGGCGATGCCACTCATGTCCTCCTGGATCAGCTGACTCAGTTCCGAGAGGTTCTCCTGGACAGTCTGCTGCTCGACCCGCAGGCGATCGCTGAACAGTTGCACCAGGAACAGCATCACCGGGTAGACCGCCACCGCCGCCAGACTGATCGGCACGTCGATGGCCATCATGAACGGCAGGGTGAGGCTGTAGGCAAAGGCCGTATTCACCAGACTGAGAACCGCAAAGCCCACCAGGCGACGGATGTTGTCCACATCGCTGGTGGCCCGGTTGATCAGGTCACCGACGGGCGTGCGGGCGAAGTAGGCCGGTTCCAGGCGCAGCAGGTGGGTGAACAGCTTCTGCTTGAGGTCGAACTCCACCTTGCGGCCCACCCCGAAGATCAGCACCCGCGAGGCCATGCGGATCACCCACATCAGAGATGCAAGGCCAAGGATCTGCACGGTATAGCGGACGCAGTCGGCCCAGGCGATGCCGTCCTGGACATCGTCGATGCAGGTGCGGATCAGCAGCGGAATCCAGACGCCGAGGATGTTCACCGCCAGCAGGGCCAGCATGCCCCAGAGGGTCTCGCTACGGTAGGGACGCAGGTATTCGGCGAGCTTGCGCAGGCGCTGGCGGGAGGTGGCGGTCATGGAACAGCGGCGGACAGCCCCTGGATCCTAACGCTCCGGCTGCCGCCTACCGGCGCTCCAGGCCCGCTTCGATCGCTTCGGCCACGGCCTCGATCACCCGCACCCGGGCGAAGTATTTGTCGTTGGCGGGCACCAGAGTCCAGGGGGCGATCGCCGTGCCGGTGCGCTGCACCATCTGATTCACCGCCACCGCGTAGAGCGGCCATTTCTCACGGTTGCGCCAGTCCTCGTCCGTCAGCTTGTAGTGCTTGAAGGGGCTGTCACGCCGCTCCTCGAACCGCTGCAGCTGCACCTCCGGGCTGATGTGTAGCCAGATCTTGACCAGCACCATGCCGAAGTCGATCAGCTGGCTCTCGAACTCATTGATCTCCTGGTAGGCCCGCTGCCACTGGGCCTCCGTCGCCAGCCCTTCCACCCGTTCCACCAGCACCC
>CAYZUY010000065.1:10676-11053 GCA_964481495.1 uncultured bacterium
GTCGAAGATACCGATGCGGCCCGCCTGGGGCAGGGCCCGCCAGAAGCGCCAGAGATAGGGAAAGCGCAGCTCATCGGCGGACGGAGCCGCGAAGGCATGGACCGAGAAGCTGCGTGGGTCCAGCTCCGAGGTCAGCCGCTGGATCGCACCCCCCTTTCCGGCCGCATCCCAGCCCTCGAACAGCACCAGCACCGGTAGCTGCCGCCGGAAGATCGTCTTCTGCAGGCGCAGCAGCCGCAGCTGGGCCTGGGCCAGCTGTTCGCGGTAATCCTCCTCCTCCAGCCGACGGTCGAGATCCACCCGGGCAAGCCAGTCCGGCTCCATCGGGCCGAGGCTGGCCTGGGGTTCAGAGGGCGGCGGCGGGGCGAGAGCCAGTC
>CAYZUY010000066.1:0-11051 GCA_964481495.1 uncultured bacterium
CGTCAAGTACCAGGCCAGTGCCCAGCCCTTCCTGGTGCTGGGGATGCTGGTGGCGGCCCTGGCCATCGGCCACCTGCCGACCCCCTGAGCGACCGACGGACGCCTCTGAGACGGCCCGGTGACGGGCCGTTTCTTCGTTGAGGGGATTGTGAAAATCCCCCCGTTCGGATGAGCGAAGGATGAAGCGCTGGGCTACCCTGAGGTCTGATCAGGCCACCACCGCCCCGGTGACTGCTGGCGCTGTGTGAGGACAGGATGTGAAGAAGCTCTTTTCCCGGTCGGGCTCCTCGCCGACTCCGGAAAAGTCGCCCCCCGCCGTAGTGCCCCGTGTCCCCGTTACCCGACGGCGGTTCTGGCTGCGGGTCGGGTCGGGTGCCCTAGTACTGGTCGCCGGCCTGGAAGGGGGCCGTCGCTACCTGATCAGTCAGCTACCTCCGGCCCGGGAGGTGTTCAGCTTCAACCGGCCCGGCACCCTCACCTTCGTCTCCGCCGATGGCGTGGTACTGCAGAAGATCGGCCCCGCCACCCGTGACAAAGTCACTCTCACATCTCTGCCGCCGCTGGTGGTCAAGGCCTTCCTGGCGGCGGAGGATCGCCGCTTCTACGATCACTGGGGCATCGACCCCCTGGGTATTGCCCGGGCGGCGGTCACCAATGCCCTGACCGGAGAGGTCAGCCAGGGGGCCAGCACGATTACCCAGCAGCTGGCCCGGATCGTCTTCCTCGATCAGGAGCAGTCGCTGCTGCGCAAGGCCCGGGAAGCGCTGATGGCCCACAAGCTGGAGCAGCAGCTGACCAAGGACCAGATTCTCGAGGCCTACCTGAATCTGGTCTACCTGGGCTCCGGTGCCTACGGGGTGGCCGATGCGGCCTGGGCCTACTTCAGCAAGACGCCCGACCAGCTGACCCTGCCGGAGATGGCGATGATTGCCGGGCTGCCCCCGGCGCCGACCCTCTACTCGCCCCTGGTCAACCCCAACTACGCCCTGGAGCGCCGCAACATCGTCCTGGCCCGGATGGCGGATGCGGGCTACATCACCGAGGCCCAGGCCCAGTTGGCGAAGCGCCAGCCCCTGGCCCTGAAGCCGGGGGATGCCAAGTACGCCCAGAGTCTGGCGCCCTACTTCACCAACTACGTCCGCCAGGTGCTGCCCCGCATCCTCACCCCGGACCAGCTGGAGATGGGTGGGCTGGTGCTGCAGACCACGCTCAACTACCGCTGGCAGCAGGCGGCGGAGCAGGCTCTGACCTCCAGTCTCTACGGGGATCTGCAGGGGGCAATCACCAGCGTCGATCCCCGCAGCGGTGCCATCCGCACCATGGTCGGCGGGCGCGACTTCGCCAGCAGTCAGTTCAACCGGGCCACCCAGGCCCAGCGCCAACCCGGATCCACCTTCAAGGCCTTCATCTACACGGCAGCGATCGCCTCCGGGATGACCCCGGACACGGTCTACGTCGATGCCCCGATCAGCTACGGCGGCTACGCGCCCCAGAACTACAGTCGCAGCTACTCCGGCCCCCTCACCCTGACCCGGGCGATCACCAACTCCGTCAACGTGATCTCGGTGAAGTTGCTCCACGATGTCGGCATCGACAACGTGATCACCCTGGCCCGGCGTATGGGCATCCGCTCCGACCTGGCCCGCTACTATCCCCTGGCCCTAGGGGCCTCGGACGTCAATCTGCTGGAGATCACCAGCGCCTACGGCACCCTGGCCAACCAGGGCCTGCACTGGACGCCCCATCCGCTGGCAAAGATCATCGATCACCGGGGCCGGGTCGCCTACCAGGACCAGCAGATCGAGCCGGTGCGGGCCCTGGATGCGGACTCGGCTGCCCTCGTGCTGTCGATGATGCAGAACGTGGTCCGGGAAGGGACCGGTGTGGCGGCGGCCCTGCCGGATCGGTCTGTGGCCGGGAAGACCGGTACGTCCGAGAAGGCCCGCGATCTCTGGTTCATCGGCATGATTCCCCAGCTGGTGACCGGAGTCTGGCTGGGCTACGACGACTTCTCGCCCACCGGAGGCGGCAGCTACCAGTCCGCCGAGATCTGGTACCGCTTCATGTCGCAGATCCTCAAGGACCTGCCGCCGCAGCCCTTCCCGAAACTGCCGGACCTGAAGAAGCGCAAGCCCTACCTCAAGGCCCAGCCGATCCGCTCCGGCGATCTGGGCGGTATCGATCAGGGCACCTACAGCTACAACTACGGTCGCGGCACGCCCAGCGGGGCGGCGGATCAGCGGCTCTCCCTGGGACGGGTCACCGCCCGCCGGGACAGCTCACCGGTGCAGCAGGAATCCGGGCTGGAGAGCGGTGGCTACTACGAACCGCCCGCTGAGGAATCCCGGGCACCGGTCGACCCGGCGGCTGGGCCTGCCCCGGAGCCGAGTGCTCCCGCCGATGTCACCCAACCCAGCCCGGAACCGGCTCCGGAACTGACAACGAGTCCGGTACCCCCGGCCGAACCCCAGGCTCCGGCCGCTCCCCCGGTGGCTCCCACACCGCCTCCGGCTACTCCAGCGCCGGTGGAACCGACGGCGCCCCGTCCCCAGTAGGGTTTCAGTCGGCGACCAGCTGCACCAGGAAGAAGCCGTCGCTGTCCAGCTCCTGGGGCCAGACCTTGACCCAGCCTTCGGGCCGGGCGAGATCGGCCAGGGCGCTACCGGCTGCGGGTGGCTGGATGCGCCAGCCGGGGTGCCGCGCCAGGAAATCTGCCACCACCGTCTCGTTCTCGCGCGGATGGAGGGTACAGGTGGCATAGACCAGCCGCCCCCCGGGTCGGACCCAGGTGCTGGCGGCGTCGAGCAGTTCCCCCTGGAGCTGGGCCAGGGTTTCCACCTGCTCCGGCTGCTGGCGCCAGCGGGCGTCGGCGTGGCGGTGCAGTGTGCCCAGGCCTGAGCAGGGGGCATCCACGAGCACGGCGTCGGCACTGGCGCCCATCCCTTCCAGTTCCCGGCTGTCGGCGACCCGGGTCTCGATGCAGGTCAGCTGCAGACGGCGGGCGTTGTCGTTCACCTTGCGCAGGCGCGAGGCGGTGCGATCCCAGGCCAGTATGCGGCCGCGATCGCCCATCAGTTCTGCCAGATGGGTGGTCTTGCCGCCGGGAGCAGCGCAGGCGTCGATTAGCGTCTCGTCGGCTTGGGGGTCAACCAGCTGGGCCACCAGCTGGGCGCTGGCATCCTGGACGCACCAGTGGCCCTCGCGGTAGCCCGGCAGCAGTTCAATTCGGCCCGGCGGGTCCAGCAGCCGCAGCCCCTGGGGACAGTGGGGGATGGGACGACTGCCTACCCCTGCCTCGGCCAGCGCGGCCTGGACAGCCTCGCGACTGCTCTGCAGGGGATTCACCCGCAGGTCGATGTGGGGCGCCTGCTCGAACCAGGCGCAGAGCCGTTCCGCCTCGGCTTCACCCAACTGCTCCAGCCAGAGGGCCACCATCCAGTCCGGCAGGCTGTAGCGGACGCCCAGCCGCTGTACCGGGTCCGGGTTGTCGGACAGCAGCGATCGCCGCTCCGGTTCCCGGGCCACCCGCCGCAGCAGGCCGTTGACGAAGCTGCCGAGGCCCGCCATGCGATTCTGCTTGGCCAGCTCCACGGTCGTATTCACCGCCGCTGCATCGGGAATCTGGTCCAGCCAGCAGAGCTGATAGAGGCCCAGGTGCAGCAGCAGGCGCAGTTCCGGGGCCTGCTGGGCGGCTGGGCGGCTGGCGAAACGGTCGATCAGGGCATCAAGACTGCGCTGGCGCCGCACGCAACCGTAGACCAGTTCCGTGGTCAGCCGCCGGTCCGCCGGACTCAGCTGCGATCGCCGCAGCATCCGGTCCAGGGCGACATCGGCGTAGGCCCCACCGGCCACCGCCAGCAGGCTGCGGTAGGCGATCTGGCGGGCGGACTCGGCGGGGCGGGGAGAATCGGTCACGGCAGCGGGGGCGCAAATCTCCAGTCTGACGCCTCCGGCTCCCAGCCGTACTGTTTCAGGTCGATCCGTCCGCTGGTGCTGAAGCGGATGCCTTCCTCCTCCAGCAGCACCCGCTGCAAATGATCGCTGCCCAGCCGCACCGGCGACATCGAGATTTCGCCGCGGGCATTCACCACGCGCTGCCAGGGCACGTTCGCCTCCGGGGCCACCCGGAACAGGGCATAGCCCACCAGCCGGGCTCGCCCCGGTAGCCCCGCCAGGGCGGCGATCTGACCGTAGGTAGCGACCCGGCCGGCCGGGATGCGGCGAACGGCGGCGTAGATGGCGTCGTAGCGGTTCATGACAGCCGGAATCGGGATGGCAAGATAGAGCCCAAGTATCGGAGCATCCTATGGCGAGGCAACGGCACCCGGGCGTTCTGGCCGCTCTTCTGCTGATGGTGAGCCCGGGTGGGGCGATCGCGGCCCCGGAGCCCTCTACATCCACTCCGGCGAAGCCCGCGGCGGCGCCGACGGCTACCCCCGCCTCCACGCCTGCACCCCAGACCCGGGATCTGACCCGGACCGTCAGCCGCTGCTACGTCCGCCAGCCGGACCAGAGCTACACGGCCTACGAATGCGAGATTCGCACCATCTACAACAATCCCGGCCCGAAGGCGGATGCGGTGCAGATCAAGTGGAGCTACGGGGCCACCAGCGACTTCCTCTGGACGAAGGCCCAAGGCTGGCGCTGGTTCGATCCCGGCAGTAAGCAATGGCTGCCCTACCAGCCGGAGTGGCTGCAGACTGCCGACTTCTCCTGCCTGCGCTTCGGCAACATGTGCTTCGGGCGGGGCTTCCCGGTCCAGGGGGGGGAGAAACTGCCGGAGGAGACGCCTGTCAAGGCGGCGAGCGCAGCGGTGACGCCACCGACCGGGGCGGCGGTGGCTGCGACCAAACCAGCTCCCAAACCGGCGAAAACCCCCTGAGGCTCAGACTTCGTCCGGGAGCATCTGCAGCCGGATCACCCGACCGGTCTCCAGATCGCCGAAGGGCATGGCCACCTGTTCTCCCGACAGACTCTGGATCTGGGCCAGCAACTGGCGCAGGTGGGGCGTGCTGCTGCCGCTTTCGAGCCAGAGCCGTTCGCTGAGGCTGCCGAGGCGCCGCCAGCTGGTGTAGAGCTTGGTCAGGGCCTGCTCCATCTGGGTGGCCTGGTTGACCAGATCCGCCGCCAGATTCAGACAGTCGAGGCGCATCGCCTCCTCCAGAGCCTGCTCGAGATCCAGTACCTCGGGATCGAGGCTGCGCACCTGCTGGGCGGCTTCCAGATAGCGCGTCAGGTAGCGGGCGGTGGCGGTGCACTCCTTGATCGTCGTCAGGTCCGGCTGCTCGGCCACCTCTGCCTGCAGGGCCTCGCGGTGCACCTCGGGCAGCTTCTCGAATTCGCGCACCAGGGGGGCGATCGCCCGCACCGGCAGCCGGTTCTCCGCCGCCTTCTCCCGCACCTCCAGCGGCAGCAGGTCCGAGGTCACCGCCGTCCATTCATCGGTGAGCTGGCGCACCTGCTGGCGGGTGATCCGCTTGCCGTCGTTGGCGGCGTCACTGACCAGCTGCTGCACCTCGGGGGCTGCCTGGGCCGTTTCCAGAAAGGCGCTCTTACTGAACCGGTTCACCGATTCCGCCTCCAGCACCCCCTGCTCCAGCAGGGTGTCGGCGCTGTTGGCCAGTTCGATCAGCGAGTAGGCGCGGCTCTTGGTGATCTCCCGTTCCTTCAGCCAGTTGAGGAAGCCGGTGCCGCGACCTTCTCCGCCGCGCTTCTCCCGATCCCGGACAGCCCGCAGGATGCGCCCCCGCCAGATTTCCGTCTGCAGATCGAAGCGATCGCAGACCAGCCAGGCCCGGTCCACCCGTTCCCGGAACTCCAGCTCCGAAACCGCCTCATCCTCGGGATCCGGCAGGGCCAGTTCCTGCTCCAGGGGATCGTGGGGCGAGTTCAGCAGTTCGGTCATGGGGCCCTCGGGTCAGTTGGGGGTTCCATTATCCGTTGACCCTTCGGCCCTGGGGAGAAACAAAACTTAAAGGGGTTTTCCTCTGGCCACCGAAGATCCTCCAGTACGCTAGAACTCAACAAGCTTTCATCCTGCGACCAAACCCGAGAGAGGAAGCGCAAGCTATGGCTATCCAGCGTGGTGACAAGGTGCGGATTCTCCGCAAGGAATCCTACTGGTACAACGAGGTCGGCACCGTCGCCTCCGTCGACACCAGCGGCATCAAGTACCCTGTTGTCGTTCGCTTCGAGAAGGTGAACTACAACGGCTACAGCGGTTCCGATGGTGGCGTCAACACCAACAATTTCTCTGAAGTTGAACTGACCGTCGTCGGTAAGTAGTTTCAGAGCCCCGGCCTCGGGGCTATGCTCGAAAACCGGTGCAGCCACTGAGCTGTGCCGGTTTTCTGTTGTCTGGGGGCTGTTGATGCCGGAACTGCCGGAAGTGGAAACCGTTCGTCGGGGTCTGGCACAGACGACCGTCGGCAAGACGATTACCGGGGGCGAGGTGCTGCTGGCCCGAACCGTGGCGGCGCCGGAGGAGCCCGCTGTCTTTCTGGAGGCCCTGCGCGGCTGCACCCTGACGGACTGGCAGCGCCGGGGCAAGTATCTGCTCTGCCGCCTGGAGCGCCGGGGTGAGGCGGCGGGCTGGTGGGGGGCTCACCTGCGTATGACCGGCCAGTTCCTCTGGACGACTCGGGACCAGCCGCTGCAGCGCCATACCCGCGTGCGGCTGTTCTGCGAGGGCGATCGCGAACTGCGTTTCATCGACATGCGTACCTTCGGTCAGCTCTGGTGGGTGCCGCCGGGTCAGGCTCCTGAAACGGTGATCACTGGCCTGAAGAAGCTCGGGCCGGAGCCCTTCTCGGCAGACTTTTCGGAGCGCTACTTTCGGCAGGCACTGGCCCGCAGCCGTCGCCCGATCAAGACGGCCCTGCTGGATCAGTCTTTGGTGGCGGGGGTGGGCAACATCTACGCCGACGAGTCGCTGCACATGACGGGGCTGCACCCCACCCTAGCGGCGGACCGGCTGACGGCAGCCCAGGTGCGCGATCTGCGGGCGGCGGTGGTGGCGGTGCTCGAGGCCAGCATCGGTGCCGGGGGCACCACCTTCAGCGACTTCCGGGATCTTGAAGGGGTGAACGGCAACTACGGCGGTCAGGCCCGGGTCTACAACCGCACCGGCCAACCCTGCCCGGTCTGTGCAACGCCGATTGAACGTCTGAAGCTGGCGGGCCGCTCGGCCCATTTCTGCCCCCGCTGTCAGCCGCGGCCCCGCCGCTGAGTCACCTGAATCACCGCCTCGCGGATGGCGGCGGCCATGCTGTCGGGGCGGGCCAGCCCGCGACCGGCGATATCGAAGGCGGTGCCGTGGTCCGGCGAGGTGCGCACGAAGGGCAGGCCGATGGTGCAGTTCACGGCCCGGTCGAAGGCCAGCATCTTCACCGGGATCAGCCCCTGGTCGTGATACAGCGCCAGGAAGGCATCCGGGGCGGCAATGCCGGGCTGGTGCCAGGCGCGGGCGGGGGTGAGCCAGAGGGTGTCCGGTGGCACGGGGCCCGTCAGGGTCAGCTGCGGTCGCTGGCGGCGCTCCTGCTCCAGCCAGGGAATCAGCCAGTCCTGCTCCTCGCTGCCCAGTTGCCCCTGCTCGCCGCTGTGGGGGTTGAGGCCGGGGATGGCTACGTCTGCCCGCTCCAGTCTGCACTGGCCCAGATGCTCCACCAGCAGGTCCAGCTTGCGAGCCATCAGCTCTGCTGAGAGCACCTCCGGCACCCGGCGCAGGGGAATGTGGGTGGTGGCCAGCAGCAGTCGCAGCACCCAGTCGCTGTGGGGCGATCGCGCCACGAACAGCATGCCGAAGCGATCGCAGCCCGCCTGCTCCGCCAGCAGTTCCGTCTGGCCGGGGTAGGGGTGCCCTGCCGCCTTCCAGGCGGACTTGGCAATCGGTGCCGTGACCACGCCCTCGGCCTCGCCGCCCAGGCAGCGGGCGATTGCTGCCTCCAGAGCCCGGAAGCTGGCCTCACCCCCCACCGCCGATTCCTGCCCCGGCACAATCGGCCCCTCCGCGGCAATGTCCACCAGCGGAAACTGCTCCGGGTCGGCGTGGGGCAGGCCCAGGTTGCTCAGACGGGCCGCTGTCGCCCGCAGGCTGGCCCCGCAGCCCACCAGAGTGAGCTCGGTATTCTGGAAAAGCGTTTCGTCCGTCAGGGCTCGCAGCACCACCTCCGGCCCGATCCCGGCGGGGTCGCCGAGGCTGATCACGAGCCGCGTCTGCCTGCCGGAAGCCGTCATGGGACGTTACCTGAAAGTTCTCGGTCTGTTCTGGAAAACGGCGATCGCCGCTGAACTGGAGTATCGCATCAACTTCCTGCTGGCCAGCCTCAGCAGCGGTGGCAACCTGCTGGGTAGCCTCTTCGCCCTGTCCCTCTTCTACCGGGGCGACTACCGATTCGCGGGCTGGAGCTGGGACGAAGCGCTGATGCTGCTGGGGGTGTTCACCCTGCTCCAGGGCTTCTCGGCCACGGTGCTGGTGCCCAACCTCAACCGCATTGTCGAGCAGGTGCAGCAGGGCACCCTCGACTTCGTGCTGCTCAAGCCGATCAGCAGCCAGTTCTGGCTCTCCCTGCGCAGCTGCTCCCCCTGGGGACTGCCGGATCTGGTGCTGGGCTTGGGCCTGATCGGTTGGAGCGGTCGGCAGTTGGGCCTGGGGCCGCTCAACTACCTGGCCGGGGCCCTGCCCCTGGTGCTGGCGGGGCTGATCCTCTATAGCCTCTGGTTTGTGATGGGCACCCTCAGCATCTGGTTCGTGAAGATCTACAACGTTACGGAAGTGCTGCGGGGGCTGGTGGAAGCCGGTCGCTACCCGATTGGTGCCTACCCGGCGGCCTTCCGCTTCTTCTTTACCTTTGTGGTGCCGGTGGCCTTTCTGACCACGGTTCCGGCGGAGCAGCTACTGCAGCGCGGCGGACAGAGCGGTCTGCTGGGGGCCGCGCTGCTGGCCTTCGGCCTGCTCTGGTTTGCCAACCGCTTCTGGCGCTTCGCCCTGCGCTTCTATACCAGCGCCTCCAGCTGACACCTGGGCGGCGATCGCCGCCTGCAGCCGTTTCAGTAGTTCACTGTCCTCGGCATCCGACTGGAAGGGACGGATTACCACCGGGATCGGCGTGACGACAATCGCCGGCCCCGAGCCGACCAGCCGGGCGAAGTCGGGGGTGTAGCGGCAGGCAGGTTGGCCCCGGCGCTGCCAGAGGCTGAGAATCTGCTCGACCGACCGAACCTTGTAGCGCCCCTGATAGAGCGCTTCCAGGGTCGCCAGCCGTACCCAGCTGTGGGGAAAGATCTGCATCCAGGCCTGGGCCTGACGCCGAGCCTCGATCTCATCCGTGATCTCGAAGTACTGCAGCAGCAGGCTTTCGACTTCCTGGGCTTCCAGACTGGACCAGCGGCTGAGGGCCATGGAGGAAAGAGGGGGATTGAGGAGAAGTTGCGATGTAATCTAGCAAACCCCGATGAAATTGACGGTTACGAGGGTGGCGATTCCAGCGGCTCCCCGGGCCCGAACCAGTCGAAGTCGTTGAGGCGGATGCTCAGTACCCCCAACTGCTGGGAGAAGTTGTAGCTGAGACTGATGTCGTAGGCCCGCTGGCGATAGCTGAGACTGCCGGTGAGGTTGAATGCATTGGCGGTGATCACGTTGAGTGCCCCGCCGAAGCCGATTACCCAGGGTCCGTAGAGCTGCTGCTCCAGATTGAGACTGGCCACCTCGGAGTCGACGATCCGGTCGAACAGCAGCGGCGACAGGCCGCTGACGAAGGCCTTGGTGTAGCCCAGCGACAGGTTGGTGTAATCGAAGACGTCGCGGCTGAAGTGCCCCAGCGTCAGTCCGAGGTTGGCGCTGAAGCCCCAGAAGTTCTGGGTTTCCCCGGAGCTGTAGCTGCCCAGCTGCCCCTGCAGTCCCGGCGTGAAGGTGAACTGGGGCACCACGGGGCTGCTGGCATACTTCAGTCCGGCCTCCGGGGTGGCCGGCAGAGCGTCGCCGCGCCAGAGGGAAATGGGGTAGGCGACGTTCCCCGATAGCAGGGCCCGGTTCACCAGCACCAGATTGTTGCCGAAGCCGTACTGGTTGATCAGGTTGGTCTGGTCCGACTGGGCCAGGAACTGCTGGTAGCCGGCCTGGGTGCCGAGGATGATCCCCGTGTCGCCGATTGGCTGGGCATTGCGCAGGAACTGCACGCCGACACTCTGCTGCACAGTCTGGATGCCCAGAGAGCCGTTGTAGACCCGTTCGCGGTAGCGGTAGCTGGCCAGCAGCTGACTGTCGCCGATGTCCTGGGTGAGGTCGACGATGCTGCGGGTCTGGCTATCAAAGACGTCCGGGTCGAGGGAGGCCTGGGAGAGCAGCCCGCTCAGGGTGGTGCTGGGGCTGATTCGGTAGGCCAGCTTGGTGTCGAGGCCGAAGAAGTCGAGCGGGCTGTAGGAACTGACCGAGACGCCGCTGCCCAGGGCATTGCTGCCGCTCAGCAGGCCGATGGTGCGCTGCACCAGAAACTGGGGCGTGAGGCTGAAGGTGACGGCATCACTTTTGATCACATCAAAGGTGCGCTCGATGTAGACGCCGTTGCGGTCGAGCCCATCGATGCCGACATTGAACAGGTTGTTGCGGATCTGCCGCTCGGACACCCGCTGCACATCCGGTAGCGGTACCCCGACTCCATTACTGAGACCGACACGGCTGCCCTCGAGGGTCAGTTCAGAGCTCTCGGCATCCACCTGGCGGGACTGGGCGGCTCGACTGGAGATCAGCGCTCCAGCCGGGGAGAAGGGGTCGTTGGTGAAGCGGCCCTGCACCAGCTGCCACTGGTCCCCCAGTAGGTCGAGCCGCTCGGCCCGGAAGCGCCAGTTCTGGACCCGGCCCTTGAGGTCGAAGTTGGACACCGTCAGGGGCAGGACCTCCCCGGAGCCGGGGTTGGTGGCCGGGTTGGCACCGCCGATCAGGTTGAGACCAATCACGGTGGTGAGCACCTGCTCGCCCACCTTGCGCACATCCCGGGCCGGGCCTTCCAGGCTCTCGGGAGACTTCAGCGTTTCGTAGGGGCTGCTGCCCACCG
>CAYZUY010000067.1:0-11022 GCA_964481495.1 uncultured bacterium
GGGAGCTTCGGGGAGAATGGGAACCGACTGTTTCAAGCCGGACCCCCATGACCCGCCGTGTCATTCAGACCGCCAACGCCCCCGCCCCCGTCGGGCCCTACAGCCAGGCGATCGCCGCCAGCGGCGAGATGCTGTTCGTCTCGGGCCAGATTGCCCTGGACCCAGCCAGCGGTGCACTGGTGGGTGGCGATGACGTCGAGGCCCAGACCCGGCAGGTGATGGCCAACCTGCAGGCGGTGCTCGAAGCCGCCGGGGCCAGCTTCGCCAGCGTTGTGCGCACCACCGTCTTCCTGGCGGACATGAACGACTTCGCCCGGGTCAATGCCATCTACGCCGAAGCCTTCGATGAAGCGACCGCTCCGGCCCGGGCCTGCGTCCAGGCCGCCCGCCTGCCCAAGGACGTGAAGGTGGAAATCGACTGCATCGCCGTCCTCTGATCTCGCAGCGGGGGAGCTAAAGCTCCCCCGGCGGACTCAGCGTCCGATGCCGATGTAGCGGAAGCCTGCCTGACGCAGAACCTGGGGATCGAGGAAGTTACGACCGTCGATCAGCAGGGTCTGGCGCATCCCGGGGGCGATCGCCGCGAAGTCGATGTCCCGGAACACGTCCCACTCGGTCACCAGCACCAGGGCATCGCAGCCCACCGCCAGCTCCTCGGGGGAAGCGGTCAGTACCGAAGCATCCACCGCGTTGCTGCCGACGGGGATGATCGGGTCGTAGGCCTTCACCTTGGCGCCCAGCCGCTGTAGCTGCTCCACCAGGGTCAGAGCCGGAGCATCGCGCAGGTCATCGGTATCGGGCTTGAAGGTCAGCCCCAGCAGGCCGATGGTCTTGCCTTTGAGGATCTTCAGTTCCTGCTGCAGCTTCTCGAGGGCCACCAGCCGCTGCCGCTCGTTCACCCGGATGGTGGCATCGAGTATCTCCGCCTCAACCCCGTAGTCGCGGGCAATGTGGCGCAGGGCCATCACATCCTTCGGGAAGCAGGAACCACCCCAGCCGATCCCGGCATTGAGGAAGCGACTGCCGATGCGGCTGTCGAGACCGATACCCCGCG
Source organism: uncultured bacterium (assembly GCA_964481495.1). Lineage (GTDB taxonomy): Bacteria > Cyanobacteriota > Cyanobacteriia > Synechococcales > Synechococcaceae > CAWUMD01. Next base: position 1,055 of record CAYZUY010000067.1, read on the forward strand.
CCACCTGAGTGACATCGGCACCCACGCGATCGCAGATGTTGGCAATCTCGTTGATGAAGCTGATCTTGGCCGCCAGGAAAGAGTTGGCGGCGTACTTGATCATTTCGGCCGAGTTGAGGTCGGTGGTCAGTACCGGCACCGGTTCGGCGGTGACCGCCCCAACCACCTGTCGCTGCACGATCGGCTCGTAGAGCGCCTGCATCAGGGCCAGGGCCCGCTCACTGCCGCTGCCGAGGACGATGCGGTCGGGGTTGAAGGTGTCATGGATGGCCGAGCCCTCGCGCAGGAACTCGGGGTTACTGACCACATCGAAGTCTGCCCGGGGCAAGCCGTCACTATCGGTGGCCCCGGCGGGCACCAACTGGCGCTGGCGTTCCAGCACCCCGTCGAGCACCAGCATCCGCACCCAGTCACCAGAGCCGATAGGCACCGTCGACTTGTTGACGATCACCTTGTAGCCCCCGTTCAGGTGGGCCCCGATTCCCCGGGCCACCGCTTCCACGGCACGGGTGTCGCTCTCACCATTGGGCAGGGGCGGTGTGCCGACGGCGATGAAGATCACCTCGCCGTGGTTCACCCCGGTGCCCAGATCCTCACTGAAGGTGATCCGACCGGCGGCGATCGCCTCGCTCATCAGTTCCGAGAGGCCGGGCTCGTAGATCGGCGACTGACCGGCTCGCATCTGAGCCACCTTGGCCGGATTGTTGTCGATGCAGACGACATCATGGCCGACATGGGCCAGACAGACGCCGGTCACAAGACCGACATAGCCGGTTCCGATTACGCAGACTTTCATCAGCAGTCAACCCGAAATAGGAGGTCAGGGATAGAAATTCATCTACATTGCCACCCTCAACCGGACTGACATCCAGTTAACGGAACAGCATCATTCCACAACCAGGATTGCGGAATCCCCATACTAGAGCAGACCTATCTGTTTTACGGTTCAGTTAGCCGTCTGCGAGTGCGCCTTCAGCGCTCCAGATCGGCTATAGCCTTCGGTACGGCCACGGTCAGGTTCTCGTGGCCCGTTTCGGTAACCAGAACATCATCCTCAATCCGGATGCCAATGCCCTTCCAGCGGTCCGGGATTTCCGGCTGGCCCTCGGCCGGTGCGATCGCCGGTGCCACGTAGAGCCCCGGCTCTACCGTCACCACATGGCCCGGGGTCAGGGTCGTCCAGTCGTCCCCCTGCTGGTAGATGCCGACATCGTGGACATCCAGGCCCAGCCAGTGGCCGGTGCGATGCATGTAGAAGGGGCGGTAATGGCCCTGCTCGATGTTCTCCTCGCGGCTGCCGCTGAGCAGCTTCAGATCCCGCAGGCCATCCACCAGCACTTCGACCGCGGCGGCATGGAAGTCGCCGTAGGCCCGTCCGGGCTGTACCGCCTCCAGAGCCGCGGTCTGGGCCGCCAGAACGATCTCGTAGAGTGCCTTCTGCTCCGGCGTGAACCGGCCGCTGATCGGGAAGGTACGGGTGATGTCGGAGTTGTAGTAGCCGACGGCGCAACCGGCATCGATCAGCAACAGGTCATCGGCCTGCATCTGCCGGGTGTTCTCGACGTAGTGGAGCACGCAGGCATTGGCTCCGGAGGCGACGATGGACGGATAGGCCGGTCCCTGGGCCCCGCGTTGGCGGAACAGGTACTCGATTTCCGCCTGCACTTCGTACTCCCAGCGGCCGGGGCAGGCGAACTCCATCGCCCGGACGTGGGCTTCGGCCGCGACGTCCGCCGCCCGACGCATCGCCGCCACCTCGGTCTCGCTCTTGACCATGCGCAAGGGGTGCAGCAGCCGCCCCAGGTCCTCGAGGGCCAGCGGGCCTTCGCCCCGGCGGGAGGACTGGGCCAGAAACTGCTGCCAGAGGCTGAAGATCTGCTGATTGAAGGCCGTATCCCGGCCGGGACGGAAGTGGAGGCGATCGCCGCCGCGCAGGTAGTCGGCCAGATACTGATCGAGTTCGCTGATCGGGTAGGCCGCATCGGCCCCGTAGCACTCCACCGCGCCTTCGACCCCGACCCGGTAGCCGGTCCAGATTTCCTGGGCGAGATTCTTCGGCTGCACGAACAGCACAAACCGGTGTTCGGGGTGATTGGGCAGCAGCAGGGCCACCGCCTCCGGTTCATCGAAACCCGTGAGATAGAAGAAGTCGCTGTCCTGACGGTAATTGTGCTCGACATCGGCGTGCATGACCGCATGGGGCGCACTGCGCAGCACCGCCACGCCATTGCCCAGCTTGGCCATCAGGCGTTCCCGCCGCTGTGCGAATTCCGTCATCGCTCGTCCCGCAGACTCTCTCTGTCAGCTTAGGGCAAAGGCCGTAGCGGGTCGGGGAGCGTCAATCCCTGGCAGGATAGAGAAGCCGATAATCATTCTCATTCAATGGACCGCAGGCTTCCGGTGCTGCTGCTGCCCCTGCTGATCGGGCTGGCCCAGGGGTGTCGTTCCGCGCCGCCCGCGGCCTCGGATCCCCGTCCCGAGGTGGTGGCCACCACCAGCCTGCTCTGCGACCTGGTGCGGCAACTGGGCGATCAGGCGGTCCGCCTCACCTGTCTGATGCAGCCTGAGCAGGACCCCCACACCTACGTCCCCACCCCGGCGGATCGGGAGGCGATTGACCGGGCCCAGCTGGTGCTCTACGGCGGCTATGGCTTCGACACCACGGCCGCAGCTCCGGCCCAGCGCTCCGGCACCGGCGTGGCGGTCTACGAGCGGGCGGTACCCCAGCCCCTACGGGGTCGCCACGACCATGACCATGAGGCCCATGGTCACGATGCCGGGGATGCCGAGCACAGCGATGCCGGTGAGGACACCCCGGACCCCCACGTCTGGCACAACGCTCGCCACGGCCAGGCACTGGTGGGTGCGGTCGCACAGCAGCTGCAGACCCTGCTGCCGGAGCGGAAAGCGGAGATCGGCGCGAAGGCGATCGCCCTGAAGGGTGAGCTGGGCCGCCTGGATGGCTGGATTCGGCAGCAGGTCGCCACAATTCCCGCCCGCAACCGGCAACTGGTGAGCACCCATGACGCGCTCACCTACTACGGCCAGGCCTACGGGCTGACGATTACCGGCACCCTGCAGGGTCTGAGCAGTCAGCAGCAGCCCACCCCGACCCGGCTGGCGGAGCTGGTGGCGGAGATCCGCCGCAGCGGCGTGCCAACGGTGTTCGTGGAGAGCACCACCAACCCGCGTCTGATCACGGCGATCGCCCGGGAAGCCAAGGTGAACGTCAGTCGCCAGCCGCTCTGGGTGGAAGGCCCCAGCCGCCCGGACGGTCCGGCCCCCAGCTACCAGCGGATGCTGATCGAGAACACCTGCACCATCGTCGATGGCATGGGCGGTCGCTGCCAGCGGCCGCCCGTCTAAACCGCAGCGGGGTGGCAGCCCCAAGGAGCACCACCCCGCTGACTCCCGACCGGACGGTGATGCCTACATCGTCAGGGACTGAGGATTGTTCTCGATCAGGTCCGCCAGATCCTTGAGGAAGGCCGCGGCATGGGAGCCGTAGATGCTGCGGTGATCGCAGGTGAGGTTCACCTGCATCTGGCGCTTCACCCCGATCATGCCATCGGCGGTGGCAACCACCGTCGGGCGGGAGGCACCCACAGCCAGGATGGCACCGGTGCCGGGGGGCAGAATCGCATCAAAGCGATCGACCCCGAACATGCCCAGGTTGGAGAGGGTGAAGGTGCCGGTGCTGTATTCCTCGGGCTTCAGCTGCTTGGTGCGGGCCCGGGCCACCAGATCGGCCCAGGTACGGCTGAGGCTGTAGAGATCCGCCTGATCGGCGTTGGGCAGCACCGGGGTGAGCAGACCGCCGTCATCCATAGCCACGGCCACGGCGACATTGACGTTCTGCTGATACTGAATCCCGGCCTCGGTGAACTTGGCGTTGACCAGCGGGTGCTTGGCCAGGGTCACACCCACAGCCTTGGCCAGCAGGCCAGTCATGGTCACACCCTTGGACTTGAGCTGCTTGTAGAGCTTGTCGAGGGCATCGGTGGTGATCGTGTAGCCGACCCGGAACACCGGCACATCCAGGCTGGCGTTCATGTTGCGCACCACCGCCTGCTGCAGGGTGTTGAGGGGCACCAACTGACCGGGCTGGGGCACCGCTGCCGCCAGGACCGCACCGGCCGGAGCCGCTGCCGCCACGGGCACCGGAGCTGCAACCACCGCCGGGGCTACCGCAGGGGCGCTGGGGGCCTTACCGGCCGCCTTCTCGACATCGGCGGCAGTGACACGACCGTGGGGGCCGGTACCGGCAATCGCCGCCACATCCAGGCCAAGGCTCTTGGCCAGTTTGCGGGCCCGGGGGGAGGCGACGGGACGACCGGCCGGGGCAGCAGGCGCAGCAGCCGGGGCAGGAGCCGTCTCAGGCGTAGCGGCTGCCACCGGGGCAGCAGGCGCAGCAGCGGGAGCTGCCGCCGGGGCTGCCGCACCACCCCCGGACTTCGCTTTGGCCTTGGCCTCGGCGATTTCCGCTTCGGTTTCGGCAATCAGCGCGATCGCGTCACCCACCGGCGCCATGCCACCGGCCGGGGTGATGATCGCCGCCAGGAAGCCTTCGTAGAACGACTCCACGTCCATGTCCGCTTTATCGGACTCGACGATCAGGACGGTTTCGCCCTTCTCGACCTTGTCACCTTCGGCTTTCACCCATTCGACGATTTTGCCTTCAGTCATCGTCGAGCTGAGGGCCGGCATGAAGACTTCGTGAATCATGGAGAGGTTTCCGGATCGTCCAGGCTCGGGAAATTCTCAAGCATTCTATTACGCAGCGGGGCGGCAGCGCCGATGCACCACCGCCCCGCCATGGCTGTAGCCCGCAGGCCACAGGCCTCAGATTTCGCCGCGAATTTCCGTGACCACACCGTCGCGCAGCACCACTTCCACCTGCATCTTCTGGATCAGGTTGTCGCCGACCTTGACCTCGAAGGTGCTGTCGATCTGGCCCTGCACCACCTCTTCTTCGAGGTTGAGCAGCTGCACCTGCTGCAGTTGCTGCAGCAGCTGGTTCTTCTGCTCGAGCAGCTGGCTCTTCTGCTGGTTCACCTGGACCTGCACGTTATCGATCTGCTGCAGCACGTTGGGGTTGCGCGGATCCTGGCTCTGGGCCTGGATTTCGCCGATCACCCGCTGACCTTCCAGTTCCAGCTGCTGCAGCTGGGCATCCAGCTGGCTCACCTGGGCCTGGAGCTGGGTCTGGGCCTCTTCTTTCCAGAGGGGCGTGACGATGGCACGGATATTGATCGCCCGTTTCAGCAGCAGGCTTTGAGCAGCGTCCATGGTGGTCCTGGGAATGATTAGGAGACTGTTTGCCCGCCCTAGGCGGAAAACATCGCGTCAATCATAGCGCCGTAGCGATCGCTCACCTGGGGCCTGCGGATCTTCAGCGTCTGGGTCAGCAGACCGTTCTCGGCGGTGAAGGGTTCACCCAGCAGCCGGAAGGGACCGATGCTGTCGTCGGGCCGGAAGCCGGGGCGATCACGCACCTCCCGATTCAGCTCCTGACGGAACAGCTTCTGCAGGGCCGGGTTGTCCAGATCGTCGGTCGACAGCCCCTGCTCCGCCGACCAGGTCGCCAGGGCATCGCGGTTGGGCACAATCAGCGCCCCCAACTGCTTGCGGTCCTGGCCCACCAGCATGATCTGGTCGATGAAGGGGCTGCGCAGGCAGGCATCTTCGATCGGCTGGGGTTCGATGTTCTCGCCGTTGGTGAGCACAATCGTGTCCTTGGCCCGGCCCGTGAGCACGATGCAGCCATCCGGCAGCAGCATCCCCAGATCGCCGGTGTCGAACCAGCCGTCGCGGTCGATGGCCTTGGCCGTCGCCTCGGGCTTGCCGAAGTAGCCCTGCATGATCTGCGGTCCCCGGGCCTTGACCAGCCCCCGTTCGCCGAGGTGCAGCGTCACCCCGGTCTCGGGATGCACCACCTTCAGCTCGGTGGCCCGCACCGGCTGCCCCGAGGAACCGCGGCGGTTCTGCCAGGGACGACGCACCGCCAGCACCGGGCTGGTCTCGGTCAGGCCGTAGCCCACCAGCAGTTCGATGCCGACAATCTCGAAGAAGGTGTCGATGTGCAGCGCCAGGGAGCCGCCGCCGCTGATCACCTGCCGGATACGACCGCCGGTGGCCTCGCGCACCTTGGCGTAGACCAGACGATCCGCCAGTCGGTGCAGGGGTGCCAGGGCCAGCCGGGTGAGGCCGGCTGCCAGCCGACCGGACAGAGGATGGGGCCGGACCTGATCCGGTTCCAGATTGCGCCAGACCCGCCGGGCCTGGACGTAGCAGCCACTCAGGCCCAGCAGCCGGTTCACCAGTCGCTGCTTCCCAGCAGGCTGCTCGCGGAACTGCTTCTGGATGCCCTCGTAGATCGACTCCCACAGCCGCGGCACGCTGACCATGTATTCAGGCCGGTAGTGGCGCAGATCCTTCTTGACCGAGCGCAGATTCGTATAGACCTGGGTGCAGCCCTGGGAGAAGAGAAAGTATTCGCAGGCCCGCTCGTAACTGTGCCAGGTGGGCAGGATGCTGAGCACCACGGCGCCGTCCCGCCCCGGCTGCACCACCCCGGCCAGACTGTTGACCTGGTGCAGCAGGTTACCGTGGCTGAGCATCACGCCCTTGGGCTGACCGGTGGTGCCGGAGGTGTAGATCAGCGTCGCCAGACGATCGCAGCCCTCGGGCACGGCGGTCGGGGTCTGGTCACGACCCTGGGCCAGTAGGTCGCTGAAGCGCACCAGGGGACCGGGGAACGCCTCCGGCGGGGTCTCATCCGAGAGCAGCACCACGAAGCGCAGCGGCGGCAGTTCCGGTTGCAGGCGCTCCAGCAGGGCCCGGTTCTCGACGATCAGGCCGACGGCACCGCTGTCGCGCAGGATGTACAGCAGTTCCTGGGTCTCCGCCTGGGAACCCCGCACCGCGTCCGCCCCCCCGGCCCGGATCACGCCCTGGTCGGCGATCAGCCAGCGGGCGCTGTTGTCGGCGAACAGGACCACCCGCTCGGGCAACCCCTCGGCATCCGTCGCCTGCAGCCCCAGCATCTGGAGTCCGGCGGCAAAGGCACGGATGTCGGCATGCAGTTCGGCAAAGGTCCGCTTCAGCGGCGGGTGAGCGTAGGGATCATCGAGGGCGAGGCGATCGCCGAAGCGCTCCGCTGTCCGCTCCCAGATACCCGTAAGGCTCTGCAGATCGTCGTAGTGCACCAGCGACTGACGCGCCTGCTGCTCCGGGGTCTCCGGTTGCCAGGGGCCGACTTTGGCCATGTCCATTGCAATTTCCTCCGGAGGCAGCCATTCCTGCGCGATTTTACGGGAGGTTAGCGGTCCCGAGCAGGGCATCCAGGGTCAGTTCCTGCCACTGGAGCCCGAACTGGCTGGCGAAGCAGTCCACCACCGCCGCCTCCACCGCTGCCCGCTCCAGGCCGGGCCGCAGACGGGCCAGACTGGTCACCGGCCGGTCGGAGATCCCGCAGGGAACGATCCGCCCGAAACCGCTCAGATCGGGATCGATGTTCAGCGCAAAGCCGTGCATCGTCACCCAGCGGCTGACCTTGATGCCGATGGCCGCCACCTTGGCCCCCTCCACCCAGACGCCGGTCAGCCCCTCGAGGCGATCGCCAGCCAGCCCGAAGCAGCCCAGGGCATCGAGCAGCACCTGTTCCAGCCGCCGCAGATACCAGTGCAGATCCGGCTGGTGCTGGCGCAGGTCGAGGATGGGATAGCCCACCAGCTGACCGGGGGCGTGATAGGTCACCTCCCCGCCCCGCTCGACCCGGTGCAGTTCCACCCCGGGATCGTCGGGATCGAAGCGCAGATTCGCCAGCGTCGCTCCCCGGCCCAGGGTGTAGACCGGTGGGTGCTCAAGCAGCAGCAGACAGTCGGGAATGCGCTGCCGCTGCCGCAGGGTCACCAGCTGGCGCTGCCAGTCCCAGGCCTGGGTGTACGGCACAGAGCCGAGGCGAATCAGAGCGGCCTGGGGCATGGATGTTACGCGGATTGGAAGCTTTTTTAAGAGGTGCGGCGGCCGGAAACGATGGCGCTATCGTGAAGGTACACCCTTAGGGGAGGTTGCTTATGAAGCTCGTCATCCAAGGCAAAAACATCGAAGTCACCGCTGCCATCCGGGACTACGTTGAGCAGAAGATCAGCAAAGCCGTCTCCTATTACGAAGCGATCACATCGGAAATTGACGTTCGTCTGTCGGTGGCCCGCAACCCCCGCAGCAACCTCAAGCAGACTGCCGAGGTGACCATCTTCGCTAATGGCAGTGTCATTCGAGCCGAGGAAAGCAGCGAGAATCTCTACGCCAGTGTCGATCTGGTGGCCGACAAGATCACGCGTCAGCTGCGCAAATTCAAGGAACGGACGCAGCTGCGCAAGGGCAGTCCCTCTACCGCCGAGGTGACGGAAATCGCCGCCGGTGGCCTGACCGAAGACCTGATCGGCGATCGCCAGCCCGAACTGCCCCAGACCGTGGTACGCAACAAGTACTTCGCCATGCCGCCGATGTCGGTGGCCGAGGCTCTGGAGCAGCTGGAGATGGTGGACCACGATTTCTTCGTCTTCCGCAATGCGGAAACCGGCGAGATCAACGTCGCCTACGAACGCAACCACGGCGGCTACGGCGTCATCCAGCCCCGTAGCGAGACCGTCTCCCTGCCCAATCGTGCCGCCTAGACGAGCTCCCACATCCTGAATCTCCGGCGGTGATCGGTTTTCCGGCCACCGCCGTTTCCGTTTCAATGGCAGGATCGGGGGGCTGATGCCCTTGCCTCCCATGTCCATCGATCTGCGCAGTGTCGAAATCGATATCGCTCCGATGATCGAGCAGGCACTACTGGATCCCCTGGCCACCCCCGAACAGGTCGCCGCCACCTGCGCCGAGGCGACCCGTCACCATTTCGCCACCGTCTGCCTCTATCCCTGTCACGTCCGTCAGGCCCGGGAACTACTGGGGCCCAAAGACCCGAAGGTCTGCACGGTAATCGGCTTCCCGACCGGGGCCCACACCCCCGCCACCAAGCTGTTCGAGGCCAGTGAGGCGGTCGAGAACGGAGCCGATGAACTGGATGTGGTCCCCAACCTGAGCTGGCTGCGCGGCGGCGAGTATGAGGCCTTCCACCGCGAACTGGCGGAAATCTGTGAGACCTGCGATCGCCCGGTGAAGGTGATCCTCGAAACCGCCCGCCTCAGCCCCGAGGAACTGCAGCGCGGCGTCGACATCAGCCTCGATGCCGGGGTGAGCGCCCTCAAGACCAGCACCGGCTTCTTCGGCGGAGCCACGGTAGCCGCCGTGGAGCAACTGGCCCAGTTCAGCCGCGGCCGGGTGGACATCAAGGCCTCCGGCGGCATCCGCAGCTACGCCCAGGCCGTGGAACTGGTGCTGGCGGGGGCCACCCGCCTGGGCACTTCCCGCGGCCCGGAGCTGCTGGCGGAGCGCGATCGCCTCGCCTCCGATCGCCCCCGGCAGGTCTGAAACAATGAGCCGCAGCCAGCTGATCACCGGCATCATCCTCAAGGCAGTCCCCAGCGGCGAATCCGACCGGCTGGTCAGTCTGCTCAGCCCCGAGCGGGGTCTGGTGCGGGCGATCGCCCCCGGCGCCCGCAAGGCCAACGCCAAACTGGGGGGCCGCACCGGTCTGTTTGTGGTCAACCAGCTGCTACTGGGCCAGGGCAAGGGGCTGCCCCGCATCCAGCAGGCGGAGACCGAACGCCACTTTCCCGGACTGCAGTTGGATCTGCTGCGGCTCACCGCCGCCCAGTACCTGGCGGAGCTGGTGCTGCAGCAGGCGGTGGTCGATCTGCCCCAGGCCGAGCTCTTCGCTCTCCTCTGCCTGCATCTGGAGCGACTGGAACACAGTGCCGCCGACAGTACCCTGGCAGCGCTCTGTCAGGCACTGTTCCATCTGCTGGCCCTGGAGGGACTGGCCCCCCGGGTGCAGGCCTGCTGCCTCAGCGGTCAGG
>CAYZUY010000068.1:0-3092 GCA_964481495.1 uncultured bacterium
CGGTTCATCCCGCCGTGACTGTTCGCGTCCGCATCGCCCCCAGCCCCACCGGCAACCTGCACATCGGTACGGCCCGCACCGCGGTCTTCAACTGGCTGTTCGCCCGCCGTCACGGCGGTCAGTTCATCCTGCGGGTGGAGGACACCGACCTGGAACGCTCCAAGCCGGAGTACACCGAGAACATCCTCCAGGGTCTGCAGTGGCTGGGCCTGACCTGGGATGAAGGGCCGTTCTTCCAGACCCAGCGTCTCGACCTCTACGGTCAGGCGATCCAGCGGCTGCTGGACGAGGGCAAAGCCTACCGCTGCTATGCCACTGAAGCGGAACTGGAGGCGATGCGCGAAGCCCAGAAGGCAGCCAACGAGGCCCCCCGCTACGACAACCGCCACCGCAACCTCACCGAGGAGCAGCGGGCCGCCTTCGAGGCCGAAGGTCGGCAGTCGGTGATCCGCTTCCGTATCGACGATGAGCGGGTGATCAGCTGGACCGATCTGGTGCGCGGCACCGTCACCTGGAAGGGCAGCGATCTCGGCGGCGACATGGTGATCGCCCGCCGCTGCGGCGCCGGGGAGATCGGTCAGCCCCTCTACAACCTCGCCGTGGTGGTTGATGACATCGACATGGCGATCAGCCACGTGATCCGCGGCGAGGATCACATCGCCAACACCGCCAAGCAGATTCTGCTCTACGAAGCCCTGGGGGCCGCCGTGCCGGAGTTCGCCCACACGCCGCTGATCCTCAACGCCGAGGGCCGCAAGCTCTCGAAGCGCGATGGGGTCACCTCCATTGACGATTTCCGCCGCCTGGGTTTCACCCCCGAGGCGATCGCCAACTACATGACCCTGCTGGGCTGGTCCCCGGTGGAGGGCATGGATGAGCGCTTCAGCCTCGACGAAGCGGCGAAGGTGTTCGGCTTCGACCGGGTCAATAAGGCCGGTGCCAAGTTCGACTGGGACAAGCTCGACTGGCTCAACGGCCAGGTGCTGCACGAGCTCGCTCCGGCGGATCTGGTGACCCGTCTCACGCCCTTCTGGAGCGAGGCTGGCTTCCCGCTGGACGCGGCCGATGCCGGCTGGCTCGAGGAACTGGCAGCCCTGCTGGGTCCGGGCCTCACCCGGCTCACCGATGGGGTCGAACAGGCGCGCCTGTTCTTCAGTGACGGCATTGCTCTGCAGGAGGATGCCATGAACCAGCTGCGCCAGCAGCACGGGGCCGCGCTGCTGGCCGGGGTGCTCGAACAGCTGCCCGATGGCGCGCTGACTGCGGAGACCGCCCAAACGGTGATCAACGGCGTGGTCAAGGGCCTGGGCCTGAAGAAGGGTCAGGTGATGAAGACCCTGCGGGCGGCCCTGATGGGCACCCTGTCCGGTCCGGACATGGTCACCTCCTGGGTGCTGCTCAACCGTCGCGGTGAAGACCGGGCCCGGATCGAGGCGGCGATCGCCGCCATCTGAGGTCTCAGCCGTCCAGGCGCAGTCCCTGGTTGAGCACCGCATCCAGCCAGCTCAGGGTCTGATCCGCCTGGTCGGCCTCCAGGCCCGGCAGCAGCAGCGGGTCGCCGAGCAGAAACAGCAGCAGCCCCAGCACCAGTGCCGCCAGGGGGCGGGGATCACCGACCCGGTAGAAGCCCCGCTCCATCCCGGTCTGGAGAAAGGCCTCCAGCACATCCAGCAGCGGATTCAGGAAGCGCTCCTGCATCCGCTCGCGCAGACCCGCTTCGTGGGACACCTCCGAGAGGCAGACCTGGAGTAGTTCCGGCTCCTCACGGCGCAGCTGCAGGCAGCGGCTGAGCAGCGGCCGCAGATCCCGGAAGTCGCTCACCTCGCCGAGCAGATTCAGCAGTTCGCCCAGCAGGGTCTGCCAGCTGTCGTGCAGGACCGCTTCGAGCACCGCATGCTTGGTATCGAAGTGGCGGAAGAGAGTGCCCTCGGCAACGGCGGCTTCAGCGGCGATCGCCCGGGTGCTGGTGCCTTCGTAGCCCTGCCGGGAGAAGAGTCGACGGGCGGCAGTGATGATGCGACGGTGGGTTGCCAGCTCCGTCGGAGAGGGATAGGCAGCGAGGGACATAAGCAACCCGGAACGCAATTGAGGTTTATTCTGCCGGTGGGAGGATGATCCCTCCGACAGCTTCGGAAAAACTCAAAAATTGGGGATCAGCCACGGGGATCATGACCGCCAGGACAGCGGCAGAACCGTGCTCCGGGCTCCGCGGCTGCCCTCTTCGATCAGCACCTGCTCGACCCGCCGGTAGATGGCATCTGCATCCCCAGCGCTGTTACCGATACAGGTCATTCCCAGTTTCCCGAACTCCGACAGGCAGCCGATCATGTGGAAGATAGTGCCGGTCTTGGTGCTGCTGTCGAAGTGCAGCTGACGCTCGGCGATGATGTCCATCAGATCCCGGGGCAGCAGTCCCTGGTAGGCCGGGTGACAGAGGTTGTCCGTGGCGACGTAGTGCTTCTCCTGACCCGAGTGACTGCGGAAGCTGCCGTCCTCGGGGTCGTAGTGGCCATTGGTCAGGTACTTCAGGGTCATGAACGGGTGGGTGGTGCCGCCCTTGCGCAGGTTGATCTCGATCGCCTGCAGATCCCAGCCGCCATCGGGCCCTTGCACCGCCACAAAATCGACCCCGTAGCGGTCGAGGGCCCCGCGCCGGGAGAGGGCTTCCCCCACCGCCTGACCGTAGTGCTGCAGCTGCAGCCGGTACTCCGGCGCGGCCGGAAAGCGGCAGCCAAGGTAGATCTGCTGGTCCGGACCGCCGAGGATCTGGTCGTGGGTGGAGAGCACCTCCACCCGGCCGCTGGGGTGGATGTAGCCCTGGACGCTGGGCGATCGCTTCACAGCTCCGGCGATGAAGCCCTCCGCCAGCACACCCATGAGCGGGAAGCGATCGCGGTAGCTGGGCCAGGTTTCGTGGGGGCCCTGGAAGCGTAGCCGGGGCAGGGCGTCGAGGATTGCACCGGCCAGTTCCGGAGCGCTGCAGTGGCCGGGGACGACACCATCCAGGGTGACTGGATCGAGCAGGGCATTGCCCTCACCGGAGACGCCTTCGTTTAGTTTGATCACCAGCTGCGTCAGCTGCGGATACTCGC
>CAYZUY010000068.1:3102-10943 GCA_964481495.1 uncultured bacterium
CCTCCGATTGAAAGCGGAGTGAGGGGGTCTCGCTCCAGAGTGCGGCCGCCCGCTCTGCGAGTTCCTCGGGGCTGCGGGCCAGGGACGTGCCCGGCGGATGGGGCAGCCCGCACTCGGCGAAGATCTCCCGGCTGCCGGCCTTGGTGCCCCAGTAGGCCAGTTGCGGGTCAGTGGCGAACAGAGGCAGATCGAGCACCAGCGACAACTGCCGTTCGATCGCCGTGGCGTTGTAGCAGGTCATCACCGAGCGGCCGGGCCGCAGGGCCTGACGGATGCGCTCCAGCAGGCGCGGCCGCTCCAGCAGCTTCTCGCTCAGGGGCCGCTGGGAGTTGTCGAACACCGACAGGTTGAGCAGTCGATCCCGGGCGTGGGAGAAGGGAATCCCCGGCAGCAGCTGCAGGTAGTAGTCGATCACGATCGGCGCCAGGGGCTGGGAGGTGACGTAGATCAGCCGGGTGCGGGGGTGGCGCAGGCGAATCAGCGAGAACAGCAGCCGCTCCTCGTAGTGCTGCACGCCCTTCACCTGGGCCAGCTCTGCCGGGTCAAGGCTGGCGGAGGGCACCACCAGGATGTCGTAGTCACCGCCCTCACCGAAATCGATGCCGTCCCAGCCGCGACGCAGTTCGTTCTGCAGCGACTGAAAGCGATCCCCTGTCATATCCGCCTGGCCTCAGAGATGCTGCTGCGATCGCCCGCCGGGGTGCCGGATGCGCACCGACCCCTCAGCCTGGCTTGAGCATGCCCCGTCCTTCCATGCGGGGAGCCTGACCCGCCAGCAGCTGTTCGAGAAACTCGCGGATGCGCGGTGCCGAGGGCGGACAGCCGGGCAGGTAGTGGTCCACGGTCACCAGTTCGTGCAGGGGGGTGACCCGCTCCATCAGCGGCGGCACGATCCCCGGTTCGCAGGGCAGCTGGGCCTGGGCATCCGCCAGCTCCAGATAGCCCCGTCCCAGCACGGCAGCGGCACTGCCGTCGAGCAGATTGCGCATCCCCGGCACGTTGGCTGTGATCGCGCAGTCACCGAAGGAGATCAGCACCTTCGTGCGCTGCCGGATCTGATGGAGAATCTCCAGGTTGTCCTCGTTGGCGACGCCCCCCTCCACCAGGCAGACATCGACGTTCTCGGGGTAGTTCTTGATGTCCGAGCCGACGGGACTGTAGACGACCTCCACCAGATCGGCCAGGTCGATCAGCCACTCGTCCAGGTCGAGGAAGGACATGTGGCAGCCGGAGCAGCCCGCCAGCCAGGCGGTGGCGAACCTTATCTTGTCCATTGCCGTTTCTCCCGGGCGTCGATCAGGAAAGCGCTGCGGCCCGCATCGTGAACCGATTCGGCGGTTGTCATCCCCTGGCGGTAGAGGGCGCCGGTGGGGCACGCCTCGACGCACTTGCCGCAGCTGGTGCAGGCGTCCACCTCGCCCCAGGGCTGATCCAGCCCGGCGACGATCCGGCACTGCTCGCCCCGCATGGCCACGTCCCAGACGTGGGCACCCTCGATTTCGTCGCAGACGCGCACGCAGCGGGTGCAGAGGATACAGCGGTTGTGGTCGAGGGCAAACAGAGGATGGGAGGCGTCCACGCCCCGGTCCGGGAAGCGGTAGGGGAAGCGGCTGTGGTCCATGCCGACGGCGATCGCCGCGTCCTGGAGCTCGCAGTTGCCGTTGGCCACGCAGATCGAGCAGACGTGGTTGCCCTCGGCGAAGAACAGCTCCACCACCTGACGGCGATAGCTCTGCAGGGTCTCGGTCTGGGTGCGCACCCGCATTCCCTCGGCCACAGTGGCCATGCAGGAGGGCTGCAGTTTGCCGATGCCCTCGATCTCCACCAGACAGAGACGGCAGGCGCCCACATCGGAGACGCCGTCCAGGTGGCAGAGGGTGGGGATGGGAATGCCCGCTTCCCGGGCGGCCTGGAGCAGGGTGCTGCCCTCCTCGATGGCCACTTCCCGGTCATCGATGGTCAGGGTGACGACGGTCATGACGGATCTCCGCTGGGTCCGGCCACGCGGGCCTCGTATTCGTCTCGGAACCAGTGCAGGGTGCTGAGGGTGGGGTTGGGAGCGGACATCCCCAGGCCGCAGAGGCTGGTGTCCTTGACCAGATGGGAGAGGGACTCCAACTGGACCAGGGCATCGGGCCCGACCTCGCGGCGGGCGATGCGGCCCAGCAGTTCGTGCAGCTGCACCGTACCGGCCCGGCAGGGGACACACTTGCCGCAGCTCTCGGAGCGGCAGAACTCCATGTAGAAGCGGGCCAGCTCGACCATATCCGTGGAGGCGTCGAGCACCACCATACCGCCGGAGCCCATCATCGAGCCCAGGGCCACCAGGGAGTCGTAGTCCACCGGTGTATCGAGGTGGTCTGCCGGGATGCAGCCGCCGGAGGGCCCCCCGGTCTGCACCGCCTTGACCACGGTTTCCGGTTCGCCCATCGCCTCGACGATGGTGCGCAGGGGCATGCCCATGGGCACCTCGATCAGCCCGTTGTTGCGCACCTTGCCGGTGAGGGCAAAGACCTTGGTGCCGCGACTGCGATCGCTGCCGATGGCGGCGAACCACTCGGCGCCGCGATCGAGAATCGGGGCGATGTTGGCGAAGGTCTCGACGTTGTTGATCAGGGTCGGGCAGCCCCAGAGCCCGGATTCGGCCGGGTAGGGCGGGCGCACCCGTGGCACGCCCCGCTGACCCTGGATCGAGTGCATCAGCGCGGTTTCCTCGCCGCAGACGAAGGCCCCGGCACCGATCCGCACCTCGAGGTTGAACTCGAAGCGGGTGCCGAAGATCCCCGCACCCAGCAGCCCCAGGCGGCGGGCCTGCTTGATCGCTTTGTTGAGGCGTTCGATCGCCAGGGGATACTCGGCCCGCACGTAGAGATACCCGGCACTGGCGCCGACGGCGTAGGCGGCGATCGCCATGCCCTCGATCACCTGATGGGGGTCGCTCTCGAGCACACTGCGGTCCATGAAGGCGCCAGGATCACCCTCGTCACCGTTGCAGACCACGAACTTGCGATCGCCCTTCGCCTTGGCCACGGTGGCCCACTTGAGGCCGGTGGAGTAGCCGCCGCCGCCGCGGCCGCGCAGCCCGCTGGTCCGGATTTCCGCCACCACCTGCTCCGGGGTGAACTCGAACAGGCTGCGGTAGAGGGCCCGGTAGCCGCCCAGGGCGATGTAGCTCTCGATCCGCTCCGGGTCGACGAGGCCACTGTGACGGTTGACGACCTTCAGCTGCTGGCTGAAGAAGGGGTGCTGTGGATCGAGGGTGGGCAGTTGCGGGTCCGGTTGCTCCAGATCCGCCACCAGGGCTTCGGCCTGCTCGGGGGCCACCCCGGCGTAGAGGCGATCGCCCGGGTCTGCCTGCACCAGCGGGCCCTGGCAGCAGAGCCCCAGGCAGCCAACTCCAACCACCTCCAGGTCCGCCAGATCCGTTGCCGCCTGCTGCAGAGACTCGAGCACTGCTTCAGCTCCGGCGGCCCGGCAGCCAGTTGCGGTGCAGCAGCGCAGGCGCCGGGGTTTGGCGGCGGCCCGCTCGGCGCTGCTGATCTGCTCGAGATCAAGCCAGTCCATCGGTCGCCTCCCGCCACTGCTGCAGGTGGGCGATCAGCTGGGCCTCATCCTGACGGCCGGCGATCTCACCGTCGTAGACCACCGCCGGGGCGATGCCGCAGGCGCCGATGCAGCGCACCGTGCTCAGGGACACCAGCCCGTCGTCGCTGGTCTGGCCATCCCGGATGCCCAGCTCGGCGGACATCCGGTCGAGCAGCGCCTGGGAGCCCTTGACGTAGCAGGCGGTACCCAGGCAGACGCTGCAGGTATGCCTCCCGTTCGGCTTGAGACGGAACAGGTGGTAGAAGGTCGCCACCCCGTAAACGCGGCTCAGGGGCTGCTTGAGGGACTGGGCGACGTAGGTGAGCACTTCCGGCTCCAGAAACCCGAACAGGTCCTGGGCCTCGTGCAGAATCTCGATCAGGGCATCCGGCTGGTAGCCGTTGCGCTTCAGGGCCAGATCCAGACGCCGGTAGCGCTGGTCAGTCGGGCAGTTGCGGGGAGAGCTGGCGACAGCCATGGTCACAGCGGCGGACAACTGAGCCTTTAATACGTCAGAGAAGCGCTCCATCGGCGAAAACCGAAGGTGGACTTAAGAATTGCGGCAGCGGACGGAGCCACTTCTAAGAATCAGTCTGGGCAGATCTGTCTGCCCGCTGCTGTGCATCCGCAAGGTCTGCGACCATGGTCACCCTTCCGACGGACCGCATCGATCCCAGCCACAATCTGTTCGCTGAACGGGGCCGCAGCCTCGACCCGATCTTCCGGCCCCGACGGGTGGCGGTGGTCGGGGCCAGCGAGACCCTGGGCAGTGTCGGCCGCACGCTGCTCTGGAACCTGATCAGCTCACCCTTCGGCGGCACCGTCTTCCCGGTCAACCCCCGCCGTTCCAGCGTCCTCGGCATCAAGGCCTACCCCAGCCTGCGTGACCTGCCCGAACCGGTGGACCTGGCGGTGATCGCCACTCCGGCCACGACGGTCCCGGCGGTGGTGCGCGACTGCGTCGAGACAGGGGTACCCGGAGCGATCATTATCTCCGCCGGGTTCAAGGAGATCGGTGCCCCGGGGGTGCAGCTGGAGGAGGAGATCCGGGCAATCGCCCGCGGCCGCATGCGGATCATCGGCCCCAACTGCCTGGGGGTGATGAATCCGATTGTCGGCATGAACGCCACCTTCGCGGCCACCATGGCCCGCCCCGGCAACGTCGGCTTCATCAGCCAGAGCGGTGCCCTCTGCACCTCGATCCTCGACTGGAGCCTGCGCGAGAAGTTCGGCTTCAGTGCCTTCCTCTCCCTGGGGTCGATGCTCGATGTCTCCTGGGGCGATCTGATCGACTACCTGGGCGATGACCCCAACACCCGCAGCATCGTCATCTACATGGAGTCCATTGGCGATGCCCGGGGCTTCCTGTCGGCGGCCCGGGAGGTAGCCCTGACTAAGCCGATCGTGGTGATCAAGGCCGGACGCACCGAGGCGGCAGCCCAGGCGGCGGCCAGCCACACCGGTGCCATGACCGGCAGTGACGAGGTGCTCGATGCCGCCTTCCGCCGCTGCGGCGTGCTGCGGGTCGACTCCATCCTCGACCTGTTCAACATGGCGGACCTGCTGGCCAAGCAGCCCCGGCCCAAGGGCCGACGGCTGACGATTCTCACCAATGCGGGCGGCCCTGGCGTCCTGGCCACCGATGCCCTGATCCGCGGCGGTGGTGAACTGGCCCCCCTGGGCGAGGGCACCCGCACGGCCCTCAACCGCATCCTGCCGCCCCACTGGAGCCACGCCAACCCGATCGACATCCTCGGGGATGCGGACCCGGTGCGCTACGCCCAGTCCCTGGAGATCGCCGCCAACGATCCCGACAGCGACGGTCTGCTGGTGATCCTCACCCCCCAGGCGATGACGGACCCGACGGCGATCGCCCGCCAGCTGAGCGACCAGACCGCCAGCAGCCGCAAACCGGTGCTGGCCAGCTGGATGGGGGGCACCGCCGTGCGCGAGGCCGAGGCGATCCTCAACGACGCAGGCATCTTCACCTTCCGCTACCCGGACACAGCCGCCCACATCTTCAACCTGATGTGGCAGTACAGCGATCGCCTCTCCAGCCTCTACGAGACCCCGGCCCTGGTGGAGGAGGAGGGGCTGGACCGGGAAGGGGCCGAGACCCTGCTGCGGCAGGTCGAGGCCGACGGCCGCAGCCTGCTGACGGAACTGGAGTCGAAGCAGCTGCTGGCGGCCTACGGGATTCCCACCGTTGCCACCCGGCTGGCCACCGACCCGGATCAGGCGGTGGCGATCGCCGAGGCCATCGGTTACCCGGTAGTGCTGAAGCTGCACAGCACCACGATCACCCACAAGACCGATGTCGGCGGGGTGCAGCTGAATCTGGCGGATGAGACGGCGGTGCGGGCGGCCTACGCGGCGATCGCCGCGGGGGTACCAACTGCCGACTTCCTCGGGGTGACCGTGCAGCCGATGGAGCACCTCGACGGCTACGAACTGATCGTCGGCAGCAGTGTCGATCCCGAGTTCGGGCCGGTGCTGCTGTTCGGCAGCGGCGGCCAGCTGGTGGAGGTCTACCGCGATCGCGCCCTCGGGCTGCCGCCCCTGAACCGCACCCTGGCCCGGCGGCTGATGGAACGCACCCGTATCTGGACGGCTCTGCAGGGGGTGCGCGGTCGGGCGGCAGTGGATCTGGATGCGCTGGAATCCCTGCTGGTGCGCTTCAGTCAGCTGGTGCTCGACCAGCCGCTGATCCGCGAAATCGAGATCAACCCGCTGCTGGCCCGACCCGGCAACGGCCTCCTGGCCCTGGATGCGCGGGTGGTGCTGCAGCCCTCCGGCGGTGACCTCTGTCGCCTGCCCCGGCCCGCCATCCGCCCCTACCCCAGCCACTACTACTGGACCTGGGAGCAGGACGGAGAACCCCTGACCATCCGCCCGATCCGCCCCGAGGACGAACCGGCGGTGGTCACCTTCCACGGTCAGCTCTCCGAGGAGACGGTCTATTTCCGCTACGCCCATCTGCTCAAGCTCAGCCAGCGCACCCGCCACGAGCGGCTGACCCGGATCTGCTTCATCGACTACGACCGGGAGATGGCCCTGGTGGCCGAGGATGCCGAGGGGCAGCTGCGCTCCGTCGGGCGCTGGCGGCAGCTGCACGGCCGTCCGGAGGCGGAGCTGTCGCTGCTGGTGGCCGATCCCTGGCAGAACCACGGCCTTGGCCACGAGATGGTGCGGCGACTGGTGGAGGTGGCCCGCTGCGAGGGTCTCGAGCGCCTGTTTGCGATCATCCTGCCGGAGAACCAGCGAATGCGGCACCTGTGCGAGGAGGTGGGCTTCAGTGTCCGCCACACCGAAGACGTGCTGGAGGCGGAGCTGATCCTGGGGTGAACGCCGTCTGACAGTGGGCGTGCAATGCTTGCGGTTCCGGGCCCCGGCACCGTAGGGTCAGTGCAGCGGGTCGGCCGTTCCCCGTCGTCCGGGGCCAGCGGTCGGCCTGTGCACTCCGATTGCGGCGATCGCCTTGATCTCTCCCACGCCTCAACCTCCCGGCTCCGGCCCCAACGGCACCGCCCACTCCCTGGACCCCGTGGCGTCCGTGCTCAACGACGCCATCTTCAACCTGTGGAATGTCGTCGAGCGCATCACCAGCCTGCCCCGGGCCCGCCACAGTCGCTACACGGTCACCATCTTCGGCTCCGCCCGCCTTAAGGCCGAGCATCCCCTCTACGAGGAAGTGCGCTGGCTGGCGGAACAGCTAACGATCGCCGGCTGTGACATTGTCACCGGCGGCGGCCCCGGGCTGATGGAAGCCGCCAACGCCGGGGCGGTGGCCGCCGACCCCGAGAACCGCGGGCGCTCGGTGGGGGTACGGGTGGAGCTGCCCTTCGAGCAGGGGGCTAACCCCTACATCGAGGAGCTCTACGAGCACCAGAACTTCTTCTCGCGGCTGCACCACTTCGTGATGGCCTCCGATGCCTTCGTGGTCATGCCCGGCGGCATCGGCACCACCCTCGAGGCGATGATGGTCTGGCAGCTGCTGCAGGTGAAGAAACTGCCTGCCATGCCGCTGATCTTCGTCGGTGAGATGTGGCAGGAGTTCCAGGAGTGGGCCCTGCGCAGCATGTGCGGCAGTGAACCCCACCTGGCGGCCCCGGGAGATCTGCATATCCCCCACTTCGTCAGCACTGTGGCCGAGGTGCTGCCGCTGCTGCAGCCGGAGATGGCCTGCTGGCTCGACAGCGACCTCTGCCTGCGCCCGGAGGTCAAACCGGACGGCGCGGTCTAGGCGACGGTCTCGA
>CAYZUY010000069.1:0-1831 GCA_964481495.1 uncultured bacterium
CTCCCTTCAATGCCAACGGCAAGCGCCAGACCAGCTTTGCCGGGGTGGAGGTGATGCCGATCATCGACACCGAGGTCGACCTCGACATCCCCGAAAAGGACCTGGAGATCACCACCTCCCGGGCCGGGGGCAAGGGTGGCCAGAACGTCAACAAGGTAGAGACGGCGGTCCGCATCGTCCACATCCCCACCGGTCTGGCGGTGCGCTGTACCGAGGAGCGCTCCCAGCTTCAGAACAAGGAGAAGGCCCTGGCCATCCTCAAGGCGAAGCTGCTGATCGTGCTGCAGGAGCAGAAGGCCCAGGAGATCGCCCAGATTCGCGGCGATATGGTGGAAGCGGCCTGGGGGAACCAGATCCGCAACTACGTCTTCCACCCGTACCAGATGGTCAAGGACCTGCGGACGGGCACCGAAACCAGTCAGATTCAGGACGTGATGAACGGGGATCTCAACCCCTTCATCCAGGCCTACCTGCGCCAGGAAAACCAGATGGTGGATGCTGCCACCGCCTAACCATGACGGAACAACCGAAACCGAGCGACAGCTACGTCAAGCTGGCCATGCGCAACATGGTCGCCAAGGGCCGCAAGTCCCTGTTCCACTTCGGGCTGACCACTGTCGGCCTGCTGGGTCTGCTGGTCGGTCTGGCCTGGCTGACCGGGCGCCCCTCGTGATCGCGGTTGAGCTCAGCCTGCAGCTGCAGGCTGAACCGACTCCAGAGCAGCAGACCCTGTGGCAGCAGCGGCTGAGTCGCTGGCTGACGCACCTGCAGCCCCGGCTGGAGCCTGCCCTGCGCCAGTCGGTCTACGAGCTGAGCCTGCGCCTGACCGATGACGCAGAGGTGCACCAGCTCAACCGGGACTTCCGGGGCATCGATCGACCCACGGATGTGCTCTCCTTCGCGGCGCTGGAGGCGGACCCGATTCCGGGCCTCCCGGATGCCGAGCCGGAACCGCTCTATCTGGGGGACATCATCATCTCCCTGGAGACCGCGGCCCGACAGGCGGTGGCCGGGGGGCACACCCAGGCTGTGGAAGATGCCTGGTTGGCGGCCCACGGCCTGCTGCACCTGCTCGGCTGGGACCACCCGGACGACGAGGCGGCGATCGCCATGCTCGAACTGCAGGAGGAGCTCCTGCGGGCTGTGGGGCTGGAGCCGCCGCACTGGGAATGCTCCGGCCAGTCCCTCGGGGATTAGACTGTGATGCTAGACGAGCGGAACAGCCCCATGGTGCCTCCTACCTCGGACCTCGGGAATCTGCCGGTGTCGCGCACCCTGGAGACCGGGCGCAGTCGCAGCTACGCCTGGCGTGTGGCTCCGACGTTGCTCAAGAGCTTCGGCTATGCCTGGAATGGTGTCAGCTACGCCTTCCAGACCCAGCGCAACTTCCGCATCCACTGTCTGATCGGCTCGGTGGCGATCGCCCTCGGTGTCTGGCTCGGTCTGGCCGGAACGGAGATGGCCCTGATCGGTCTCACCTGCGGGGTGGTACTGATCCTGGAGCTGGTGAACACCGCCCTCGAATCCGTGGTGGATCTGACCGTGGAGCAGACTTATCACGATCTCGCCAAGATCGCGAAGGACTGTGCCGCCGCCGCTGTGCTCGTCAGTGCCCTGGTTGCCCTCTGGGTTGCCAGCCTGCTGATTCTCCCCGCCCTCTGGCAGCGACTGCTGCTGGTGCTCTTCTGAATTCACCCCCTGAACGACCTCTGGAGACCCGCCGTGCTGCTGGTGATCGATAACTACGACAGCTTCACCTACAACCTGGTCCAGTACTTCGGGGAACTGGGGCAGGAATTTCCGATTGCGGCCGATATCCGGGTGGTGCGCA
>CAYZUY010000069.1:1841-10936 GCA_964481495.1 uncultured bacterium
CGGGGCGCCCCGAGGATGCCGGGGTCTCGATGGCGGCGATCGAACGGTTCGGACCGACCACGCCCATTCTCGGGGTCTGCCTGGGGCACCAGAGCATCGGTGAAGTCTATGGCGGTGTCATCGGATCGGCACCGGAACTGATGCACGGCAAGGTATCACCGGTCGAGCATGAGGGCAGGGGCGTCTTCGCCGGTCTGCCCCAGCCGATGACCGCCACCCGCTACCACAGTCTGGTGATCAACGCCGACAGCTGCCCGCCGGTGCTGGAAGTGACGGCCCGGGTGGCCGACGGCACGATCATGGGGGTGCAGCACCGGGAGTATCCCCACATTCAGGGGGTGCAGTTCCACCCCGAGAGCATCCTCACGGATTCCGGCAAGCAGTTACTGGCCAACTTCCTGCGCCTGGCCACTGCCGAAAGGTGCTAGTCTCGGAAGCCGTGACGCGCCGCAGGGGAACGCAGATGTCGAGTCGGAGCTGGATCGCGGGACTGCTGGGGACTACCCTGCTGCCGCTGACACTGGCGGGTGCGGGCCAGAGCGCCCCGTCCGGAGTCCGGATCGAGTCTCTCGGCCACAGTGCTTTCCTCATCCAGGGCGGCGGCCCCACCCTGCTGATCAATCCCTTCAAGCCCGGTGGCTGCACTGCCGGTCTGCCCCTGCCCGCCAAACGGGCGGATCTGGTTCTGACCAGCAGCAAACTGCTGGATGAGGGCTACGCCGAGGCCGTGCCCGGCAAGCCCCAGGTGCTCGATGCCGCCGGGGCCTACCGTGTCGGGTCGATGCTGATGCAGGGCATCAGCATGCCCCACGACCGTCTGCAGGGCCGTCGCTTTGGCCCCAACACCGCCTGGAAATGGCGCCAGGGGGGCCTGACCCTGATCCACCTGGGTGGTGCGGCAGCTCCCCTGAGTCTGGAGGAGCAGATTCTTCTCGGGCAGCCCGATGTACTGATGATTCCGGTGGGGGGCGGCCCCAAGAGCTACACCCCGGCGGAAGCCAAGGATGCGATCGCCCTGCTCAAGCCGAAGGTCGTGATCCCGATGATGTACCGCACCAAGGGAGCAGATCCCAAGCAGTGCGATCTTCAGCCTCTTCAGGACTTCCTCACCCTGATGAAGGGCACCCCCATCCGTAATGTCGGCCGCACTCTGGCGATCACACCGGCCAGCCTGCCGAAGAATGGCATGGAGATCACCGTTCTTCAGTAGTGAACGCAGAAGGGGCACCCATCGGGTGCCCCTTCTGCGTTGGTGGGAAAGAAATGGAGCTGAGCGGAATCGAACCGCTGTCCGCACCAGGTATTAACCAACCGCTCATTCACAGGTTTAGTGCCGCTGACCCTTGGCACGGGAGCCGTCGCTTATCCCCGGCGGCGGGATGCATCGGTTTGGTCTTAGCAGGCTCTCGAACCGAAGGTCGTTAGCCTGAGCAGCCGCTGGGTTGGTTACTCAAGGTCGGTCGCGGCGTCCGGCCAGGAGTGGCTCAAACCTAAGTCTGTTAAGGTTTAGGCGGCGACGGGCGCAGCCTTACGAGCGAAAGGAACGATGTTGTTCGCAGTTACTTTTAGGGTGAGCCTGGATTAACGAGAGTGGACTCCCTCTCGACCTGCATCACGGACCAGCGTTCACTGGCACGTCGAAACCATTACAGCCCCTTGCATTTCTGAACTACCCGCATTGTAGCGGGGTGGCCGGAACAGACACAACGGACGGGATACCGTACACTGGCGTCGGCTAACCCCACCGGAGCCCGGCTCCGTATCCGCCATGGCGCAACGGTCCCGCCCGGTTGATATCCGCGCCTACCGCCCCCGGCGTCGCCGCCGCACCAATCCGATTCCCTATCTCTGGGCCGCCCTACTATTCGGTGCGCTTGCCTGGGCTGTCAGTGTAGCCCTGCTGCAGGCCCAGATCCGTCAGCTGGAGGCTCGCGATCGCTGCATCGAGCAGTCCTGGAAGCGCGGAGCCTGGAGCTGCCCGTAGCTGCCGGTCAGGGACCGAGCCAGTCCCGCTGCAGTTCCTGAACGACCCCCTCCTCCTTGAGGCGGGCGATCGCCCGGTTGATGGCCTCGACTCTGTCCACTGGCAGTTCCGGAGCAAGCGCCAGGGCCCGGGACTGCACCCGCAGATCCTGGATAGCCAGTTCCAGCCCGGCCGGATGGTCGCTCTGCCGCCGCAGGTAGCGCAGCTGCTGACTGTCACCCAGGATGGCGAAAACGTCGTCCCGCTCCAGTTTCACCAGGGCCTGATCCAGATCGGAAACCGGGACGAGGATGACCGGCGGCTGACCCAGGAGGCGCGCTTGGTGGTTAAGCCGCTCCAGCAGGCCCGCACTGACGCTGCCCTGGCGGACGGCCACCCGCTGACCCCGCAGGCTATCGAGCCCGGCCCCTGCCAGAGCCCGACGGCCCTGGGACTGCTGCACCACATTCACCGTGATGTAGCTGACCAGCATGGAGGCGAACACCAGCCGGAACAGGTAGGCCACCACGATCAGCAGGTTGCTGCGGACGGTGACGCCGAGGGTATTGGTGCCCGGCCCGGTGATCAGGATCTGCAGGGTACTGGCGAAGGATCGCCGCCGATCCTGAGCCGTTGTCCCGGGATGATTGAGCCGCTCCTCGAACCACCAGAGTGCAGCCGCCAGCAGGGTCATGGCCAGAAACAGGCCCCCCAGGAGACGCAGCAGATCGGGAGCTAACAGGGATAGCAGCAGTGCCTGTCCGACCTCCAGGGGGCGACGGCGGGCCAGCACCGCCAGCCCATCCTCCTGGAACGGCAGGCTGAACCGGTAGCGTCCCAGCCGATCAGGGGTGATCGACAGGCAGCCGATGCCCACATCCACTAGGTTGCGGCGGGTGGCCTCCAGCAGCACGCTGGTGTTCGGCTGGGCGACGTAGGTGAAGGTCTGCCCCGTCTGCTGGGCAATCCGGCTCCAGAGGTCGACGCTCAGTCCTTGCCATTCGCTGTTGTGGCGAAAGGTGCAGGGGGGAACGCCATCCACGATGCCGACTCGCAGAGTCCCCGGAGACAGCTCCGCGGCTCTGCTGGGGCCGGACTGGCTGAGACCGGCCAGCAGGGCCAGTCCGATCAGACGTGCAGGCCGCATTCCTGCTTCAGTCCGCGGAAGCGGGTGGCCCGCTCATCGGTTTCGTTCTCACCGACCGGGCGGCTGGAGTGCCAGTCACCAACGGTGGTGTAACCCTGGTCGAACAGGGGATGGTACGGCAGATGGTGGGTCTGCAGATACCGGTAGATGTCTCGGGAGTGCCAGCCGAGAATCGGGTGGACCTTGTACAGGCCATCCTTCTCGATCACCGGACGCAGGGTTCTGCGATGGTCGGTCTGCTGGCTGCGCAGACCCGCCAGCCAGGCGGTCGCCCCCAGCTCAGCCAGGGCCCGCTGCATCGGTTCCACCTTACGGATGCGGTCGTAGAGGTTGAAGTCCTCAACGTCATCGCTTTCCCAGAGACGACCGTGGAGGGCCTCCATGCGGGCCGGACTGAGGGGCGACTGGTAGACCTTGAGGTTGAGGTTCAGGCGCCGGGTCAGCTGATCGGCAAACCGGTAGGTTTCGGGATGCAGGTAGCCGGTGTCGATCCAGATTACCGGCAAATCCGGCTTCACCTGGGTGCAGAGGTGCAGCATTACGGCGGCTTGGATGCCGAAACTGGTGCTCAGCACCAGACCGTCGCCGAACTGCCCGACAGCCCACTGCACCAGCTGGGTAGCATCGGCATCGGCGAAGCGTTCATTTACGGCGTCCAGATCCAGTTCCAGAGCAGAACAGAGAGTCATGGGGGGTCTCCTGGGTCAGCCGTTGGCTTCGGAACGTTCCAGCAGTTTGGCACCCATGTAGTACTCGGTCTGGCGCTTGACCATGGCGCTGAGGCCACCCGGCCGACGCTTATCGACGCGCTTGGGGATGTGGGCCTGGGTGTGTCTGGCCATGGGACGGGACTCGGAGCTTCATTCCCCAGTATGGCACCCGGACTACGGGGCATTCGACAGGGTTGATATGGTGGGGAGGATTTCGACGCTGCCCACGCCTTCGCGACGGACTCTCTCTGCTGTGACTGACCGAATCTGTATCCTCGGCGGTGGTTTCGGAGGGCTCTACACGGCCCTCGAACTGGCTCGTCTGGACTGGCGCCAGCGTCCGGCCCTGGACCTGGTGGATCGCCGCGATCGCTTCGTCTTCCTGCCCCTGCTCTACGACCTGGTGACCGGGGTCTCCCGACCCTGGGAAATCGCCCCGCGCTACGAGGATCTGCTGGTGGGCACCGGTGTCCGGCACCAGCGGGCCAGCGTGCGCCACATCGACCTCCAGGAGCGCTGGACCGAACTCAGCGATGGTCGGCGTCTGTCCTGGGATGCGCTGGTGCTGGCCCTGGGCAGCGAACCGCGGCGGGATCTGGTGCCGGGGGCGGATGAGTACGCCCTGGGCTTCCATTCGCTGGAGGATGCCCACCGTCTGGGCGATCGCCTGCGGGAACTGGAGGCGGTCTGCCCGCAGTTCGACATCACCGTGGTGGGAGCGGGCTACAGCGGCGTGGAACTGGCCTTGGCGCTGGCGGACAGTCACAGCCGACAGGCTCGCATCCGTCTGATCGAGCAGAGCGATCGCATTCTGCCCCAGGCCACACCCTTCAACCGTGAGGCAGCCCTCAAGGCGCTGGCCCGCCGTGGCGTCACCCTGATGACCGGAACCGGAGTCACCCGGGTCGATGCCCAGGGGCTGGAACTGGCGCGGGACGGCCAACCCCAGCACTGCCTCAGTCAGCTCACCCTCTGGACCGTCGGTCAGAAACCGTCCGAGGCGATCGCCCGCCTGGATCTGCCCCGGGATGAGCGGGGGCGGATTCTGGTCGACACCACCCTGCAGGTACAGGATCATCCCCGCATCTACGCCCTCGGGGATCTGGCCAATGTGATCGATGCCGAGGGCCAAATGGTGCCCGCCACCGCTCAATCCGCGCTGCAGGCGGCCCGCTGTGTGGCCTGGAATCTCTGGGCCAGCCGGGAGAACCGCACCCTGCAGCCCTTCCGCTATCAGGCTCTGGGCGAGATGGTCTCCCTTGGGCGGGGGGATGCGGCCCTGAGCGGCTTGGGCCTGACCCTGAGCGGCCCCCTGGCTGCCGCGGCCCGGCGGCTGGTCTACATCAGCCGTCAGCCCACTGCCGAGCAGCGCTGGCGCGTCGGGGTGACCCAGGTCGGTCGTCTGTTGTCCGGAGCCATGCTCCGGGTGAAGCCATGAGCTACCCCAAGGTGATTTTCTTCGACGCCGTCGGCACCCTGTTCGGGGTCAGTGGCAGCGTCGGCCAGCACTATCGCGATGTGGCCCGTGACTGGGGCGTGGATGCCAACGCCCGGCAACTGAACGAGGCCTTCTTCGAGGCCTTCCGCACCGCGCCTCCCATGGCCTTCCCCGGAGCCGACCCGCAGCAGGTCCCCGAGCTGGAATTCCGCTGGTGGGAGATCGTGGCCGAGCGCAGCTTCGAGCGGGCAGGCGTTCTGGATCGGTTCCAGGACTTCCCGGGCTTCTTCCGGGATCTCTGGGACTACTTTGCTGGACCAGCTCCCTGGTTCGTCTATCCGGAGGTGCTGCCACTGCTGGATCAGTGGTCGGCCCAGGGGCGCACCCTGGCGGTCCTTTCCAACTTTGACTCCCGCCTCTATCCGGTACTGGAGGCACTGAATCTGCGCGACTACTTCGCCAGTATCACAATCTCCACAGAGGTCGGAGCGGCCAAACCCGAGCCCCAGGTCTTCGCGGCTGCCCTGGCCAAGCATGACTGTGCCCCCCACGAGGCCTGGCACATCGGCGACAGCTACCGGGAAGATTGCAAGGGAGCTACCGCCGCCGGTCTCAGGGCCATCTGGGTGAACCGTCCCTAGCCGTTCAATTCCCCATTCGCCATGTCCCTGCCTTCTATGCATTACCGGGTCGATCTGACCCAACCCCAGCGTCACTGCTTCGAGGTCACCGTCACCGTGCGGGCCTGGACCGGCGAGCCGCTGCGGCTCTGCCTGCCGGTCTGGACGCCGGGATCCTACCTGGTGCGGGAATACAGTCGGCACCTGCAGGACTTCTCCGCCGAGGGCCCCGAGGCGGAACTCCTTCCCTGGCGCAAGACCCGCAAGAACCACTGGCGGATCGAGGCAGCTGGAGCGGAGACGGTGGTGGTCCGCTTCCGCATGCTGGCGACGGATCTGACGGTCCGCACCAACCACCTTGACGGCACCCACGGCTTCTTCACCCCGGCAGCCCTGCTGCCCTACGTGCCGGAACTGCGGCAGCAGCCGAGCGAGGTGGAAATTGTCGCCCCCGAGGGCTGGCAGGCGTTCACAGCTCTGCCGTCGGCGGGCCCCCACTGCTTCCGGGCCGAGGACTACGACCAGCTGGTGGACAGCCCCTTCGAGGTCGGTCCGCTGACGCTGCGGACCTTCGAGGCGGGGGGACGGCCCCACGGCTGGGTCACCTGGGGACGGGGCGAGGCGGACTGGGAGCGGCTGCTCGCTGACACCCGCCAGATCATCGAAACCGAGGCGGCTCTGTTCGGTGGCCTACCCTACGAGCGATATCTGTTTATCCTGCACCTCAGCGGGGGGGCCTACGGTGGCCTCGAACACCGCGACTCGACGGTGCTGGCCTACGACCGCCACAGCTTGGCCGAACCCGACGGCTACCGTCGTTTCCTGCAGCTGGTGGCCCATGAGTTCTTCCACCTCTGGAATGTCAAACGGCTGCGCCCTCGGGCCCTGGAGGTGTTCGACTACGACCGTGAGAACTACACGCCCTCGCTCTGGTTCTGCGAGGGCGTGACCAGCTACTACGACCCCCTGCTGCCGCTGCGGGCGGGCTGCTACGGCGTCGATTTCTTCCTCGAGTGCCTGGGTAAGGACCTCAGTCGCTACCTAACCACCCCGGGTCGCTTTGTGCAGCCCCTGACCGAGTCGAGCACTGACGCCTGGATCAAGCTCTATCGGCGGGATGCCTGGAGCGACAACCAGCAGATGTCCTATTACCTGAAGGGACAGCTGGTGACGATGCTGCTGGATCTCGAGATTCAGCGACGCCAGCCTGAGCGGAACTTCGATGAGGTGCTTCGCCGCCTCTGGCAGAGCCACGGTCAGCCGGAACGGGGCTACGACGAAGCGGAACTGCGTCAGCTGATCAGCGACGTGGCCGGAGCGGATCTGAGCGACTGCTTCGCGGACTGGCTGGATGGTCTGGCGGAACTGCCCCTGGTGGAGACCCTGGCGACGGTCGGGCTGACCCTGACCCCGACACTGCAGCCTCACCCCTATCACGGGCTGAAGCTGGCCGATGAGGGCGGTCGCTGCCGCGTCAAGGCGGTGCTGGCCGACAGCCCGGCAGAGACGGCCGGGCTGGAACCGGGAGATGAACTGCTGGCTCTGGATGGCTTCCGGGTGGGTGCCGAGAGTCTAGGCAAGCGACTGAAATCCCGCTGCCCCGGCGATCGCCTCAGCCTCAGCGTCTTCCACGGCGATGAACTGCTGACTCGCACGCTGGTGCTGGCGGACCCGCAACCGGCCAGCTGGAGTCTGACGCCCAACCCCGAAGCAACAGCGGCCCAGCGGCAGGCTTTCCGGCGCTGGACCGGCTGCGATCTACCGGCTTAGGCTCGCCGCGATCGCCAGCAGGCTCAGGTCCTCACCCCGGGCTCCCACCAGGGAAAGGCCAACCGGGGCAGCCTCGACGTGGGCCACCGGCAGGGTCACCTGGGGCAGGCCCCCCAGACCGGCCAGCGCCCCCAGCGTGATTACCCGCGGAATGTAGCCGTCCCGGGTGCGATCAACCCCGAGACTATTGCACGGTGGCGGCGGGCTGGGGACCGTGGGCAGCACCAGTACCGTTCCCCGGGGTAGCTGGGTCTGCAGCCACTGCTGCAGCTCACGGCGGAGGGCGATCGCCTGGGGTAGGCTCCGACGGTCCAGGCCAGCCGCCAGCTCGAAGTTGCGGGCCGTGCGCGGTCCCAGGTTCAGAGACGGGACCTGCTGTCCCCAGGTGCTGTGGATCTCAGCCCACTGCAGGGTCTGAAAAGCGAGCCGGAGCTGATTAGGGGTGACCGGCAGATCCAGGGGAACAGCGTTTAACCGTGCTTGCCAGGGTCGCAACGCTGCCTGGACAGCCGGGTCGCAGAGGTCCCAGAGTGCCGGGAGATAGCCCCAGCGCACCGGCGCAGCTGGTTCTGCGGTCCCGCCCAGCAGCACCGCTGCCACCCGCTGCAGCAGGTCTGCGGCGTGGCTGAACACGCCGATAGTGTCGAAGCTGGGGGCCAGAGGACTAATCCCGGCCAGGGAGATGGACCCATGGCTGGGACGCCAGCCCCAGAGGCCGCAGTTACTGGCGGGCACCCGTACCGACCCGGCCGTATCGGTACCGAGGGAAAAGTCCGCTTCCCGGCGGGCCACCGCCACCGCCGAGCCGCTGGAGGAGCCCCCCGGCACCCGTTCCGGTGCTGCCGGGTTCTCGGGTGTGCCGCTCCAGTGGTTCTCGCCGCTGAGGCCGAAGGCGAATTCGTCGCACCGGACCCGCCCGACGCCATCGGCTCCGGCGGCCAGCAGCAGTTCCACCGCCGGGGCATGGGCGATCGCCGCCGTCTGGCGGGCGGCCCAGTCAGGATTGCCGCAGCCGGTCACATCTCCGGCGATATCGAACAGGTCCTTGACGGCAAAGGTCAGTCCCCGCAGCGGCCCCTGTGTCTGGCCTGCGATCCGCCGCCGATTCACCCAGACCGGGTCCATGGGCTTCCTACAATATCCCCATGCCCTATCTTCTCCTGCTGCTCTGCCTGCTGCTGAGTGCCTGCCAGCGACCCACCAGCCCCTTGCAGTTGGATGAGACGGGCGGGCGGCAGATCACCCTCGAAGCCGAGCCCCAGCTTCTTCCCGGTCGCGAGAGAAGTGCCCTGCGGGCCCGGGTGCGGTTCACCGAGGCGGATGACCCGAGCCGCTACCTGCAGGCCGAAGTCTACGGCGAATGCCATCCCGGTGATGACCACCGCAGCTTTGTCGGCATCGAGCGGGTGGTCGAGGTGGACGACCTACTGCGCCAGCGCACGCCCCG
>CAYZUY010000070.1:0-10891 GCA_964481495.1 uncultured bacterium
GAGCAGCGGCAGTTCGGCAATCGTCATCGGTGAAGACTTGGCGCAACGGTTCCATGGTTCCACAGGCACCGACTGGGAGACAGATCGGCGATCGCCCCAACTCTGGTACGGTCGAGTCCGTTGCCTGTTCTGCCTGCCCATGCTGCGCCGCTGCCGTTGGAGTTCTGTGTCCCTGGTGCTGCTGCTGGGTGCGCCGCTCCCGGCCAGTGCCCTGCTCCCGACCCTGGCCCGCCGGGGTCTGGTGGTCAGCGCCACCCCCCAGGCCAGCGCCGCCGGGCTGGAGATTCTGCGGGCCGGGGGCAATGCCGCCGACGCGGCGATCGCCACTACCCTGGCGATTTCAGTCAGTGAGCCCTACGCGGCGGGCATCGGCGGCGGCGGCTTTCTGCTGATTCAGAAGGGCGATCGCCTCGACGCCCTCGACTTCCGGGAGCGGGCCCCCGCCGCCGCGACACCGACGATGTACCTCCGGCCCGACGGTCAGGCGGACCCGAAAGCCAGCCGCGAGGGCTACCGGTCCGTGGCCATCCCCGGCACCCTGGCCGGGCTGCGGGAACTGCATCACCGCTACGGTCGGCTGTCCTGGGCCCGGCTGGTGCAACCAGCGATTCAGTTGGCGGACCGGGGAATTGTGGTGTCACCGTTGCTGCGGCTGAACCTGAGCCAGCAGCAGGGACTGCTGCAGCGCTATCCCGCCAGTGCTGCCGTGTTTCTGCCGGGCGGGCGGGTGGCGGACCTGGGCACGGTGCTGCGCCAGCCGGATCTGGCCCGTAGCCTGCGCCGGCTGGCGCAGGAGCCCGAGAGCTTTTACCGGGGGGCGATCGCCCGGGCGATTGTGAGCGACCAGCAACGCAACGGCGGTCTGATCACCGCCGCCGATCTGGCGGGGTACCGACCGATCTGGCGCCAGCCCCTCTGCGGCCCCTTCCGCCAGTGGCAGGTCTGCTCGATGCCGCCGCCCTCCTCCGGTGGCGTGGCCCTGCTCCAGGCCCTGGCCCTGCTGGAGTTCAGCGGCTTCGTCCGCTGGTCCTGGCACAGCCCCCAGGCGCTGCATCACCTCGCCGCCGCCCAGCAGATCGCCTTCGCCGACCGGGCCCGCTGGCTGGGAGACCCGGCCTTCACCCCGGTACCGGTGACGCAGCTGCTCGACCCCGCCTATCTGAAGACCCGCGCCGCCGAAATTCCGCTCCAGCAGGCCCGCACTCAGACTCAGGTGCAACCGGCTACCGCCGCCCAGCTGGGCTGGGCCGAAAAGACCGGGGCGCCGAACACCAGCCATCTGACCGTGGTGGACGGCGATCGCACCGTGGTCAGTCTCACGTTCACGATCAACACCCGCTTCGGCTCCGGCGTGACGGTGCCGGGCACCGGCATCCTGCTCAACAACGAGATGGACGACTTCTCGGCCGCCCCGGACGCCCGCAACAGCTTCGGGCTGGTGGGCCTGACCCGGGCCAACCGGCCCGAGGGCGGCAAGACACCACTCTCGAGCATGACGCCCTTCATCCTGCGGGAGAACGGCCAGCCACGGCTGGCGGGAGGCGCTCCCGGCGGCAGCACGATCATCAGCACCGTGCTGCAGCTGATCCTCAACCGCACGGTCTACGGCTTCGATGTCGGAGCCACCGTCGCCGCAGCCCGGCTGCACCACCAGTGGGTCCCCGACCAGCTACGCCTCGAACGCACCGGCTTCGACCCGCTTACCGTCACAGCCCTGGAGACCTACGGTTACCGGGTGCGCGAAAGCGAGGCCTGGGGCAATGCCAATCTGCTGGCGATCGCCCCGGACGGACAACTGAGCGGTGCCGCCGACCCACGCGGAGAAGGGGTGGCCCTGGGCCTGGATTAAGTCCGACCCTGCCCGATTGGTCCATCACCCGCCACCAGAGTCAGGAGAACCGATCTCCCGGGTCCAGGTCAGCTGCCGGGATGGTGTTACACCCGGCAGGAACCGCTCTCAGCGCAGGGACATCTGCGGATGGGGATGGAAACGGGCTCCCATCATCTGCGACACCCGTACCTCCAGATTCCGCCACCAGTGGCTGCGGGGGGTGCGGTCCGGGTCCACCATCGGCTCCACCAGCACCGTGTAGAACCCGAGCCGGTTTCCGGCCAGTACATCGGTGAAAACGCGATCGCCGACAATCGCCACCTGCTCCACAGGCAGGTCCATCGCCTCCGCCGCCAGCCGCAGCTTGCGCCGGGAGGGCTTCCCGGCCGCCAGATGGTACGGCAGTTCCAGCGCAGCGGCGATGCCACCGATGCGGGCCTCGCTGATGTTGTTGCTCACCAGCCAGATGGGGAAGTGGCGACGCATCACCACCACCCAGTCGTGCAGGGCACCGGCGATCTCCTCGGTGCTGCTGGGCACCAGGGTCTCGTCGACGTCGAGCACCAGACCCCGAACCCCAGCTCTCAGCAGGGGTTCCGCCTCCAGGCCGAGAATCGGTCCGGCGATCGTCAGATCCGGCTCCAGCAGATGGTCGCGGGTCATCCCAGTCGTTCTTCCAGAATCGCTTCCAGTTGCGGGCCCACCGCCTCGAGTTCATCCGGGCCGAGCAGCGTCGCCTGACCATCCTCGATCCGGGCCATCACATAGATGCCATCCAGGGGAATCGCCAGGGAGTACTCGGTTTCCTCGTTGTAGAAGGTGGCCAGGGGCAGGAAGGCTTCACCCTCCTCTTCGTCCTCGGGCATCTCCTCGGATTCCAGTTCCGGGATGTCCCCTTCGACGGTCAGGACCACCGCGGTCTCGAGCAGAC
The DNA here is from genome assembly GCA_964481495.1 of uncultured bacterium. Classification (GTDB taxonomy): domain Bacteria; phylum Cyanobacteriota; class Cyanobacteriia; order Synechococcales; family Synechococcaceae; genus CAWUMD01. Next base: position 2,763 of record CAYZUY010000070.1, read on the forward strand.
TCAGGTCCCGCTCCTCCATCACCGCCTTGGCCGTGGGCAGCACCGCCTGCAGTTCCTCGTCCTCCTCGACCAGGCGGGGCTCGGCGTCCTCGTCCTCGTCATCCCAGGCGAACAGATAAACCGGCGCGTCCACGGGCGACAGCAGCGCATAGTCGACGCCGTCGAGGGGAATCAGGTGCTCCAGATAGGTGAGCAGCGTACGGCCGGACTCGTCCTGAACCAGCAGAGTAGGGACGTCTTCCATGGTCATTGCCTCGGGGGCGCAGGGGTCTGAGAGCGGCACCTAGTCGGCACGGCGCTCATCCAACCATTGTTGCAGAATCAACGCGGCAGCCTTGCGATCGATCAGCCCCTTATCCCGGGACGGAGAGCCGCCTTCGGCCTTGATCAGTTCCTCGGACTGGAAGGAGGTGAGCCGCTCATCCACGAACTCCACCGGCAGCCCCAACTGCCGCTCGAGGATGCGGGCGAACTTCTGCACCTGCCGCGCCTGGGTGCCCAGGCTGCCGTCCATCTGGTAGGGCAGCCCCAGCACCAGCACCTCCACCTGACGCTCCTGCACGAGGGCGGCGATCGCCGCCAGATCCGCCGTCTGCTCCCGGCGGTGAATCGTCGTCAGGCCAGTGGCGAACAGTCCCAGGCCATCGCATCCGGCCACCCCGATGCGCTTGCGACCGACATCTAGCCCCAGAGCGGCAATCCGTTTCATCAGAGCAGCGGCGGCAGATCCCAGGGCGATCCCGGGCGATCCGACGGATGCCCGAACCGCAGCGGCGGCGTCAGGCTCACCTGACCAGGAATCGCGGTCCCCCCCGGCTGCAGCCCCGGGAACACCTCGGCCCACTGCAACCCTTCCAGCGACAGACCCCGGGTCTCCCGCAGCTTGTGCCAGACCGAGCGGGACATCAGCACCGTCTCCCGTTCCTGCTGCGCCCCGATCCGGGTCAGGAAGGCCTCGCGCTCCGGCTGATAGTCGGCCGCTGTCAGGCAGAGATCACCGTCGGGGCAGGTCGCCATCAACCGGGCCAGGTGGGCGAACAGTTCCGGATAGAGCCAGGTGTAGGCGGGGTGGACGGTGAGGCGGGCAAACTGGGTCGTCGCCCCCTGCTGCAGCTGCAGGTTGTAGTAGCCGATCGCCGCCTTGCGCTGGGCTTCGAAGCAGTAGCCGCTCAGGGTCAGAGTCTGGGCCAGCTGCTGGCGCATGGCAGTTCCAATCCGCTTCAGGCCGCTCTGACGGAAGTCGTCCACGTGACGATCGAAGACCTGACGCAGCAGCGGCGGCATCGAGACCGTGTCCAGCTGGTAGAGCAGGGCCGCATCGGCATTGCCCACCGGCAGCAGCGTCGGCAGATCCGGTTCGTGGGCCGCCAGGGAGCGCAGCACCTCGGCCGGTACCCGCCAGTGACCGAGGCGGGCAATCGGCTGGAAGCCGGTCTGGCGGAACAGCGCCAGCTGTTCGTTGTCCTCGGCCGGAGCTTCGACAATCCAGGTGCGGGCCTGCCAGATGCTCTCCAGGCAGTGGCGCAGCAGGCGTGCCCCCACGTCCTGGGGCAGCAGCAGGCGATCGCCGCTGGGGGCCACCGCTGTGGTGATCACCCGGTCGATACGCCAGGTACTGCCGGACTGGTTGAACGGCGACACCTGAATCGCGCCGCAGGGACGTCCCTGCTGCTCGGCCACGAACAGACGCAGCAGCTGACGGCGCGAACCGGGCATGGCACTGAGCAGCTTCAGAGGCGCGAACCACTGGCGCAGCTGCTCGGTGGCCGCGCCCGGCCAGCACTGCTCCAGCCAGTCCAGGTCCCGGAACTGCAGGGGTCGAATCGTCAGGGTATCCGCCGGGCTCATGGCCGCTCTCCGCAGGCGGGGTCAGTCCGATCTTAGTGGCTCAACCCCGGGGGCGCAGCAGCACCAGCGGCGTCTGCTCATCGCCGTTCCCCGCCGGGTTGTCCAGCAGGGCCCGGGTAAGGAAGGCCTCGGAGACGCCGTTGCTGGCAGCAAGCACCTTCACCGCCCGCAGGTCGTTGACATCGACGATGGCGCAGGGAATGCCGGTCTCGCGCTCGATCCGGTTCACCGCTGCCAGCGGGTCCTCGGGTCCGAGGACGATGAACTGGTCGTAGGGCGGCAGCGTGCCCGTGACGTCATCCACCAGCCGCGCCTGCTGCCCGGCCAGTTCGTAGAAGCCCCCCCGGTGGCCGACCAGCCGCAGCAGTGAGCCTCCCAGGAAGGCGAGGAAAACCCGCCAGGGGCCGACCTCGTCAACCAGGGACTGCAGACCGCAGGCGGTCGCCAGGCTGGAGGTGGGCAGGAAGTAGTAGCAGACCCGCCGGGCCACCCAGCCGGGGCGGATGTTGCTGGGATGACGGTAGCGGCCCTGCATGATCGCCAGGGGAGTTTCGCCAAGGGTAAGCACGTCACCGGGCTGGTAGTGGGGCCGCACATAGCGCTCGACCACGGCAATCGGGTCGTCCAGGGCCGTGAGCAGGTGCGTCGGCACCGGCAGCCGCTCCGAGCCCTCGCCGGGGCGCCAGGCCTCCGCCGGGGCGATCGCCGGGAAGGCCAGCGGGTGGATGATGTGGTGCTGCCGCGGAATCCGCCCGCCGGGACCGTAGGTGACGTAATCGAGCCGGATCCAGGCGGAGCGCAGCTGATCAAGGGCCTCGGAACCGCCTTCGATCTCGATGTCGATGCGCAGGCTGGTGCGACCGCGGGTCTTGACGATGTAGGCGAACCAGTAGTCGTCGTTGCGGGCCTCGGCATCCTTGTGCAGCGGCGTCACACGGGTGCGTACCGTCACCCCATCCAGACGGCCCTTGGAGAACAGCTGGGTGCGGGCCGTCAGCTCCGGCACCATGATCTCCAGACGGGCAGTGCGGTTGATCAGCTCGATCTCCCCACTCAGATGCACCCGGCAGGGCTGACGATCCAGCTGCCACTGGCCCTGGGTCAGCTCCAGGCGGTTGCCTTCCCGGCGGCGGTACTGCCCTTCGAAGGCCAGCAGACCGGCCGCAGCGGCGATCGCCCCGGCACTGAGGATGGTTCCAAGCACGTGTCGCGTCTCCTGCGGATGCGTTGACTGGGGAGCAGCGCCCTAGGGCACCAGCTCGCTGTTGAATTCGTTCACTTCCCGCCGCTGCACCGCTTCGCGGGTATCGCGGGGCTGCAGGTCGAGCATCTGCCGCAGACGGGCATCGATGGTTTCGAAGGCCACCTGACCGGCCTCATCCAGCACCACCTTGCCCTGGGGGTTGATCAGCACCACCTGGGGCACGCTGCCTTTGTAGTAGTGCTCCGACTGGTCGCTGCCGTAGCGCTGGCCGGGGTTCACCGTATCGGCGTTGACCGGAATGATGTCCACCAGGCGTCCGTAGGGAGCCTGCACTGCCGAGACCACCCCCGAGAACTGCTTGCAGTCGCGGCTGTCATCGAGATAGAAGACCACCATCGCCGGGCGGTGAGCTGCCAGAGCCTGGGACAGGTTCACCTGGGGGGGAACCAGGGAACCGTTACCGGCGTAGAGCGCATAGATGTTGCCATCGAAGCGGTCGTCCCGGATGCTGGCGGCAGCGCTGCCGATGGCCCCCAGCCAGAGAACCACAGCAAGCAGGCAGAGGGTCAGGACCCGACGTCCCGCCGCTGCCAATCGGACCCGCTTCATGTTGCGCTCGGAAAAAATACAGGGTCGATCATAGCGGCATCGGGCCCCCGCGCTCGCCGTCCCGGCGGCTCACTGCCTGTCCCAGCCCCTGCAGGATGCCACGCCCGACCAGACCCAGACCCCGGCCAACCACCTGGGTGAGGACGAACACCAGCCCGTTACCCAGCCATCCCAGCGCCAGCGTGAGCTGGGGGGCGATCGCATCCCGCAGTTCCAGCGCCAGGGTGACGGACTGGGCCACCCCCTGCAGACTTTCGAGATCCTGCTGGCGGGGCTGGTAGATGCTGACCCGGCGGATCACCCCCGCCTCGAGGTGGTAGAGCGATCGCCGACTCTCATAAATATCCCGGGGCTCGCCGTACCAGCGGTCGCAGCGGGTCCGCCAGTTGAGCTGATTGCGGAAGCGGGTCAGCTCCCGGGTCGAGAGCCAGCGGAAGTCGTAGTAGCTGCGACGCAGCGGGTCCGCTTCCGGGCCCAGGTTCAGCAACGGCCAGACCACGGCATTGCCCAGACGGATCAGCCAGTCCTCCAGCAGCAGTTGCAGGCGGGCCTGGGCTTCGGGGCTGCGGCAGCTGACGCTGCGGTTGTCCAGGGGCAGCGCATCCCCCCGCAGCAGGGTCGCCGCCACCGCTTCCCACTGACCCAGGTTCCCGATCAGAGAGCGCACGCCCTCCTCGGCCTGGCTCAGCAGCGGCAGCAGGTCCTGCGGGCCCTTCGGACCCGCCACCGTGCCGTAGCGGCCGTAGAACTCCGCCAGGGCTTCCTGCCAGAGGTCCAGGGCCACCCGGGAGCCCCGCTGGCGCAGGGCCTCGGCACTGAGGTTTGCCTGCTCCAGTTCGTCCAGGCGATCCGCCAGCAGCCGCAACAGCAGCCGCAGCAGTTCCCGGCGGCGATCGCCGTTGAGGATATCCAGTTCCAGGGGCTCCGACACCCCACTGACGGGGACCGGAGCCAGGGCTTCCGCCAGCCGGTCCCACAACCGGGCCCGCAGTCGGCTCAGCTCGATCGCCGGTTCGCTCACGGTGTCCCCGCTCACCGGGGCTGACGCCGGTTCCAGCCCGGCGAAGGGTGGTGTCGGGCGACCCTGGTTGTACAGCCAGTCGAGCAGCCGCCGGGCCGCCTGCAGTTCCCGCTGGCGTCCCTGTAGGAACGGCCGCTGCCATAAGGGAGCCTGAGGCAGGCAGGTACCCAGTTCCAGCAGGGCCTGATCAATCTGGCACAGCCCCCGGGCATGGGCCGGATGCCGGATGAGCCGGACCTCGGACGACGGCAACGGGGTCGGCACCGACTCACCCCGGGCCAGGCCCAGCAGCCGGGCCAGCAGCGCCTCGGTCGGGTCAGAGGTCTGCCAGAAGGCCACCGGCTGCAGCGTGGCCAGGGGTTGAAGCTGGGCCACCGGCAGCGGTCGCAGGGCAATCAGCAGCGGCTGCTGCGGCAACTCCTGCCGCCATTGCAGCAGTCGCGGCAGATCCGCCGGGCTCTCCAGCGCCCAGACCACAACATCGGCATCGGTTTCCGTGAGCTGCAGTTCACTGCAGGCGGCCAATTCCGCAGCCAGACCTGCAGCCAGCCACGGCTCCCCGGTAACTCGGACCCTGGGACAGGGGATGCTCATCAGGCGCGAGACTCAGCCGAAAACAACGGTCAGGATAACGGATTCGTCCCCGGCAGGTAGAGCGTCAGGAAGCAGGGCGGTAGCCGAAGAAATCGATCCGGTAGTCAACGATGCGGATTCCGGTCTCGGCCTCGATCCGGGCCAGCAGGTCCGGGGGCAGCTGTACGAAGGCATCGACAATCTCGCCGCTGTCGAGACAGTTCACATGGCTGTGGGGGGCACTGATGCAGCCGTAGAGACGACCGTCGGCCCGCTCGAGACATTCGATGATGCCGTGGCTGACCAGGGCCTCGAGATTCTGGTAGACCGAGGTGTGACCGATGTCCTTGCCGTCGCGGCTGAGACGATCGTAGATATCTTTGGCAGAGAGATGCTCGCGGCTGTCCCAGAGCAGTTGCAGAATGAAGCGGCGCTGCCGACTGACCCGCATGCCTTCCTGCTGACAACGGGCGATGGCGTCGTCAAAGGAATCAATGGACGGTTGCGGGGCAAGTGTCATGGTCAATGCTGACAGCCTGATTGACTTATCGTAGCCCGCTTCCCTGCGGAGGGGGAGCGGTGCAAAGGCTCAGGAAAGCCGCTGGCTGCCAGGGGGGCAGTGCAGCTGATCATCTTCTAGGCGGGGGGCCGGAAGGGGTTGGTGACCGTCCCGGAGACTGAGGCAGCGGATTTCACGTAGGCGATCGCCACTGGCGGCCACCGCCGCCACAAAACTGCGGTAGTGGGGCACGGTCGGTTCCGCCCAGGTGACAATCCCCGGCTGCTGATGCGACATCCGGAAGCGGTAGCCGTCGGCCTCGGGATTGAGGTCCAGGGCATCGAAACTGCGGCGCCAGCCACCGTACATGAAGCCCAGCATCTGAGCGGTATTGATTTCACCAAGGATGCGGTTGACCTGGGTCGTCTGGGTCCAACGGTCATTGAGCAGGGCCATGCGCACGCCATCGGGCAGCGTGCCGTAGGCAGCAGGCAGGGTTTCCGGCGGTTCAGCGGCCGGGATACTGGTGCGGTTGAGGGCATAGGCAGTCAGCCCACCGCTCAGCAGCAGTCCCAGACTGAGCAGGACAATCCGGCGCATGGCACGTGGAGACCATCAGAGTTGACCCACGGTAGAGAGTCCCGGCCGCCCCGGTGGAAAATCTACGGATTCTCTTCGTCTTCCGGCCGGCAGTGCCAGCGGTACTCTCGGGGCGGCGTCAGCGACGCGATCGCCATCCACCAGCGGGGCCAGGGCGCACCGGAGCGAATACTCCAGGTCACCGGAGCACCCTGCTGCAGCAGCCCCCCCGGATGCGCGCTCCGATACTCCAGAGCCTCCAGCTGTCCGCCCAGACCGGTACCCAAACCCTTGAGGTAGGCCTCCTTAACGACCCAGCTACGCAGAAAAGCCTGACGTTGCTCCATTGCTGTCAGACGCTGCAATTCCTGGACTTCCGTCACACCGAAGAAACGACGGGCCAGAGCCAGGGGGTCGCGTACCGGACGTTCCAGGGACTCGAGATCCACTCCCAACGGCTGCAGCCCGACGGCCAGCAGAGCGCGATCGCCACTGTGGCTGAGGTTGAACTGCAGCGATGTCCCCCTCAGGCCAGGCTTGCCCTGGGGACCATAGTCGTAGGCAATCTCCTGGGGGCTGCAATTGAGATAGAGAGCCAGCACCTGCCGCTGCCAGCCTTTGAGCCGCAGATAGCGCTGGCGCTGCTGGGGATTGCGCATCCGTTCAGCCCGCTGCTGTTCTGCCGTGCCCAGCAGTGACACCGCCACCGGGGGCAGTGTCGACAGTTGCACACCCCAGAGTTCCACCGCACCATCCCGGCAGTCATGGCGATTGACGCCCAGGCCACTCACCGATAGCGTTTGGTGGATTGATTCCATCGAAGCGTCATGACCCTGCAGATTGGTGACCCGGCTCCCGACTTCGAACTACCGGATCAGAATGGCAATCCGGTACGACTCCAGGACCTGCGGGGTAAGCGGGTTGTGCTCTATTTCTATCCGAAGGATGACACGCCCGGCTGCACCAAGGAAGCCTGCGGCTTCCGCGATCGCCACGCTGAATTCGACGGCCGTGACACCGTCATTCTCGGCGTGAGCATGGACAACGGGGCCAAGCACCAGAAGTTCATCAGCAAGTATTCACTACCTTTCACCCTGCTCAGCGATGCCGATGCTGCGGTGGCCACGGCTTACGGCAGTTACGGTCTCAAGAAGTTCATGGGCCGCGAATACATGGGCATCATGCGGCACACCTTTGTGATCGGTCCTGATGGCAAGCTGGAACAGATTTTTCTGAAAGTGAAGCCTGAACCCCACGCTGACGAGATTCTCGCTTGTCTCGACTGAAAACACTGCTGAAGCTGATCTTCCGGCGGCCGCTTCTGGCGGTGACCGTTGTGGCCTGGCTGCCGGATCAGCGGCTCGTACTGGTTCAGCGTCGGGATGACGGCACCTGGGGCCTCCCGGGCGGCATGGTGGACTGGGGTGAAACTGTCGAAGCGACGATGCGCCGGGAACTACGTGAGGAAACCGGTTTGGTCTGCCGCGGCATCCGCGGGGTGAGAGGCATCTTTTCCTCACCCGAACGAGATCCCCGTTGTCACAGTATCAGCCTGGTCTTCGAGGTGGATGTGGAAGGACCACTGCGCCCGGGCGATCGCCGGGAAATCTGTCAGGTGCAGGCCTTTGATCGGGAACTTCTGCCCGAGATTCTCAGCCACGACCACCAGGAGATGCTGCAGGCCATCCGCACAAGCAGCGGCTTCATGCTTCGCTGAATGACTCACCCACCCATCAGATAGCAGTGAGTGCGTGATGAGGATATATCACTGAAACGCAGAGAGCACACCTTTTTTG
>CAYZUY010000071.1:0-10875 GCA_964481495.1 uncultured bacterium
CCAGCCGGTTGAGGGTGCGCTCCTGCAGTTCCGCCGCCTGCTGGGCCAGGGTCTGGAGTTCTGCCTGGCGCTGCAACTGCTGTTGCTGCAACTGAGCAATCTGGGCTTCGCCCTGCTCCCGGGCCTGCTGCAGGTCCGCCTGCTGGCGCTCAATCTGGCGCTGTTCGGCGGCGTTGCCTGCCAGTTCCGCCTGCACCTTCAGCAACTGGTCCTCGCCCAGGGCCTTGACCCGCTGATCCAGTTCCCGCAGCTGGATTTCGCCGCGGGCGATCTCGGCCCCCAGTGCCGTGATCTGTTCGTCGAGCTGGGTGCGCTGGCTGGCGGCGGCACTGATCCGCTGGTCGAGGGCGATCGCCCGCTGCTGGCCCCGACGCCAGAGCAGCACGGCTTCCCACTGGCTTTTCTCCTCCAGTTCCTCCCGCAGGCTGCGGTACTTCTCCGCCTTGGCCCGGTCCTTGGCCAGCCGCTCCAACTGCTCCACCAGTTCCTGCTCGACGATGCGACAGCGTTCCTCCCGCTCCCGCACCCCGTCCAGCTTGGTCTTCGCCTGATCGATCTTGCGGTCGAACTGGGCCACCCCCGCCAGTTCGTCGATGATCTGGCGGCGATCGCGGGGGCTCATGGAGATGATCCCGGTGACGTCCCCCTGGAGGACGACGTTGTAGCCCTCGGGGTAGATGCGCAGCCGGTAAAGCTGTTCGTGGAGCTGCTGCAGGGTGCAGGGCTCCCCGTTCATGTAATAGGTGCTGGTGTAGGTGCCCGAGGGGGTGACCCGCAGGCGGCGGCTGACAGTCCAGAGCAGGTCGCCGCGACGGATGCCCAGGGCCTCACCCTCCGGGTCCTCATCCATCTCGCCGGGGTCCCAGTCGTTGAGGTCGAAGGTGACGCTGACGTTGGCCTCGACGGTAGAGCGGCTGCGGCTCATCTGGGCCGAGTTGACCAGATCCGGCAGTTTGTCGGCCCGCATCCCCTTCGAACTGGAGAGACCGAGGGCGAACAGCAGGGCGTCGAGGATGTTGGACTTGCCCGAGCCGTTGGGACCGGTGACAACGGTGAATTCCGGCAGCAGCGGAACGCGGGTGGTGCCTCCGAAGGATTTGAAGTGGGTCAGTTCGATCTGACGGATGTAGACCAAGGTCGCGGCACCGGCCGGAAAATCAAAGGGTAGTGTACCGGCTCAGGGTGCGCTGGCAAGCGACGGGGCCGCCGGAGGATAGAACACCGCCAGCCAGACTGTCGGCTGTCCGGGATCGGTCCAGTCGACCCGATGGCGGCAGTGAGCGGGCAGGAAGACCCAGTCGCCGATCGTCAGATCCTGGTGGCGACCGTCGGGGTAGGCCAGCCGGGCGGCACCACTCAGCAGCACCACCCATTCATCCTCGTCCTGGTCGTACCAGAAATCCGGCGGCGAACTCTGGCCCGTCGAGACGATGCGCTCGACCCGCACCGGGCCGGGCGGTGTCAGGCAGGTCACCTGCTCCTCGGTCCGGGGAGCGGTGGGCAGATCGTGGAACAGGTTGCCCTGGATCATGACGGCGGCCGGAGCTGTTCGTAGGCCTGGCGGGCGGCACTCTGCTGGGCCAGCTTCATCGACTTGCCGTAGGCTTCGCCCAGCTTCTCGCCCCGCACGTAGACCTCGGCCCGGAAGCGCTGGGGATGGTCGAACTCCGGGTTGACCTCCTCGGTGTGATAGTCCGGCAGCAGTTTCCAGTGGCCCTGGGTCCATTCCTGCAGGGCGGCCTTGTAGTTCTGGCGGGCGGGGTCGGCGAAGATGGCGGCGGCTTCCCGGCGCAGTTCCGGGGTCAGCCAGGGGGCAATCAGGGAGAAGTCGGGGCGGCTGAGATAGAGAGCTCCGAGCAGGGCCTCGAAGGCTTCCGCCAGACGGGTGGTCTCGCCGGAGCGGTCGGCGGCGGCGAAGGGGGCGACCCGCAGGTGGCGTTGCAGACTGAAGCGGCGGGCGATCGCCGCCAGGGTCTCATCGCTCACCAGCCGGGCCCGCAGGGCCGACAGGTCGCCGACGCTGGCCTGGGGGTAGGTCTCGGCCAGAACCCGTACTGCCCAGAGCCGCAGGGCCGAATCGCCGATGAACTCCAGCCGCTCGTAGTTGCGCTGGCTGTCGGCGCTGCTGTGGGTGAGGGCTTCATCGAGCAGATCCCAGCGCAGATCCGGCGGGGCGCTCAGGGGCAGCTTGGCCAGCAGCCGTTCCAGATCCTGGCGACGCTGGGGCGGGAGTTCGGTCATACGGAAAAAGGGGAAAGCAGGTCGTAAGCCGGGTTCTGTTCCTCCGGGCCGCAGCCCGGATGGGCGGTTATCTATCTGGGACTGCCGTTACCGACAGCCTCGAGCGGTACGTTAACGGAACCGGTAAAGAGATCAACCGTGGTTCCTCCACCTTGCTCCCGGCCGGGGTTTACCGAGCCGGCACCTCTCGATGCCGCTGGTGCGCTCTTACCGCACCCTTGCACCCTTACCTGTGCCCTGACGGGCCATCGGCGGTATGTTTCTGTGGCACTATCCTCACGGTCACCCGCACTGGGCGTTACCCAGCAAGCCTGATCCCTTCGGGAGCCCGGACTTTCCTCAGCAGGGGCATCAAGCCCCGCCGCAACCGCCGCGCCTGCTTTCGACTCCATTCTACCGGTGGTGGTGATGCCGCCCTAGGCGTGGAAGGGGTTGAGGAGCGGCAGATCCGTCAGCCCGCAGAAATCCTTCCGGTTGCGTGTGACTACTGTCATACCCCGAGCCAGGGCGATCGCGGCAATCAGGGCATCGTTCTCGCGGACATGCAGGCCCTGACGCACCCGTTCACCGATGAACTGACCGAAGACCCGGGCTGCGGGGAGATCGAAGGCGAGAATGCGGTCGCGGAAGTCGATATCCAGCAGCGTCAGGATGAAGCCGTAGATGGCATCCCGCCGCTGACCCGGAGGGGTCAGTGCCAGGCCCTGGTAGAGTTCCGCCACGGTGATCGTGCTCAGGTACATCTCCCGCTGGGGTGTGCGGTCGTACCAGTCCAGTACTCCAGGGTCCGGTCGAGGGCGGAACAGCTCCGAGACGACGTTGGTGTCAATCAGGTACATCCGCGTCATTTCCGAAGGGTGAGCGAATCTCCTTGATGGGACGCTCCGGCAGTTCCAACGCCCAGCCTCCGATGGCGGCGAAGCGCTGGTGGATGCGACTGCCCAGGCCATACTGGCTGTCATCCGGAGCAACAGCCGCCTCCAGAATCACCCGTACTTCTTCTTCCAGACTGCGATTATGCTGAGCCGCCCGGATTCGCAGGGATTGCTTCACCGAGTCCCGAAGGTTGCGTACCGTGAGACTTGCCATCACGATTGCGCTGAAATCATGATTGCAGTTTAGCGACTGGGGTAACTTTCTGGTTCTTCTCCTAGACTGAGGCCGTCCGTCATCCCAGACCCGTGTTTCCCCTGCAGACCTACTCCCAGGCTGGGCCCCATGCCTCGCCCCATCCGCCGGGCGATCGCCTCTACCAGGAGAGCTGGAAACTGATCTGGCGCCTGCTCTGCCGCTGGACGCCCAAGCCCCTCAATCCCTGGCGGTTGTGGGTGCTGCGGCGGGCCGGGGCGGTGGTGGAAGGGTCCTGCTACGTCGACGCGTCGGCCCGGATCTTCGACCCGCGGCGACTGGTGCTGCGTCGCCGCAGCTGTCTGGGCGAGCGGGCGGAGATCTACAACCTTGCCCCGGTGGAACTGGGCGAGGCTAGCACTGTGGCCCAGGGCTGCTACCTCTGCACGGGCACCCACGACTTCAGCGTCCCCAGCCTGAATCTGCAGACCGCACCGATCCGCATCGGTCCCGGGGCATTTCTGGGGGCGCGGGCGCTGGTGCTGCCGGGGGTCTGTGTGGGGGCGAATACGGTTGTCGGGGCGGGCAGTGTCCTCAGCCGCGACACCGACGCCGATGCCATCTGGGCAGGTAATCCGGCCCGGCGGATCAGAGACCGGCCCGGGGGGCCAGGGCGTAGGCCAGACTGAGCAGGGCACCGCTGAGGAACTGGAAGCGGATGGCCCGGAACTTGCTGGTGAACACCACCTCGGGTTTGGCGTGGAACTCACTGATGAAGCGGCAGAGGTCGACCGCCACCGGGGTCGAGAGCAGGGCGATCGCCGCCAGGACCGGGGCCTGACCGATCAGAATGGGCAGCACCATCGCCGCCAGGGCGATCGCGCAGGCCGGGGGCAGCAGGGCCGCGGCCCGGGCCGTACCCAGGCCCACCACCGGGGAGCGCCCGCCAGCGGCCAGGTCGTCGCTCACCTGATGGAAGTGGGAGCAGAACAGCACCAGGGTGGTGGTGAGGCCCAGGCCGATGGAGGCCCAGAAGGCGGGCAGCGAGAACTGGCCGGTCTGGCTGTAGTAGGCGGCCTCAACGCCGATGGGGCCGAAGCAGGGGAAGCAGAGCAGTTCCCCCAGACCCTGGTAGCCGAGCCGGAAGGGCGGGCCCTGGTAGGCGTAGCCCAGCAGGCAGCAGAGCAGAATCAGGCCCGGAACGACCCAGCTGCCCTGGGCGAGGGCGATCGCCACCACACCCAGCAGCCCGGCCACCAGACAGGCGTTGCCGATGGCGAAGATCAGCGTGCGGCGGCCCGTGAGATTGACCAGGGAATGGTGCTTGTTGCGGTCGATGCCGGTGGCGGCGTCGAAGACATCGTTGCTCAGGTTCTCCCAGACCAGAATCAGCACCGCCGAGGTCAGAAAGGTGGCGAAGAGACCGAGGTCGGTGTGGCCGGTCTGCCAGTGGGCCACGGCGGTGCCCAGCAGAATCGGCATGATCGCCACGCTGTACATCGGTGGCTTCAGAGCGGCCAGCCAGAGACGGCGGCGATCCAGGGTTGAGGGAGCAGAGGAGGGGGTCGGAGCCATTCGTTCAGAATAAGTCCTGATGCCTGCGCTCCCGGTCTGATGCCTGTTCAATCCCTGCCGCCCGGTCCTGCCCTGCCTGCCTGGATGCAGACCCTGCGGATCATCGCCGACCCGATCGGGTTGCTGGAGGCGAGCGCCGAGCGTTTCGGGGACACCTTCACCCTGCGGGTGCTGGGGCCGGGTGGCCCGCCGGTGGTCTTCTTCAGCGACCCCGACCACATTCAGCAGATCTTCACCGGGCTGGCGGATCGGCTGGAACTGGGCAAGGTGACCCACATCTTCCGGCCCCTGGTGGGCGACCAGTCGCTGATCATGCAGCAGGGCGATCGCCACCGCCGCCAGCGGCAACTGCTGATGCCCGCCCTGCATGGCGAACGCCTCAACGACTACGCCCGCACCATTCAGACGATCGCCGCGGCGGAGATCGCCACCTGGCAGCCGGGACAGCGCCTGCCCCTGCGGGTGCGGATGGCGGAGCTGACGCTGCAGGTGATTCTGCGGGTGGTGTTCGGGCTCGAGCCCGGTCCCCGCTATGAGGCGCTGCGGCCCCGGTTAGCGACCCTGCTGGAGCTGGTCACCGATCCGCTGGCCTCGGTGCAGTTCTTTGTGCCGTTGCTGCAGCGGGATCTGGGCCCCTGGAGTCCCTGGGGCCGCTTCCGGCGGCTGATGGCTGCAATCGACGCCCTCATTTATGAGGAGATCGCCGAGCGACGTCAGCAGGGGGGCGATCGCGCCGACGTTCTGGGGCTGCTGATTGCTGCTCGGGATGACCAGGGTCAGCCCCTGGCGGACGCGGAATTGCGGGATCAGCTGATTACGCTGCTGCTGCTCGGCCACGAGACCACGGCCTCCTCCCTCACCTGGGCTTTCCACTGGCTGCTGCGCACCCCGGAGGCCCTGGCCCGGCTGGAGGCGGAACTGGCGGCCTGTGACGAGCCGACGGAGCAGGTGAAGCTGCCCTACCTGGATGCCTGCTGCCGGGAGGCGCTGCGGGTCCGGCCGGTGGCGCTGATTTCCCAGCCGCGCCGGGTGAAGGAGCCGCTGGAGCTGGGCGGCTGGCAGTTCGGGGCGGGGACGGTGCTGGTGCCCTGCGTGCTGACGGCCCATGGCCGCCGTACTACCTGGGGGGACGATGCCCGGCAGTTCCGGCCGGAGCGGTTTCTGGAGCAGCGCTTCGGGCCAACCGAATACCTGCCATTCGGGGGTGGCGCCCGCAGCTGCATCGGGGCGGCGCTATCGCTCTACGAGATGAAGCTGGTGCTGGCGACAGTGCTGCGCCACTGGCAGCTGACGGATACACAACCGCGACCGCTGGCGATCGCCCGCCGGGGGATTACCTTCGTCCCCCCGGACAGCTTTCAGCCCACGGTCGCGGCGCGACGCCCTGTGGCTCCGACTCAGGCCGGAACTTCGCTCTCGAGCAGTTCCAGTTCGTAGCTGCGGTAGCGCATCCGGAATTCCATGTCCTGGGCGCCGGGCCGGTAGATCTCGACCACAGCACGGTCGCTGGCCTGGAAGCAGAGTTCGCTGTTCGGGGGCACCACCCGCTCCTGGTAATGGTCCTCACTCTCCGAGATGCGGGCGATCTCGAATACCTGGTTCTGGTTGCGGTACCGGTAGGTCTTGGTGAGTTTCATGGCCGAGCGTCCCTAGGAGGTGCCGGGGTTGGCGGATGCAGAAGTTGCCGCCACGAACCGTAGCGGTGAATACCAACAGTAGGAGTTCCGGGGTGGTCGCCGCCGAATATGTAAACAAACTTTGCAATTCTGAATCCGGTGCTCGCTCTCTCAGGAAGCGGCAGTTGGCCCCGCCGGGCGCGATAGATTTGTTGGACTGTCGCCCATCCCCGATTCGCCGCCATGGACCCCAAGGCCCTGCGCCGTCTGCAGTCGCTCAAGCAGCAGCTGCCCCCCGAGCCCGATCCGGCCGTTGAGCTGCCGCCGGAGGACGAGTTCACGGTCATGCGCCGGGAGTTCGACCGCTTCATGAAGCGCAGCAGCAATGGCTCGGTCACCCGCATGGAACTGGATCATGTGCGGCGGATTGAGGCGACCCAGCAGGGGCAGCGGCGCCAGCAGTACCAGCGGGACCCCTACGCCGAGTTCCGGCGTCTGCTGGGGGAGAAGCGCGAGCAAGACTGAAGAGTTTATTAAGGGTCTCTGTTGCGTTGTCAGCGGCTCGGTAGGCTGACGTTGCGAGATATCCACTTCGCTAATCGTGACAGGAGACAGAGCCCTTCCGGGGGCTCTTTTTTATGGGGTTATCCCGGGGCCGGGCAGGGGGGTGCGAGAATCGGGGCCCTGTCGACGCTGCTGTGATGCTCCGGATACTTCCCCTCTGTCTGTCGCTGCTGCTGGTCTGGCTGATGGCGCTCCCGGCGGCAGCGGCGGCGCTGACCGACTGGGTGGCGGCCTATCCGGCCTGGCGATCGCCCGCGCCCCTGGCTCCCGTCACCCGGGAGTCGGATCTGGTCTACCCCGACTGGTTCGCCGGTCACTGGCAGGTCACCAGCACCCTGACGGCGATGGAGGCTCCCCTGGCTCCGGAGATTGTTTCGCCGGGGTTTGAGGGCAACCGCACGCTGCTGGATCAGCCGATCACTTTTGAAGTCCGCTTCGGTCCCCGGGAGCAGCCCCTGGCGCCGATGGGGACGCTGCTGGCGCTGCCGCCACTGCCCTCGCGGCAGGTAGTGGGCGATCGCGCCTTCAACGGTGAGGCGATCGCCCGGGCCTACCTGGGCGAAGCGGTCCAGACCGTGGAGGCCAATCCGACCACGCCCAACGAGCAGCTGACCCGCCTGCGGGACGGGCGGGAACTGCTGGCGGTGGTGACGGCCCGCAGCACGGAGCAGCCGCAGCCCGACCACTTTCTGGCGGCGGAGCGATCGCAGCAGTTCTTCCGGGGGGCGAATGCCCCGCTGCTGAACATCGTTGAAACCACCAGCGACTACCACCGTGAAGCGGATGGCCGGATCACGGCGGACCAGTTCACCGCCATCTACCTCTCGCCCCAGGACCCGGACTGGTTCCGGGCCGGGCGGCGGCCGGTGGCTCTCTACCGCTATCGGCTGGACCTGCGGCCGCTGGCCTAGAACAGGGTCTGCATCAGGCGGCGGCGGTAGGTCGGCACCCGTGGGTCCGTCTCGCCCAGCAGGCTGAAGATCGCCAGGATGGCGCGGCGGGCCCCGTCGTTGCGGTACTGGCGGCTGCGGCCGAGGATGTCCAGAAAACCCTCCAGCGCAGCCTCGTAGTCCTCCGCCAGGGTCTGTCGGGCGGCGGCAGCGAAGGGCTCATCCAGCGGGTTGTCGCCGATGTCGGTGCTGGCGGACTGGAGCTCGATCAGGGTACGCAGCGCCTGGGCCTGGTCGAAGAACGGCCTCTTGTCTTCGGTGACCGTGCTGAGCATACAGCTGGCGGTGTCGGCCTGACCGGCCCGGATCAGGAAGCGGGCGGCGGCGATCGCCACCTCCGGATTGGCCGGATAGGCACCGAACAGCCGATCGAACTCCGCCTTGGCGCCTGCCAGGTCTCCGGCGCTGGCCTTGGTCAGGGCTGCATCCAACTGCTGCGTCAGCTGAGACTTCAGCCCCAGGCGGGCCAGAAACTGCCGCAGCTCCGGTTCACCCAGGGCACCGACGAAGCCCGGCTCCACCTGCCCCTGGCGCACCACCCGCAGGTCCGGCACCCCCGAGACCTGATAGCGATTGGCCAGCTCCGGCTCACGGTCGATGTCCACCGTCGCCAGCACGAAGTCGTACTCCTCCACCAGCTTCTCCAGCAGTGGGCGCAGCAGCTTGCAGGGGCCGCACCAGGTGGCGTAGAAGTCCACCAGCACCGGGCGATCCTCGGAGGCCGCCAGGACCTCGGCGGCGAAATCAGCGGCGGTGACTGCGACGGAATAACCCATGGCACGGTGAGCAGGACGACAGCCTCTGTATTATCGGCAACGCCTCCGGCCTGGACGGGACGACTCTGCGCCTAGACTTGAGCTTGTGCCGATGCTCTGGTCGATCGCCCGTGACTGAATCCTCTGCCCGGGGGAATGCCTCCCTCGCCAGCCAGGAACTGCGTGATGTCGTCCGGGCCCAGCTGCAGCGGCTGCTGGATGTGAGCGATTACCGGGGTGCCAAACTGCTGCTTGAGCCGGTTCAGGCACCGGACATCGCTGAGGCGATTGAAGGGCTGACCCTGACCCAGCAGGCGCTCGCCTTCCGACTGCTGCCCAAGGATGAGGCGATCGAGGTCTACGAGTACCTCGACAGCAGTGTGCAGCAGTCCCTGATCACCGATCTGCGCAGCCAGGACGTGCTGGATCTGGTGGAGCAGATGTCCCCCGATGACCGGGTTCGGCTGTTCGATGAACTGCCTGCCAAGGTGGTGCGCCGGCTGCTGCAGCAGCTCAGCCCCGAGGAGCGGCAGGCCACTTCGCTGCTGCTGGGCTACGAGGCGGGTACCGCCGGTCGGATCATGACCACCGAATACATCGCCCTCAAGGAGGCGATGACGGTGGAGATGGCCCTGGCGCGGGTGCGGGCGATGGCCTCCTCCACCGAGACGATTTACACCCTCTACGTCACGGATCTCAGCCGCCGCCTGACGGGGCTGCTGTCCCTGCGGGATCTGCTGATTGCCCCCCCCGAACAGCCGGTTGCTGATGTCCTCACCCGGGAGGTGGTCTCGGTCCATACCGATACCGACCAGGAGGAGGTGGCGCGGCTGATTCAGCGTTATGACCTGCTGGCCCTGCCGGTGGTGGACCGCGAGGAGCGGCTGGTGGGCATCGTCACCGTCGACGACGTGATCGACATCCTCCAGGAGGAAACGACCGAGGACATCTACACCCTGGGGGGAGTTCAGGCCGGGGCCGAGGATGACTACTTCCAGTCCGATCTCTGGACCGTGGCCCGGCGGCGGGTGCTCTGGCTGCTGGTGCTGCTGATCACCAACACCGGTACCAGTGCCGTGATCCGCAGCCAGGAGGATGTGCTCGAGAAGGTGGTGGCCCTGACCGCCTTCATCCCGCTGCTGATCGGCACCGGCGGCAACGTCGGTGCCCAGTCCTCGACGGTGGTGATCCGCGGTCTGAACACTGATGATCTGCGCCAGACTCCCCCCTGGCAGATCATCGGCCGCGAGAGTGCGGCGGGGGCCCTGCTGGGCGTCATGCTGGCGGTGGTCGTGGCGGTCTGGGCCTATCTGCTCCAGGGCAACCTCACCGTCTCTCTGGCGGTGGGCACCAGCCTGATGGCGATTTCGGTGCTGGCCTCGACGGCGGGGGCCGGGCTGCCCCTGGTCTTCAAGCAGGTGGGGCTGGACCCGGCCCTGATGTCGGCGCCCTTCATCACTACGGCGGTGGACGTGCTGGGGGTGTTCATCTACCTGCGCACGGCCCGGCTGATCCTGGGATTGGGGTGAAGGCAGCATCCATAGGGTGCGCTCTACCGTTAGGCCAGTTGAATTCCTATGGACCCCGTTCGGATGTGGCGTTTGCAACATCCGCAGGATGACTTAGGATGAATGAGCTTAACAATTCTTCAGACTTGTAACGCTGCGGCAAACACGCTAGTGGCGCGATTTCCATTGGCGCTGAAATCGCGGTCCGCTGACGCTGCCTCCGCACAACGAACCAGGAGAGGCCTGATGCAGACCACTGAAAAGACGGCGATGACCTCCGATCTCGTGCGGACCTATCTGCGGGAGATTGGCCGAGTGCCGCTGCTCACCCATGAGCAGGAAATCCTCTATGGGAAGCAGGTGCAGCAGCTGATGAAGCTGGTGGGAGTGCGGCAGGAGCTGGAAGCCTCTCTGGAGCGGGAGCCCCAGCCCCAGGAGTGGGCGAAGGCGGCCGGTCTGCCCCTGGATGATCTGCAGACCCAGGTGCGCCAGGGTGAGCTGGCGAAGCGACGGATGATCGAGGCCAATCTGCGGCTGGTGGTTTCCGTGGCCAAGAAGTACCTGAAGCGCAATATGGACCTCCTGGACCTGATCCAGG
>CAYZUY010000072.1:0-10815 GCA_964481495.1 uncultured bacterium
TGTGGAAGAACTCCTCCTGGGTGTACTCCTTGCCCTCGATGAACTGGATGTCATCGACCATGATCACGTCGGCGGCCCGGTAGTGCTCCCGGAAGGCCTGCATGCTGTCGCGGCGGATGGCGCTGATCAGGTCGTTGGTGAACTGTTCGGTGGAGACGTAGAAGATGCGGGCACTGGGATCAATTTCCAGGCGGTAGTGGCCGATGGCCTGCATCAGGTGGGTCTTGCCCAGCCCCACCCCACCGCAGAGAAACAGGGGGTTGTATTCCCGGCCCGGGTACTCGGCGATCGCCAGGGCGGCGGCGTGGGCCATGCGGTTGTTGGCCCCGACCACGAAGCGGGAGAAGACGTACTTGGGGTTGAGATCGCTGCTGCGCAGGGGTGCACGGCCGGTAATGCTGTCGTCCCCGGGCCGGTTCTCTTCGAGCACAGCCGTTGAGGCGGCCACACTGACCGGCGCAGGCACGGGCACCGGCGCCCAGATCTCGGCTTCACCGGCCGCTTCGGCATCCCCATCCGGCTCGGCCTGGACCTGGATCTGCAGGTCGATTGGCTTGCCTACCAGCTGGGTGGCAACGTCAACAATCGTTTTCTGGTAATACTTCTGCAGCCAGTTGCGGGCAAACGGATTGGGTGTGCTGATGCGCAGCACCTGGCCGTCGAAGGATTCAGCCGTCGCGGACTTGATCCAGGTCTCGAAGGTCGGGCGACTGAGCTGATCCTGAAGCTGGTTCAGGACCTGATCCCAAAGTTGTTCGAGGGTATAAGCCAACGCCTGTGCGCTCTGGACCGCGCCAATAACTATACCCCCGCATCCGGGAAGCGCCCGGAACATTGGCGCCGCATCGGCATTCCCTAAAATTGATGAACCTACGGAGCCGTCAATGCCCGCTCGTAAGCCCCTGCTCGCCCTGGCCGGCACCCTGCTGCTGACCGCAACCCTGGCTGCCTGCAATCAGCAGCAGCCCTCCAATCCCACCGGTGTGCAGGTGCCCCAGCCGCCCCCGAGCAAGAGCACCCCGGTGCCGGGGAACTTCAACTTCGCCGCCGAAGCCGTGGAGCGGGACGGCCCGGCGGTGGTGCGCATCGATGCCTCGCGGGTGGTCAACCAGGATCCCTTCGGACGGATGTTCGGGCTGCCCAACGGCGAGCGGGTCCAGCGCGGCTCCGGCTCCGGCTTCATCTTCCGGTCCGACGGACTGGTGCTGACCAATGCCCACGTCGTCCAGGGCGCCGACCGGGTGACGGTGAAGCTGAAGAACGGCACCACCTACGAAGGCAAGGTGCTTGGTTCCGATCCGGTCACCGATGTCGCCGTGGTGCGGATCAGTGCGGCCAAGCTGCCGACCGTGCGCCTGGGCAACTCCGACAGCGTCCGCCCGGGCGAGTGGGCGATCGCCATCGGCAACCCCCTGGGGCTGGATAACACCGTCACCGTCGGCATCGTCAGCGCCGTCGGCCGCACCGGCGCCGAGGTGGGCATCCCCGACAAGCGCGTGCCCTTCATCCAGACCGATGCCGCCATCAACCCCGGTAATTCCGGCGGGCCGCTGCTCAACGCCCTGGGTGAGGTGATCGGGATCAACACCGCCATCCGGGCCGATGGCCAGGGCATCGGCTTCGCCGTACCGATCAACACCGCTGTCCGCATCGCCGACCAGATTCTGCGCACCGGTCGCGCCAGCCACCCGCTCCTGGGGGTGCAGATGGTTTCTCTGACGCCGGAAGGAGCTCGGGAACTGAATGCCAACCCCAACAGCCCGGTGCGCCTGCCGGAGCAGAAGGGAGCCCTGGTGGTGCGACTGATGCCCAATGGCCCCGCCGCCCAGGCCGGGCTGCGTCCCGGTGACCTGATCACCGCCGCAGGCGGCAAGCCCGTCGAGGGGGCCGACCAGCTGCAGCGCATCGTCGAGTCCGGTCAGGTGGGCGATCGCCTCAACCTGACGGTGGTGCGCGAAGGCCAGACCCGTCAGGTGGTCGTGCGCCTGGGCGAGATGAACAACGGCAACTGAGCCCGGTGCCACGGCTCTACCTGTTCACCCGCTATCCGAGCCCCGGTGCCACCAAGACCCGGCTGATACCGGCGCTTGGGGCAGCCGGGGCAGCTCGGCTGCATCGCCGACTGGTGCAGCGCACCCTGAGCAGCCTGCGGCGGCTGCAGCGCAAGTCCGGGGTAGATTGCCGTGTGCGTTACACGGGTACCGACGCCACCGGGATGGAGTCCTGGCTGGGGCTGGGCTGGCTCTGCGAACCCCAGGGGGAGGGTGACCTCGGTCAGCGGATGGCCGCTGCGATCGCCGAGGGCGCGACCGACGGCCCGGTGGTGCTGATCGGCAGCGACTGCCCGGACCTGACGGTTGACCATCTGCAAGCCGCCTTCTCGGCCCTGGAACAGCACGACCTGGTGCTGGGACCGGCCACGGACGGTGGCTACTGGCTGATCGGCCTACGGCGACCCTGCCCGGAGCTGTTCGTCGGGGTCGAGTGGGGGACGGAGCGAGTGCTGGCCCGGACGCTGGTGATCGCCGCCGACCTGGGCCTGCGCGTGCGACAGCTGGAGCCCCTGCGGGATATTGACCGCCCGGCGGATCTGGTGACTCTGGCCCTGCCGCCGCTGACCTCGGTGATCGTGCCGGTCCTCAACGAAGCCGCTGCCCTGCCCGCCACGCTGACCTCCATCGGCTCCGAGGCCGAGGTGATTGTCGTCGATGGCGGCAGCCGGGACGCCACCCGGGCGATCGCCCTCGAACACGGGGCCACCCTGCTGGCCACCGCCCCCGGTCGGGCCCGACAGATGAACGCCGGGGCCGCCGCCGCCAGTGGCGAGGTACTGCTGTTCCTGCACGGCGACACGCGTCTGCCCGAGGCCTGGGAATCCAGGCTTCGCCAGGGCCTGGAGCAACCCCGCACCATCGCCACCGCCTTCCGGCTGGCCATCGACGACCCGCGCCGCCGCTTCCGCTGGCTGGAGGCTGCCGTGACGCTGCGTAGCCGCTGGCTGGGGCTACCCTACGGCGATCAGGCCCTGGCCCTGACCCGGGACAGCTTCGAGGCGGTCGGGGGCTTCCCCGACCTGCCGCTGCTGGAGGACTACGAACTGGTGCGGGCCCTGCGGCACCGTGGACGTATCGAACTACTGCCCAGCGCCGTCACCACCTCTGCCCGTCGCTGGCAGCACCTGGGCCTGGGGCGGACCACCCTGATTAACCAAGCAGTATTGCTGGGCTGGCATCTGGGGGTGCCCGCCGACCGGCTGGCCCGCTTCTACCGTCAGGCCCGTCAGAGCCGGGTGAAGCGGTAGGGCCCCATCAGCGCCCCCCAGAGGCGATCGCCTGTCACCGGATCGATGCCGTAGTCGTCGCTCTCGTAGACAACGCCTTCGGGTGTCTCCAGCAGCCGGAAGCCGAGGTGGACCTGCCGCTCACTGCCATCGACCGTGAAACGGCACTGGCACCCGGGCGGCAGCTGAGCCTCCCAGCCCTGAGGGTGGGGGGCGACCCGCAGGCGGCAGCCCGGCAGGGAAACGAGATCACCCGCTGTCACCGCCGCCAGCCGCTCCGGTTCCGCACCGGCACCCCGCCAGTGCCCAGCCTCCCGGAACTGCCAGAACTGGGCCGCCAGACCGCCATCGGCCTCGTTCACGAACTGCACGACCCGCTGGCGGTAGGCATTGGCCGGGGTGTAGACATTCGCCTGCTCCAGAAACAGCGCCGGTTCCTGCTCACCGAACAGGGGCACCGGCCGGATCCACAGACGCAGATGGACGTACCAGCTGGGCTCAGCGATCGCCTGGGCGGCGTTGCCGTATTCGCCCGCCATCCGCCGGGTCAGCTCACAGGGGTCGGGAACGGACATGTCGAAAGCCTGAACCGGGACGGGGGGCGGCGCATCCATCGGCTACAGTCGGAGACTGACACTCACTGTCTGCCGCTGCCGATGACCGTCGCTGACCGCATTATCATCCCCCTCGATGTACCCACGGCCGAGGATGCTCTGGCCCTGGTGGACTGCCTGCCCGAGGCCAGCTTCTTCAAGGTTGGGCTGGAGCTGTTCGTCGCCGAGGGACCGGGGCTGATCGCGAGGATCAAGGACCGGGGCAAGCGGGTATTTCTCGACCTGAAGTTCCACGACATCCCCAACACCATGGCCGGGGCCTGCCGCTCCGCCGCCCGCCACGGCGTGGACCTGCTGACAGTGCATGGCTGCGCCACCCGTCGCGGGCTGGAGGCCGCCCAGTCCGCAGCCGAGGCCGGAGCCGCCGCCGCTGGCGTCGCCCCACCGACCCTACTGGCGGTGACGGTGCTCACCAGCGTCAGCCCCGGGGAACTGGCCGAGGACGTGCGGGTGTCGCTGCCGGTGGCGGATTACGTCGCCCACCTGGCCACCCAGGCCCAGGCCAGCGGTATCGGCGGTGCGGTCTGCTCGCCCCAGGAAATCACCACCCTGCGCAGCCACTGCGGCCCGGACTTCACCCTGGTCACCCCCGGCGTGCGGCCAGACTGGTCCGAGAAGGGCGACCAAAGCCGCGTGCTCACGCCCCAGGAAGCCTTCGCCGCCGGGTCGAGCTATCTGGTGATCGGGCGGCCGATCACCCAGGCTCCCGATCCGGCAGCCGCCTTTGCCCGGGTCGTTCAGGACTGCCAGGGGTAGCCGATGCCACCGGGTCTGCTGGCGATCGCCCTCTGCAGCGGTGACCCGACTGCCTGGGTACCGACGCTGCTCGAGCAGTTGCCCGCCTACGTCAACCGGGTGCAGCAGCAGTCCCGGACCCGGCGCAGTCCGCCCCTGGGCACGGTCATCCGCGCCGGGCGCCCCGAGTTCGAGCCCCTCGCGCTGCCCCCCGGCTCGGCTCTGGGGCCCGACGCCGCCCCCAATCCGACCCGGCAGGTGTTCTTCACCTCCCTCAGCCGGGTCTACGATCCGCCCCGTCACTCCGGACTGGTGCAGGGCTATCACTGGCTGTTCCTGGCCCCGAGCAGCGAGGGCTGGCGTTTCGTCAGCCTGCAGTCACGCTGGGGGCCCTTTCCCCAGGGCGATCGCCCGATCAGTGAGCGGGCGGATGACAGTCAGGGCTCGGTCGGTCTCGGGGTGCAGCAGTGGCTGCGGGACTGCCGCCCGGCCCCGTAGGCTGGTAGCAGAGACTGCAACGGTGAATGCAATGGCCGGTTTCCTGCGCGGCTGGGCCGAAAAGGAAGGCAAGGAAGTGGAGCGGATGCTGCGCGGCGAACCCCGCTGGGCGTCCATGTACCAGGCGCGGGTGCCGGCCCTGCTGCTGGAGCAGCCCGATCTCAGCCCCGCTGACCGCGAGATGCTGGCGGTGCTGATCAGCCCTACAAAAGTCTGTCAGTACATCAGCGAAGCTCCGTCGGTGAATGCCATCCGCGACCGCCGCGAGTATGTGGCGGAAGGCCTGAAACGCTGCACCGTGCTGGCGGTGGAATTCGGCCTGGCCCGCTTCGGTGGTGGCGAGGCTAGCGACTGATTCCCGTCCCCTGCGAGCCGGCCCTATGAACTGGACCCTGATCAGCAACTTCGCCGCCGCGCTGTTCGCGATCACCAATCCGATCGGAAATCTGCCGATCTTCCTCAGCTACGTCGGCACCGAGAAACGCTCGGTTCAGCGGCTGCTGGGCCTGTTTCTGGCCCTGACGGTATTCGCCGCCCAGGTGATCTTCCAGTTACTGGGGGATGGTCTGCTGAGCTTCTTCGGCATCTCCATGGCTGCCTTCCGGGTAGCCGGGGGGATTCTGCTGCTGCTGATCGGCATCCAGATGGTGCAGGGCAAGCGGGAAGTGAGCCAGTCGGATCTGGCCCGGCAGGGAGGGAGCGACCTCGGGGCCGCCAAGCTGCTCTACCAGCGGGTGCTGGTGCCGCTGGGTATTCCGATCTTCGTTGGCCCCGGGGCCATCGGCACCGCGATTCTCTTCGCCGGTCAGGCGGACAGCGGCCTCACCCGCCTGGGCCTGCTGATGGCGGCGCTGGGGGTGTCGCTGCTCACCTGGGGGATCCTGAACACGGCCCACTGGCTGGAACGCCTCCTGGGCAACCTCGGGCTGGTGATCCTCGGCCGTCTCTTCGGACTGGTGCTGGGGGCCATCGGAGTGCAGTTCATCTTCGCCGG
Source organism: uncultured bacterium (assembly GCA_964481495.1). Classification (GTDB taxonomy): domain Bacteria; phylum Cyanobacteriota; class Cyanobacteriia; order Synechococcales; family Synechococcaceae; genus CAWUMD01. The sequence continues at coordinate 6,122 of CAYZUY010000072.1, forward strand.
GCTGGCGGAGGCGATTCCGCGGATGATTGATCCCCGCATCCTCTAGAGGTGCGGAACTTTACGGAAGGAAATTAAGAGAAAGTTCGGGATCACGGTCCGTCGAAGCCCCTCCCGCTACGCTTTTCCTACCAGCGATGGAGGCTCAGGGTTCAACCCTGTGAACGCGTCGTGAACATCTTCCGCTTCCGCAACACCACCGATCGCTTCCTGGTAGGCCGTCTGCGCTACGCCGATTCGCCGAGCCAACCCTTCTACTGCGAACGGACGATCCCGCCCCGCACGGATCTGCTGTTCTCGGCCAACCCCGAGGACATTCTGGAGATCTACGCTCTGATGGGCTGCCGGGGCACGGATATCCACCGCCTCCATTGCCACGAACTGGAACCGGTCGAGAACGCGATCGCCGAGGGCTTCCTCTGCCAGATCAGCGCCTGACCCAAGGGACGCGATCGCAACCCGAAGCCCTGCTACGGTGAAACCACAGGTTCTGTGGAACTTAGACCATGCGGATGCGATTCGGACTGGCGGGAGCCGTCCTGCTCACCTCAGTCAGTCTGGGGATCGGCAGTGCGCTCCCCGCCCGGGCCCAGGAAGTCGTCCCCAAGCTGGGGGTGATCTGTCCCCTGGGCTACGTGGATACCTTCGACGGCCGCTGCAGCACCCTCGGGTTGGCAAAGTACACCGTGTTCCCCAAGGGCAGCAGTGACTGTCCCAAGGGTTCGATGGATGTGGGTGGTGGCTACTGCCGCAAGCTCTGAGGCTGAGGCACGGGTCAGAAGCGCTCGATCAGGCCGCCCCCGAGCACGCGATCGCCGTCATACCAAACGGCGGCCTGCCCGGGGGTGATGCTGAACTGGGGCTCATCGAAGATAAGGCGCACCCGTCCGTCCTCCAGCGGGTGAACCGTACAGTCGGTGGCGCGACTCCGGTAGCGCACCTGCACCTGAGCCCGCAGCGGCTCGGTTGGCGCCGCCACCGAGACCCAGTTGACCCGGTGAACCGTGCACTCGGGCTGCACCGCACTCTCGCGATCGCCGACGATCACCCGATTGAGCTCGGCATCCAGGGCGATCACGTAGAGGGGCTCACTGTAGGCAATCCCCAGGCCCTTGCGCTGGCCGATGGTGTAGTGGTGAATGCCGTTGTGGCGCCCCAGCACCTGACCACTGACGTGGACGATGTCCCCTTCCCGACCGGCGATGAAGGTATCGAGGAAGCTGCGCATCGAGCCGTAGTGGTCCGCCAGGCAGAGATCCTGACTCTCGGGCTTCTCGGCCGTCCGCAGTGACAGTTCGGCTGCCACCTGACGGGTCTCAGGCTTGGTCATCTCCCCGAGGGGAAACACCACCGCCGCGAGTACTTCCTGGGGCAGGTCGTAGAGGAAGTAAGACTGATCCTTCTGGGGGTCCACCGCCCGCACCAGTTCCGTGCGCCCGGTCTCGGGGTTGAGCCGGGTGCGAGCGTAGTGACCGGTGGCGATCCGCCCGATGCCCAGTTCCCGGCGGGCATAGTCGAGCATCGGCCCGAACTTGACGGCCCGGTTGCACTGGGAGCAGGGCAGCGGGGTCACCCCGGCTTCATAGCCCTGGACGACGTAATCGACAATCTGCTCACGGAAGAGTTCGCGAGTATCGACGACGTGGTGGGGCACGCCCAACTGCTCACAGATCCCGGCCGCATCCACCAGCCCTTCGGCGCAGCACTGGCCCTTTCCTTTCATCAGCCAGAGGGTGACACCCTCGACCCCGTAGCCCTGGCGGTGCAGCAGGGCGGCGGCGACGGAGCTGTCCACACCTCCGGAGAGACCGACGACGACCCGTTCCATGAACGACAAGACCTGGGGCTGACTGGGCAATTGATCTAACGTAGCACCGGAAAACAGAGGGGGTGTGGCCCCCACGGACCACACCCCCTGCAGCTCAGTCCTGAACGGACGTTCAGGCCGCCAATGCCTTGGCGGCGGCAGCAACCCCGGCCCCGGCGGTGAAGCCGGTGTGACCGAGTTCGACCAGAGCCGCCTCGATCGCCGAGACCGCCGTCAGCAGGTCGCGATCGCTGACGAAGCCGAGGTGACCGATGCGGAAGATCTTGCCCTTGAGGTCATCCTGACCGCCGGCCAGCAGGATGTCGAAGCGCTTCTTGACCACCTTGCGGATGTCCTCGGCACCGACGGTGGTGGGAGCCACGGCGGTGATCGCCGGGCTGGAGCTGTCCGCAGGCGCGTACAGGGGCAGACCGATGGCCTCCATGGCGGCGCGGGTGGCGCGGCTGTGGCGGGCATGGCGGGCGAAGATGCTCTCCAGACCTTCGGCGCGCATCATCTTCAGTGCGGCATCGAGGGCGTAGTAGAGGTTCACCGGCGGGGTGAAGGGATTGGAGTTCTTGTCCGCCGACTTCTTGTACTTGGCCAGGTCGAGGTAGAACTTGGGCAGGGTCGCGCTTTCGTAGGCCTTCCAGGCCTTGGGGCTGACGGCCACGAAGCCGAGACCCGGGGGAATCATGTAGCCCTTCTGGGAGCCGGAGCAGACCACGTCCAGGCCCCAGGCGTCGATGGGCACGCTGGCGGCGCCGAGGCTGGTGACGGCATCAACGATGATCAGCGCCTGGCCGTGGGCCTTGACGTGCTGGTTGATCGTCTCCAGGTCGTTGATCACGCCGGTGGAGGTTTCGCTGTGGGTGAGGATCACCGCCTTGATTTCCTTGGCGGTGTCGGCCTCGAGCTTGGCGCGGATGTCCTCGGGGTTGAGGGCGGTGCCCCACTCGGCCTTGACGACGTCGACGTTCAGACCGTAGGCCTTGGCCAGCTTCACCCAGCGCTCGCCGAACTTGCCGTTGTCGCAGCAGATGACGCGATCGCCCGCGCTGAGGAAGTTGATGATCCCGGCTTCCATGGCGCCGGTACCGCTGCTGCAGAGCACGAGCACGTCGTTCTCGGTCTGGTGCAGCCACTTCAGATCAGCGGTGGTGGAAGCCACCAGATCGCTGAAGTCGGCACTGCGGTGGCCGATCGGATGCTTGGCCATGGCCAGCAGCACCTTTTCGGGTACGGGCGTGGGGCCCGGAATCATCAGCATCAGCTTGTCGTCCATCGGATCGCGCCTGCAGGTCCTGTTAAAGTCCAGAAACTACTAGCCTACGATCTGCGGCGGTAGAGACCAACTGTGGCGAAAGAATTTTCCACCCGGCCCCAAAGCCGCCACGGCTATACGTTGCCGGTCTTTGCCGCCGCCGCTGCCCGGGCCGCCCTGGTTCATCTGCAGAGCCGATCCAGCCCCAGCCGCATCGAACTGGATCTGCTCGAACCCGCCGAGGTCGTCAGCATTCCGATCGAGCAGGTGGCCTGTCTGGGGCCCGACCGGGCCCTGGCGATCACCCGCAGCGCCCCCGGAGACAACCTCGACCTCACCCGCGACACCCCGGTCTGGGCAGAGGTGACCCGCGAGGCCGAACCCGGGCTGCGGCTGCTCGGGGGGGAAGGTATCGGTCGGCGCGAGGACGGGGAAGCCGCCATTTACGCCTACGCCCAGCGACTGCTGGAGGCCAACCTGACGCCGCTGCTGACGGAGGGGGGCGCCACGGTGCGGATCATCCTGCCCGAGGGACGGCGGCTGGCGGAGCGCACTTCCAATGCTGCCTTCGGGGTGGTGGAAGGGCTGTCACTGCTGGGGACCCGCGGGGTGGCCGAAGCCCTCAGTGCCCCCGAGGCGCTGGAAGACTCGCGACAGCAGTTAGCGGCGATCGCCGCCCGTTCACCCGTTGCCTGCTTCTGCATCGGCGCCAACGGCCTCGACCGGGCTGCCGCCCTGGGCATCGATCCGGCCGTCACCCTCAAGACCGCCAACTGGCTGGGGCCGCTGCTGGTGGAGGCCGCCCTGCTGGAGCTGGAGGCGGTGCTGCTGTTCGGCTACCACGGCAAGCTGATCAAGCTGGCGGGCGGCATCTTCCACACCCACCATCACGTCGCCGACGGTCGCCAGGAGGTACTCACCGCCCTGGCTGCCCGGGCCGGACTACCGACCCCCCAACTGCAGCAGCTGCTCGGGCAGCCCACCACTGAAGCGGCCCTGCAGCTGCTACGCCGCTGGCAGCAGGCCGAGGCAGTCTACAGGGCGATCGCCGCCGCCATCGAAACCCGCAGCGACGCCTACATCCGGGCCTACAGCGAGCGGGTACCCCGGGTGGGGGTACACCTGTTCGATCGCGACCGTCAGCCCCTGGTCAGCGGACCCCGGGGCAAGGAGCTGCTGCTGCAGTTCGGGGTGGCGACTCCCCAGAGCCCGACACGGTCCGAAAGCTCACCGTGATAGATTGATGGGAACAATTTTCCCAGCCTCCAGAGGGCCGATGCGGGAGCGATCCGACGAGCAATCCGTCCGGTTTGGCCTCCCGATTTTTCGTTTCAGGGCTCCCACCTGAACACCCTCTCTCCTCTCAGGACACTGCCGTGACGCTTACCACTGCAACCCCCATTGCCACCGACACGGCCGGGTCGGCCCCGGACCGCCAGATGCTGGTGATCCTCGACTTCGGCTCCCAGTACTCCGAGCTGATTGCCCGCCGCATCCGCGAGACCCAGGTCTATTCGGAGGTGATTCCTTACCACACCTCTGTGGCGGAAATCCAGGCGATGAATCCCCGCGGGATCATCCTCTCCGGCGGTCCCAACTCGGTCTACGACGAGGGCGCTCCCGGCT
>CAYZUY010000073.1:0-491 GCA_964481495.1 uncultured bacterium
CTGGTGCCGACGGCGATCGCCCTCGCCTACCCCGACAGTCTGGCGGGCATCAGCAACCCCGGCGCCCATGGGGTCACCCAGGTGGTCTACGAGTACGCCTCGGCAGCCGCCAACAACGGCAGCGGCATGGCCGGGCTAGCCAATGGCAGCTCCTGGTGGAACCTCAGCGCCAGCCTCAGTCTGCTGGCGGGGCGCTATCTGCCGATCGCCGCCCTGCTGGCCCTGGCGGAGCGCTTCGCCCGCAAACCGCTGCTGCCGCCGGGACCGGGTACGCTGCGCACCGACACGGCCCTGTTCACGGCGGTGACCGCCATCGTCATCCTCATCCTCGGGGCCCTGACCTTTTTCCCGGTGATGGCCCTGGGCCCGATTGCCGAAGCCTTCAGCCTCGGGAGTGGCAGATGACCGAACGCCAGCAGCCGATCAGTATACGTATGCCCCGGGGGCGCCGGGACCAGCGTCGCCACACGCCCCGAGCCCGCAGTCAGGGA
>CAYZUY010000073.1:501-2497 GCA_964481495.1 uncultured bacterium
GCGAAAGCTGCACCCACGCACAGCGGTGCACAACCCGGTGATGTTCGTGGTCTGGTGCGGCACTCTGGTCAGCCTGCTGCTGGTGCTGGAACCGCGCCTGTTCAGCCTCGCGGCCCGCGAGCCGGTCGACCGGGGCTTCAATGCTCTGATCGCCGTCATCCTGCTGCTGACACTGCTGTTCGCCAACTTCGCCGAGGCCCTGGCAGAGGGGCGAGGCAAGGCTCAGGCGGACGCCCTGCGCCGCACCCAGGCCCGTACCCAGGCCCGACGGCTGGCGGATGACGGCAGCGAGACCCTGGTGGACTCGCGGGAGCTGCGCCGGGGCGATCGCGTCCGGGTTGCAGCCGGGGATCTGATTCCCGCCGACGGCGAGGTGATCGCCGGGGTGGCTTCGGTGGACGAGTCGGCGATCACCGGCGAGTCGGCCCCCGTGCTCAAGGAGACCGGTTCCGACACCGCCAGTTCGGTCACCGGCGGCACCCGCGTGATCTCTGATGAACTGACCATCCGCATCATGGCGGACCCGGGCAAGGGCTTCATCGACCGGATGATTGCCCTGGTGGAGGGGGCCGAGCGTACGAAGACACCGAATGAGATCGCCCTGACGGTGCTGCTGGCGGTGCTGACCCAGGTGTTCCTGATTGCGATCGCCACCCTGCCGCCGGTGGCGACCTACGTCGGCAGTCCCGCCCCGATCGTCACCCTGATCGCCCTGCTGGTGGCCCTGATTCCCACCACCATCGGTGGTCTGCTCAGTGCCATCGGCATCGCGGGCATGGATCGGGTGGCCCAGTTCAACGTCATTGCCACCTCCGGGCGAGCCGTCGAGGTCTGCGGCGACATCAATACCCTCGTGCTCGACAAGACCGGCACGATCACCCTGGGCAATCGGCTGGCGGAGGACTTCCTGCCGGTGAACGGTCACACGGTGGCGGAGGTGGCGGCGATCGCCCACGGAGCCAGCTGCTTCGATGAGACTCCCGAAGGAAAGTCCATCGTCCGGCTGGCCCAACGGCTAGGGGCCGAGCTGCCCTTCGATCTGGCCACGGCCACCGGCCTGGAGTTCTCGGCCCGCACCCGCATGAGCGGTACCGATCTGGCCGACGGCAGCGAGTACCGCAAAGGGGCGGTGGATGCGATCCGGGGCTTCGTGCGATCCCGGGGCGGGACTGTGCCCGCAGCCTTGGAGGCCGCCTTCGAGCAGGTCTCCCAGCTGGGGGGTACGCCGCTGGCGGTCTGTCGGGACGGGGAGATCTACGGCGTGATCTACCTCAAGGACATGATCAAGCCGGGCATCCGTGAACGCTTCGAGCAACTGCGGCGCATGGGCATCCGCACGGTGATGCTCACCGGCGACAACCGGATCACCGCCGGGGTGATCGCCCGGGAAGCGGGGGTGGACGACTTCATCCCCGAGGCGACGCCGGAGGACAAGATTGCCGTCATCCAGGCGGAGCAGCGCCAGGGCAAGCTGGTGGCCATGACCGGTGACGGTACCAACGACGCCCCGGCTCTGGCCCAGGCCAACGTCGGGGTGGCCATGAACTCCGGCACCCAGGCGGCGAAGGAGGCGGCCAACATGGTCGACCTCGACAGCGACCCGACCAAGCTGATCGACATCGTCACCATCGGCAAGCAACTGCTGATCACCCGTGGGGCGCTGACCACCTTCTCGATTGCCAACGACGTGGCCAAATACTTCGCGATCATTCCGGCCCTGTTCGCAACGGCGGGGCTTGGCCCCCTCAATCTGATGGGGCTGACGAGTCCGCGCTCGGCCATCCTCTCGGCGATGGTCTTCAACGCCCTGATCATTCCGGCCCTGATTCCGTTGGCTCTGAAGGGGGTGGCCTTCCGGCCCCTGACGGCCGACCAGCTGCTGCGCCGCAATCTGCTGGTCTACGGGCTGGGGGGACTGGTAGCGCCCTTTGTCGGTATCAAGGCCATCGATCTGGTTGTGACGGCTCTGCACCTCAGCTAGGAGAACGACGATGCG
>CAYZUY010000073.1:2507-10700 GCA_964481495.1 uncultured bacterium
CTGGCTGCCTCTGGCCCTGGTTCTGGGTACCAGTCTGCTCTTTCCGGTCTTCCGGACCGGACACCCGCTGCTGCCCAGTGTTGCCCTGGCGGCGCTGCTGACGGCCACGGTGCTGCTCTCGAGCTATCTGTTCGCCGTGATTCTGCAACCGGAGAAGTTCTGATGATGGTCTGGCGGGAACTGCAGCGGGCGCTCAGACTCACGGCCCTGCTCTGGGTACTGACGGTGGTGGTCTTCACCCTGCCGCTGCTGGGGCTGGGGCAGACCCTGGCCTCCGATGTCGCGAACGGCAGCCTGATCCGGGTGGACAACCGGGTGGTCGGGTCGCGGCTGCTGGGGCAGTCCTTTCAGCGGGATGACTATTTCTGGCCTCGGCCGAGTGCTGTGGCCTACGGGGCGGAAGGCCTGTCGGGAGCCAGCAATCTGGCCCCGTCCAACCCGCAACTGGTGAAGCGGGTGCAGGCTGAGGTGGAGCGACTGGAACGGGTGGGGTTCGTGGATCCCGCGCCGGACCTGCTCCTGGCCTCCGGCTCGGGACTGGACTCCCATATCTCCCCGGAAGCCGCGCTTCAACAGGTCGAGCGGGTGGCTCGGGCTCGGCAGTTGCCACCCGCCCAACTGCGCCAACTGGTGCAGAAGCAGACTGAGGGGCGCTTCCTCGGCGTTTTCGGAGAACCGCGGGTGAACGTGCTCAGCCTCAATCTGGCGCTGGATGGTCTGGGGCGATGATCCGCCACGTCGGCTCCCGTGGCCGCCACAAGGTGTTCATCGGTATGGCGCCGGGGGTGGGTAAGACCTACCGCATGCTCCAGGAGGGGCGCCAGCTGCGCCGTGAGGGCACCGATGTGGTGATCGGGCTGCTGGAGACCCACGGGCGGCGGGAAACCGCCGAGCAGGCGGAGGATCTCGAGCAGGTGCCGCGGCGGCGGCTGCAGCACCAGGACGTCTGGCTTGAGGAGATGGATGTGGCGGCCGTCCTGGCGCGGCGGCCCCAGCTGGTGCTGGTGGACGAACTGGCCCACACTAATGCCCCGGGTAGCGATCGCCCCAAGCGCTGGCAGGACGTGGAGGTGCTGCTGGGGGCGGGTATCGATGTCTACTCCACGGTCAACATCCAGCACCTGGAGAGCCTCAACGATCTGGTGGCCCAGCTGACGGGGGTGGTGGTGCGCGAGCGCATCCCCGACCGGATTCTGGAGCGGGCGGACGAGGTGGTGATGGTGGACGTCACCCCGGAGACCCTGGAGGAACGTCTGCGCGAGGGCAAGATCTACGCCCCCGAGAAGGTGGCCCAGGCCCTCTCCCACTTCTTCCAGCGGCGGCATCTGGTGGCCCTGCGGGAATTGGCGCTGCGGGAGGTGGCCGACAGCATCGAGGAGCAGCAGCCCCTGCAGGAGCTGCACCTGCGTGAGCGGGTGCTGGTCTGTCTGTCGACCTACCATGGCTCCCAGCGGCTGCTGCGGCGGGCGGCCCGCCTGGCGGCCTACATGGAAGCGCCCCTGACGGCGCTGGTGGTGGTGGACCCCGAACGGTTCCTCAGCCGTGAGGAGGCGCTGCACCTGGAGACCTGCCAGCAGATGTGCGAGGACCTGGGGGGCGAATTCCTGCGGGTGGAAAGCCTGGATGTGCTGGGGGCGATCGCCCGGGTGGCAGCGGAGCGGCGCATCACCCAGATTGTGATGGGCGAAACCCTGCGGCCCCGCTGGCGATCGCTGCTCCGACGCTCCCTGGCGGAGCGGCTGCTGCACCGGCTGCGGGGCTGCAATGTGGACCTGCACATCATCTCCAGCAGCGAGGCAGGCCGCCCACCGGAGGTGATGGTACCGCCAGGGCCTGCCTGAGGGGGGCTTGAGCTCAGGCTTTGGTCTTGCGGCGGCTCAGCACCCAGGCGCCACCCCCGCCTGCGGCCAGACCGAGGCCCAGGGTGAGCAGTGGCGTCAGCCGCGACCAGTCGAAGCCGGAGCTGGGGCCGTTCTGCTGACTGGCGTTGGCACTGCCCGGCATGCCCATCGGGGCCGGGCTGCCCTTGGGATCAGCACCGTAGGCCACCTGACAGGAGGCGTTGAGCAACTGCGCCTGGGCCGCTGTCTGGGGAATCTGGCCGTCCAGCAGACCCTCCTGGCAGTTGGCGGCACCGAGAATCGGCGGGCTGCCGGCGATGCCGTAGCTGAAGCTGGCACCCGTGTCGCCGACCGACTCGACCGAGCCGTAGTTCAGCTGGTAGTCGCTGTCCGGGACATCAATCACCGGCGACTGCTGGGCTGAGGCGGTGTTCACCAGTTCGGCGATCGCCACGCCGGTAGCCAGGCCAGCCAGTCCCCAGGCGGCAGCATTGCCACCCCACCAACCCCAGGTGTTCGGTGTCCAGTTGTACCAGCCGTAGCTCCAGGGACGGCTGCCCCAGTAGCCGCCGTTGGCCCAGCCCGGGTTCCAGCCGTTGAAGCTGCGGTTGTAGAAATTGCCGGTGACATTCACCTGGCGGTTGAAGGCGGTCCGGTCGAAACTGTTGCCGTTCAGCCGCACCCCATCCAGTCGGGCCACATTACCGCCGCGCCAGGCGGAGCGGACGCCCGTGCCGTAGAGGGGGTGGCTCCCCTGGTAGCCGGAGTGCCAGTTGGTGGTGGCTCGACTGATGTCGCCGCCGCCGTCGTCCACCCGGGGTGCCTCACGATAGACCGGGGCGGCCTCCCGTTCCACGGGCGCGTAATTCTGCTCGACCGGAGCCACATTCCGTTCCACCGGAGCCGGGGGCGGGCTGAAATGATAGCCGCCACCGCCGCCGCCGAAATCGCCCCGGAAGCCGCCGCCGCCCCCTCCAAAGCCTCGGGCCTGGGCCGGTGTCGTCAGGCTCAGGAGCCCCAGCAGCCCCAGCGCCCCCAGACGCCGGGGGTGACGACAGGCAGGACGACGGCGGAGGGTCATGGCATCACCTAACCGGGAGTGTGGGCAAAGGGCTCCCTCCGATGCGGTCCAGCGGAGAGTTCAGGGAGCAGTCTTCCCCAGCCGGGCTCCCAGATCGGTGGTGCCGCTGAAATCGAAAAGAGCTTCTCCCAGGAATTCCAACTGCTCGAGGTTGAGCCCCTGGAGAGGGGTCAGATTCATCGGGCTGAGCGGCCCGATGCGCCGGGTGAGCTGACGGGTCCGCAGTGCCAGTTCTCCCTCCTGGCGGCCCTCGCAGAAGACATCCTGATAGAAGCGGGTGTGCTTCAGGTCCGCAGCGGCGTCACCCAACATGGCATGGATCTCCTCGGGGAAAGAGTGCCTCAGACCCGGTCCAGACCCTCGTAGGGCAGACGGGCGGAGATGCCACGGTGATCGCCCTGCTGCGTCAGCAGGTCCAGGGGCAGCCCCAGTGCCCGGCTGAGCGTCCGCAGTTCCCGAGGTAGGCGCACCTGGGTGCCGGTGCCCAGCAGTTTGTCGAGCAGCCGCTGCCAGCGGGGTTCCCGAGGATCGCGGCGGAGCTGCCAGTCATCCCCCAGCCGGGCCAGCTTCGCAGCGCTGCGGATCGCCTGCTCCAGGCCGCCCAGTTCGTCCACCAGACCGCGATCGAGGGCCTGACGGCCGGTCCAGACGCGGCCCTGGGCGATCGCCTGCACCTGAGCCCGGTCCAGCTTTCGTCCCTGGCTGACCCGCTCCAGAAAGTCGTCGTAGACCTGATCAACGCCCCGCTGGAGAATCTTCAGTTCCGTTTCGCTGCGGGGACGGGTGAGGCTGAACAGATCCGCCCGGGGTCCGGTGCGCACCGGTTCGAAGTTGATGCCGAGGCGATCGCCCAGCCCGGCAATGTTCGGGTAGGCCCCGAAGACGCCGATGGAGCCGGTGATCGTGTTCGCCTCGGCGAAGATGCGGTTGGCATAGCTGGAGATCCAGTAGCCGCCGGAAGCTGCCGTGTCGCCCATGGAAACCACGAGCGGTTTCTGCTTCTGCAGCTGCCGCAGGGCCCGCAGAATCGCTTCGCTGGCAGTGGCACCGCCGCCGGGGCTGTCGAGGCGCAGGACCACGGCCTTGACGCTCTCTTCCTCCGCCAGATCGTTGATCTGCGGCACCAGTTCCGTGGCGCTGATGCCCGCTTCGCTGTCATCGTTGCCGTCGCGGATTGCCCCGCTGGCGTAGAGAACCGCGATCTGGCGCTTCGAGCGCTTCTGTAGATCCGGCACCACGGCATCGGCGTAGTCCGCCAGATCGATCTCGCTCAGGTCCCGGTCGGCGGGCAGCTTCAGCAGGTTGTGCAGATCCCCGTCGAGATCGTCCTCGTAGACCTGGGCATCCACCAGTCGCGCCGTCTGGGCATCGGTGGCCGTAAACAGACCGGTTTCGGCCGCCAGCTGTTCCACCTGGGTGGGCTCGAGGCCCCGGCCCTCGGCGTAGTCGCCCACCAGAGAACGCCAGCGGTCATCCAGCAGGGCCTGCAGCTGCTCCCGTTCGGCGGCGCTCATGCTGCTGCGGATGAAGGGCTCGACCGCAGACTTGTAGGCGCCGACCCGGGTCACCTGCACCTCCACCCCCAGCTTCTCCAGGGCATCGGCAAAGTAGGGCAGCTCGGTGCCCAGCCCGTTGAGAATCAGGCTGCCGCCGGGGGCAATCAGCAGCCGCCGGGCCAGCACCGCCAGGTCGTACTCGCCCTGGTCCCAGTCGCTGTCCCAGGCCACGATCGGCTTGCCGCTCTCGCGGAAGACCGCCAGGGCCCGCCGCAGTTCCGAGCGGGCTGCCGGACCGATGCCCAGTTCGTCACCGCCCCGCAGCTCCAGGGCGCGGATGCGGCTATCGGTCGCCGCCCGGCGCAGGGCTTGGGTGGCGTTCAGCAGCTCCAGCGGTTCGCTGAAGTCGCCCTGCAGCAGGTCGCTCCAGTCGGGGTCGCTGGGGCCGCTGTCGCTGATCACCGTGCTCAGGTCCCAGACCAGCACGGAGTTGGTCTCCACCTCCGGTGGGCCGCTGTCATGAGCTGCCTTGGCTATTGCTACCCCTGCCAGGGCCGCCAGCCCACCTCCGAGCAGCCCGAGCAGCAGCACCAGGGCGAGGAAGCTGGCGAGTACCTGTTTGAGGAAGGCGCGCATGGCAGAGCTCTAGGCGTTGAGGGCAGCGTCGATCCAGGACTGGAGGGTGGGCAGCACGTCGGCGATCGCCAGCTCGCTGGCCTCGCGGCTGGCCCGCTGCACCACCTCCACCTTGCCGTCCTTGATCGAACGACCCGTGACGATGCGGTAGGGAATGCCGATCAGTTCGGAGTCCTTGAACTTCACCCCGGCCCGCTCGTCGCGGTCATCGAGCAAGGTTTCGATGCCGGCGGCGTTGAGCTCGGTGTAGAGCTGCTCGGCCACGGCCATCTGGTCGGCGTCGCTGATATTGGGCACCACCACCACGGCCTGGTAGGGGGCGATCGCCACCGGCCAGACGATGCCGTTGGCGTCGTGGGACTGCTCCACCGCCGCCTGGGCCACCCGCGAGACGCCGATGCCGTAGCAGCCCATCCACAGGGGCTTGGTGCTGCCGTCGGCGTCGGCGAAGCTGGCGTTCATTGCCTGGGAGTACTTCAGCCCCAGCTGGAAGATGTGACCGGCCTCGATGCCGCGGGCGCTGTGGAGCACCTGCTCCGGATCGTGAACGGCGCGATCGCCCGCCTGGGCCGTGCGCAGATCCACCCGCTCGGGGGCGGTGAATGCCTGGCCCCAGTTGGCCCCGACCACGTGGTAGCCGATCTCGTTGGCGCCGGTGACGAAGTTCGTCAGTTCAGCGGCGGTCTCATCCAGCAGGCGCAGGAATTTCGCCGCGACGCCCTCACCCGCCTGAATCAGGTCATCGCTCAGATCCGGGCCGAGGTAGCCCAGGGGCAGGGGTGCAGCGGTCCACTTCTTCTGGGCATCGGCGTCGGGCACGCCCAGGGCCAGCAGGGTCTTGGCACCGTAGGCAGCAGCGCGGCGGGTGAGCTCGTTGGTCAGCTTCACCTCGTTCACCGCCTGATCGCCACGGATGCTGATCAGCACCGGCACCAGCAGGCCATTGTCGTAGACCGCCTGGTAGAGAACCTGCTTGACCACCTGGGTGGGGTGGCAGTCCAGATGGGCGCAGACCGCTTCGATCGTCTCGGTGCCGGGGGTTTCCCGCTTCTCGAAGCTGCTGAAGGGGCTGGGCACTGCTGCTGCGGGCAGCGACACGGCCTTCTCGACGTTGGCGGCGTAGCGCTCGTCGTCGGTGTAGAGGATTTCGTCCTCCCCGGCCTCCGCCAGGATCATGAACTCCTGGGAAGCGGAGCCGCCGATGGCCCCGGAGTCGGCCTCCACCGGCCGGAACTTCAGGCCGCAGCGGCGGAAGATGTTGCGGTAGGCCTGATCCATGGCGGCGTAGGTCTCGCGCAGGCTGGCCTCATCGGCATGGAAGGAGTAGGCATCCTTCATGATGAATTCGCGGCCGCGCATCAGCCCGAAGCGGGGCCGGATCTCGTCCCGGAACTTGGTCTGAATCTGGTAGAGGTTCTGGGGCAGCTGGCGGTAGGAGCGGATCAGATCCCGGGCGACGGCGGTGATCACCTCTTCGTGGGTAGGGCCCAGGCCCATTTCCCGCTGCTGGCGATCGACTAGGGAGAACATGATCCCCTCGGCCTTGGTGTAGGTGTCCCAGCGGCCCGACTCCTGCCAGAGCTCCGCCGGTTGCAGCTGGGGCAGCAGGGTCTCCTGGGCTCCGGCGGCGTCCATCTCCTCGCGCACGATCTGCGACACCTTGCGCAGCACCCGCCACATCAGGGGCAGATAGGCGTAGCAGCCACTGGCAATGCGGCGGATGTAGCCCGCCCGCAGCAGCAGCTTGTGACTGGGGATCTCGGCTTCCGCCGGGTCTTCCCGCAGGGTCACGAACAGCATCCGGGACAGGCGCATGACAGAAACTTCCGCTTGAGGGCACAGGTGTTCAGCCTATCAGTTCGGCATGGCCCGCCTGACCCGGCAGAATGACCCTATGGAGAACCCCGGCACCACCGCTGAACTGATTGCCATCCTCGAGGCGGAGCGCCGTGCCTGCCTGCGGGGCGATCGCCTCGACCTGCAGGCGGCCTACCTCGGCCATCCCGTCTACGACCGCTTCTTCGACACCAGCGGTGCCCAGCGCTACAGCGCTTTTGCGGGCTTCCGGGAGCGGGTGCGCGAGTACCAGCGCGAGCAGGGTATTTCCGGTCTGCAGTGGCAGACCGTGGATCTGCCCGAGGGCGAGCTCCACTTCCCGGAACCCTACATCGGCCTCGACCTGCTGGCGGCGGATCGGCTGCTGCTGGCGGAGTGGCGACCCCGGCTGGTGGATCTCTGGCAGACCCTGGCGGCGGGCGGCGATCGCTGGCGGGCTGTGCCCCGGCAGCGCCACTACGAACCCTGGACCGAGCCGGGCCTGCCCCCCCTGGCAGCGCAGGCGGAATGGGCCAGCCTGCACAGCAGCGGCCGGGCGGGCGATCGCCAGTGGCAGCTGCAGCTGAGCTGGGGCGATCCCGAGGAAGCCCTCACCTGGCGCAGCTGGCCCGAGTCGGGCAGCGAGTGGCTGGTGGCCACGCCCCAGGGTGCCAGACCCCTGTTCTGACCAGTGATCCCCGACGGATTCGCCCCTGGCTGGGGGAACTCTGGGAATCACGGACAGGGTCGGCGAGGGGCCGCGGGAGTCTGCCATGCGCATCGGTCTGCTCAATCTGGTGGTGGCGATCGCCAGTGCCGAGGATCTGGTTGGCATCGAGGACTGCCTCCACAGCAAACGGGTAGCCCGCATGGCGATCGCCGTCGGTGAGGCCCTGGGCTACGACCCCGAGCGCTGCCAGCGTCTGCTGCGGGCCGGGCTGGTCCATGACTGTGGCGTCTCCAGCACCGCCGACCATGACCACCTGATCGAGGAACTGGACTGGTACGGCTCCCAGAAGCACTGCGAACGGGGCGCCCGGCTGCTGATGTCCTTTTCGCCCCTGGCGGCCCTGGCGCCGATCATCCGCTACCACCACAGTCACTGGAACGACCTGCAGCAGCGGCCGGTGCTGCGGGAGGTGGCCGAGGACGCCAACCTGATCTACCTCGTGGATCGCGTCGATATGCTCTGTGCCCGCCACTACGCCAGCCAGACCCAGCTGGTGCACAGTGAAGCGATCCGCGAGCGCATCGCCAGCTATCGGGGGCGGCTGTTCGCACCCCATCTCACCGAGGGATTCCTGCGGGCCTCGTGCGCCGCGCG
>CAYZUY010000074.1:0-10673 GCA_964481495.1 uncultured bacterium
GGTGCAGGTGTTGTAGAGCACCAGATCCGCCGCTTCCGGGTCCTCCTCCCAGGCGAAGCCCATGGTTTCGAGCACCCCGGCCATCCGCTCGGAATCCGCCTTGTTCATCTGGCAACCGAAGGTGGTGATGTGGTAGCGACGCGGCGACGGAATCATCGGCGGCAGACAGCGCAACAGATTCTTTATCCTAGCGAAGCGCCCCGGGAGCCCATGCCAGAATCAGGCCACGGTCAGCCCCGGGAGACAGACGGATGGAACTGGTCTGGGAACGGTTCACGGTCCGGAAGCGCCATGCCCTGACCATCAGTCGCGGCACCAGCCAGGGCAACACCAACCTCTGGATTCGCCTGCGGGCGGACGGCATCGAGGGGTGGGGCGAGGCGGCACCCTTCTCCATCGGCGATCGCACCCAGACCACCGCCGAACTGGAGACCGCCCTGGCGGCGATCGCTCCCCACCTGGGCAGTCATCACCCCCTGGAGCGCCAGCGCCTGCAGAGTCTGCTGGCGGCTCTGCCCTCGGCCCTGCGGGCGGGTCTGGATCTGGCCTGCTGGGACTGGCTGGGCCAGGCGACCAGGCAACCGGTATGGCGCCTGCTGGGGCTCGACCGGCAGCGGATGCCCGCCCTCTCGGTCACCGTCGGCATCGCCGCGCCCGAGGCGGCGGTGGCACGGCTGCGGGCCTGGCGGCAGCAGTGCCCGGGCATCAATCTGATCAAGGTGAAGCTGGGCAGCCCCGCGGGAGCAGAGGCAGACCGGCAGATGTTCAGCGCCCTGCAGCAGGCCGAGCCGGGGCTGCGCTGGCTGGTGGACGCCAACGGCGGCTGGGATCTGGAGACGGCGATCGCCCTGGGCCGCTGGCTGGCAGAGCGGGGTGTCGAGTATCTCGAGCAGCCCCTGCCTCGGGGTCGCGAGGCCGCTCTGGCGGAGTTGCGCCGCCTGCAGCCGCTGCCGGTGTTCCTCGACGAGAGCTGCTGGCACCCCTGGGATCTGCCCCGCCTGCAGGACCACGCCGATGGCTTCAACTTCAAGCTGCTCAAGTGCGGCGGGCTGAGTGAGCTGCAGTCGCTGATCCACACCGCCCGGGCCTGCGAACGCCAGGTGATGTTCGGCTGCTACTCCGACAGCAGCCTGCTCAACAGCGCCGCCGCCCAGCTGGGCCCCCTGGCGGACTGGCTGGACCTCGACAGCCATCTGAATCTGCTCGATGACCCGTTCGTGGGCGTACAACTGAACGGCGATCGCCTGCAGCTGAGCGATCGCCCCGGCCTGGGCGTCACCCGGGCTCAGCTGTCCTCGGGCGACTCAAGGCCCTCATAGATCCAGTCCAGGGGCAGCGCCAGATCGACGCTAGTCAACCGGAGTGTCTGCGACCCGCTCAGCAGTTCCGTCTCCCAGCGTCCCGTCTGACTACAGCGGTCCACCTGCACCCAGCGGCAGCGGGGGTCCACCAGCACGAACTCCCGCAGACTGCCCAGCTGACGATAGTGGTCCCGTTTCTCGTTACGGTCCTGGCGCTCGGTGCCCGGGGACAGTACCTCCGCCACCAGACAGGGCGACTCGATGAAGTAGGGACTGCGGGTTTCCGGGGCACAGCTCACCGCCAGGTCCGGATAGTAGAACGTCTGCAGCGACTCGATGAACACCTTCATGTCGCTGCTGAAGACGCGGCAGGCTCCAACCCCCAGATGCTGACGCAGCCGGAATGTGAGATTGACCGTCACCAGATTGTGGGCCTGACTGCCGCCGGTCATGGCGTAGCAGTAACCGGCCAGGTATTCCTGCCGTTGCGGGCTGCAGGCTTCCAGTTCCAGATAATCCCCGATGGAAAGCAAGCGAGGTTGTGCCTGAGCCATGGCCATTCCGTCCTCCGGCGAGTGCCGCTACCGTCAGGCTAGCCTGGGCTCGTAGGGACCGGACATCACCATGCTGCGGGCCGATCAGCGCATCGCCATTCTGCTCACCAACGGCGTTCAGGGGGTTGAGGGCAAGACCGGCCTCACCCTGCTGCGCTACCGCTCCGGCCCGATTGTCAGCGTCATCGACCGCCACACTGCCGGGCAGTCTCTGTCGGCTCTGACCGGCATCGACCGGCCGGTACCCATCCACGCCAGCCTGCGGGATGCCTTGCCCGAGCAGCCGGAGGTGCTGGTGATCGGCCTCGCCCCCTCCGGGGGGCAGCTGAGCCCCGAGGACTACGCCGAGGTGAAAGCCGCCGTCGAGGCCGGGCTGAGCATCGCCAACGGGCTGCACACCCGCCTCGCCGATGACCCGGCACTGCAGGCTCTCTGCCGTCCCGGCCAGTGGATCTGGGACATCCGCCGGGAACCGGACGGACTGGCAGTGGGCCAGGGCCAGGCCCGCCGGCACGGGGGCCGTCGGGTGCTGGCGGTCGGTACAGACATGAGCATCGGCAAGATGTCCACCTGCCTGGAACTGCAGGCCGCCGCCGAGCGGGCCGGACTGAAGAGCCGCTTCGTGGGCACCGGTCAGGCGGGGATTCTGATTGCCGGGGGTGGTGTCCCCCTGGACGCGGTGCGGGTGGACTTCGCCAGTGGGGCCGTCGAGCAGGCGGTGCTGGCCGCCGCCGATGCCGACTGGATCTTTGTGGAGGGCCAGGGGTCGCTGCTCAACCCGGCTTCGACCGCCACCCTGCCGCTGCTGCGCGGCAGTCAGCCCACGGATCTGGTGCTCTGCCACCGCCTCGGCCAGACCCACATCCGCCGCTTCCCCGATTTCCCGATTCCGGACCTGACAGCAGTAATCGCGATGTACGAAGCGATCGCCAATGCCGGCGGGACCTTCGGGCCCTGCCGGGTGGGGGCGATTGCCCTCAATGGCCACGGCTTCGACGATGAAACGGTGCAATCGGCCTGTGATGAGATCGAACAGCAGACGGGGCTGCCCTGCAGCGATGGGGTACGGTTCGGGGGCGATCGCCTGCTGGCCGCCCTGCAAAATCGCTGACCCGCTGACGGTGACGGGATGGCGGGGGGCCTAAAATACCCTCGTCGATCCGTCCGCCTGCCCTATGTCGATTCACCCCACCGCCGTTGTCGATTCCCGGGCCGAGCTGGGACAGGGCGTGGTGGTCGGTCCCTTCGCCTTCATCGACCGGGACGTGCACATCGGTGACGGCTGTGTCATCGGCCCCCGTGCCACGGTTCTGGCCCACACCCACCTGGGGGAACATTGCCGGGTGCACAGCGGTGCCGTGCTCGGCGACCTGCCCCAGGACATGGCTTTCAGCCCCGACTGCATCAGCTACGTGGAGGTGGGGGATCGCTCCGTCTTCCGGGAGGGCGTCACCGTGCACCGGGGTACCGGCGAGGGTAGCGTCACCCGGGTCGGCAGTGACTGTCTGCTGATGGCCAACAGCCACGTCGCCCACAACGGCCAGATCGGCGATCGCGTCATCCTCGCCAACGGCGCCCTGATTGCCGGTTACGCCAGCGTCGGCGAGCGGGCCTTTATCAGCGGCAACTGCATGGTGCACCAGTTCACCCGGGTCGGGCGGCTGGCGATGATGTCCGGGGGATCCGCCATTCAGAAGGATCTGCCCCCGTTCTGCATGACCCGCAGCAGCGCCAGCAACACGGTTATGGGCATGAACGTGGTCGGCCTGCGCCGCTCTGGCTTCAGCAACGAGGAACGGCTGGAACTGAAGCGGGCCTTCACCCTGCTCTATCGCCAGGGCCAGTCGCCGCTCAAGGCGATCGAGGAGATCGAGAGCCGCTTTCACTCGCTGGCCGTGCATGAACTCTGCGAATTCGTGCGCCAGTCCGAGCGGGGGATCTGCCGCTTCCTGCGTGACGACGATTGAGGACGGCAGGGACAACGGCCAAGGAAGCTGAAGAAAGCCGGGATCATCCCGGCCGCCGCCATCCGGCCGTTAAACTTGAACCCAGTCCCAGCAAGGTGCCAGAACTGGGTCAACTGATATTCAGAGGGCGAACGAGGGGACTCGAACCCCCGAGTGGCGGAACCACAATCCGCTGCCTTAACCACTTGGCTACGCTCGCCGCGTAATCTCCAATATATGCCCATCCCAACCCCCGAAGTCAAGACCCGCGTCCCGAGCCGTGCCTCGGTTTCTGCTCGGATGAACTGCACCAGAGAGGCCTTGGTCTGCTGTCTGGGCATTCTCGGGGGCTGTGCCGTGCTGCTGGTGGCCACCAATCCGGGACCGGAGCAGTTCGAACGCTACGCGACCGATCAGGTGGTGCAGCTGCTGGATCGGGAGGCCTGCCGGACCGATCTGGGGGACTGGCTGGGCCTGGTCACAGACAACTGCCGTGAGCTGATCCGCCGTCACCGCCAGGAGTTCGGGCCGCTGGTCACCCGCCAGACCCGACGGCTCAACTTCGGGCTGTTCAGCCTCTACCGCACCCGGGTCAGTGCCCGGGATCTGCTGCCCTCGCTGCCACCGAATTTCGATCTGGCCTACGAACTGCGCACCATCGGCGTGCTGGGCCAGTTCCAGGTGGTCGGCCAGGGCTCCTGAGATGCACGGGGAAGCCCGGTACCGGCTACGCAACGTCCGGGTGCCTACCGTCCTGATCGCAGCGGGCGATCGCCAGCGTCTCGGCATCAACTGCTGCGAGGAACTGACGGTCCTCGACCTGGAGATTGCCGACGGGCAGATCGCGGCGATCGCCCACCCCGGCACCCTACCTCCAGCTCCCCTGCCCAGCTATGACCGGCGGGGCGCCCAGGTCTGGCCCGGCTTCGCCGATCTGCACACCCATCTGGACAAGGGCCACATCTGGCCCCGCAGCCCCAATCCCGACGGCAGCTTCGAGGCGGCCCTGAGTGCGGCGATCGCCGACTCAGGCGCCCACTGGACTACGGCAGATCTGCGACCGCGCATGGAGTTCAGCCTGCGCTGCGCCTACGCCCACGGCACCGTTGCCCTGCGCACCCACCTCGATGCCGCCGGTCCGCTGGCGGAGACCAGCTTTGCGGTCTTCCGGGAACTGCAGGACGCCTGGCGCGATCGCCTCACCCTCCAGGCCGTGTCCCTGGTCTCCCTGGATCACTACCTGACGCCCGCTGGCGAACGACTGGCGGATCTGGTGGCGGACAGCGGCGGCATCCTCGGTGGCGTCACCTTCGCCCACCCGGAGCTGGACCGCCAGTTGGAGCGCACCTTCGAGCTGGCCGAGGAGCGGGGGCTGGCGCTGGACCTGCACGTCGATGAGAGTCTCGATGCCGAGGACGATGGCCTGGACCGGGTGGCCCGACTGGCGATCGCCCGCGGCTTCTCCCGTCCGATCGTCTGCGGCCACTGCTGCAGCCTGAGCGTGCAGCCCAGGGCCCAGCGCGAAGCGACCCTGGCACGGGTGCGCGAGGCGGGAATCACCGTCGTCAGCCTGCCCCTGTGCAATCTCTACCTGCAGGACCGCCAGCGCCCGGGGCGGCACCCCCGCTGGCGCGGGATCGCCCCCCTGCGCGAACTGCATCACCATGGCGTCCCGGTGGCCCTGGCCAGCGACAACACCCGCGATCCCTTCTACGCCTACGGCGACCTCGACCTGCTGGAGGTGTTCCGGGTCGGGGTGCGGGTCGGCCACCTCGACCACCCGGTGGGTGACTGGCCCGACAGCGTCTGCGGCGCCCCGGCCCGGGCCATGGGGCTGCCGGAGCGGGGCCGGATCGGCGTCGGTCTGCCCGCGGATCTGGTGCTGTTCCGGGGACGGGACTACAGCGAACTGCTGGCGCGGCCGGAGAGCGATCGCCTCGTGCTCCGGGCCGGGGTGGCCATCGACAGCACTCTGCCCGACTATGCTGAACTCGACGCGCTGTTTGCCTGACCCGTGAGCCTGGATGCCCTGCTGCGCGAACTGGCCGACCTGACGATTCTTCAGGACCCGGCTCAGCTGCGGAAGCTGTCTCTCGACTACTACCACTTCAGCCCGATCCTGCAGCCACAGCTGGCCGACCGCCGTGCCGATGGGGTGATCCGGCCCCGGGATGAAACGGAGGTGATCCGGGTGGCTGCCGCCTGTGCCCGGCATCGAATCCCCCTGACCGTGCGGGGGGCAGGCACCGGCAACTACGGCCAGTGCATCCCCCTCGAGGGCGGCATCGTCCTCGACATGACCCAGCTGGACCAGCTGCTCTGGCTGCGCAACGGCGTCGCCCGGGTGCAGACCGGGGCCCGGCTGGCCGCCCTCGATCGCCAGCTGCAGCCCCAGTGCTGGGAACTGCGGATGGTGCCCTCAACCTACCAGAGCGCCACCATCGGTGGCTTCATCGGCGGCGGCAGCGGCGGGATCGGCTCGATCACCTGGGGCCAGCTGCGCGATCCCGGCAACCTGCGGGCCGCTCGGGTGGTGACGGTTGAGGAGACCCCCCGCGTGCTGGAACTGCGGGGCCACGAGGTTCAGACGGTCAACCACGCCTACGGCTGCACCGGGATCATCACCGAACTGGAGATTCCCCTGGCCCCGGCCTACCGCTGGACGGAACTGGCGATCGGCTTCGGCAACCTCTACACGGCCTGCGGCTTCGCGGCGGCGATCGCCCGCGCCGATGGTCTGATCCGCAAGCTGGTGACCGTCCTCGAGGCCGCCATCGTGCCGATGTGCCCCAACCTGCGCAGCCTGCCCAACGGCGAAACCGCCGTGATTCTGATCCTGGCGGAGGCCAGCCGCGAGGACCTCGATCTCTTCCTGGCGGACTGGGGCGGCACGGTGCGCCTGGAGCGCGGGCCGGAGAGTACCGGGGCCAGTCTGATGGAGAGCAGCTGGAACCACACCACCCTGCATGCCCGGGCAGCCGATCCGGCCTGGACCTACCTGCAGTCGGTGCTGCCCGAGGAGGAGGACTTCGGGATGATCCGCCGCGGCCGGGCTCGCTTCCCCGACGAGGTACTCTGGCACCTGGAGTTCCTGCGGTTCGGCGGTCGGCCCCGGGCCGCTGCCCTACCCCTGGTGCGCTTCAGCACCCCGGAGCGACTGACCCAGATCGTCCACTGGTTCGAGGACCAGGGCGCCATCCTCTTCGACCCCCACACCTACTGGCTGGAGGACGGGGGCATGAAGCAGGTGGACCCGGCTCAGGTGGCCTTCAAGGCCGAGGCCGATCCCCTGGGGCTGCTCAATCCGGGTAAGATGCGCGGCTGGCTGGAGCGTGTTGCTGGCCCCGAACAAACCCGATAGACTACGGCGGACCCGACGCGGACCGAAGCGATGCGCCGACTCTGCCTCGCCCTTCTGGGCTCCCTGCTCTGCCTGCCGATGGCGGCGGTCAGGGCTCAGTCCGTGCCCGGTACGCTGCCGCCCCCGGCCAGCGCCGCCCCCGGCAGTACCCAGCCCTTCAGCCCGGGTAGCCAACCCGCTGCCACCAACCCAGTGGTCGGGGAATATCTGATCTACATCGACAGCACCAGCCAGGCGCTGCTGGAGGTGCTCCAGAGCAGCAATCCCGGCAGCCGCTTCGGCACCTTCGAGGGCCGCACCGTGATCGAGGTCGCCCAGGCCAGTGACGCCGCCCAGGCCCGCACCCTGCTGGCCAGTCTGCGCAGCCAGGGGTTTCTGGCGATCGCCCGCGGCCGCACCAGCGGCGAGACAATCAGCGCCCTCGATGTCCTGCCCTTCGACTTTCCCCAGGCGAACATCACGCCCCTGGAGCGGCGCTTCTGGGTAGTGGTGCCCAGCCTCAGCCAGAACTTCCAGAGCCTCAACCAGCAGCTGCTGACCCAGGATCTCCAGGGTGGCGCACCCCAGGTGAAGCAGCTACCCCTTGGAGCAGCTGTTGTGGTCGGCCCCTACTCCCAGGTGGGTACCGCCACCAGCGTCCAGCAGACCCTGAGCAAGGCCGGCATCCGCACCCTGCGCCTCTACTACGGCAGCTGAGCGCTCCCCGGTAGGGCAACGGTGTAGACCCAGAAGTCGACCAGCAGCAGCAGCAGGGTCATCCCCAGCAGAATCAGATACATCCAGGCCTGGGCCAGGGGCCGGATGCTGTCGGTGCTGAGCCCCGTCTCCGCCTGCAGCCGCCGGGTCAGGTCGGCGAAGCCCGCCACCCGCATCGGCAGCAGGTAACCATTCCCGGCCCCATCCAGCAGATAGTGCACCCGTCCACCCTGACCGGTGGTCCGCTCGCGAATGGCCGTGATCTCGCCCCAGGCCAGACTCCAGTTGCGCCGGAACAGCCAGGCGCACCAGCCCGGATGGGCCACTCGGATGCCGGTGGCGTCGCAGGTCACCTGTTCACTCAGGGCGGCGTAGAGCAGCCCCAGCCCGATCACCAGACCGGCTCCAAGCAGTTCCGGCGAGACCGGCGCGGCAGTGGTGCGGGCCAGGGCGGGTAGGGGCAGAGTCAGGGCCAGGTAGAGCAGCAGCAGGGTGCCCCGCACCAGCGGGGAAATCCGGTAGCGGCGCAGGTCAGCGGTCATCATCCAACTCCTGGGGCGGAACGGCCCCGAATACCTCCGGCTCCCGCCCCTTCCACCATTCGCCCATCTGCATCAGGTCCTGATGCAGGTCCGCCAGTCGGGTCTCATATTCGCCGGGGGTGAGGTCATCCTTCATCTCCCGCAGCTTCTGTATCCGCAGCTGCACCAGCAGCCAGGGCTTGGCGATGCCGTCGGTCTGTTCGATGTAGCGGGCCAGGTCGTCACTGTTCATGGCAGCCCTCCTCAGGCCAGTCCGAGATCGGCGGCCACCCGGTGACCGCAGGCGTAGCCGGAGAAAGCAACCGCATTCAGGCCCTGACCGGGGAAGCAGCTGTCGCCGACCAGATAAAGACCGGGGATGGCCGAGCGGTTGAAGGGCATCCCCAGCAGGCCGGGCAGGGTCTGACGGGGAATGGGACCGTAGGTGCCGTTGCTGCGCCCCAGGAAGCGACGGTGGGTGCGGGGAGTGCCCACCTCCTGGTAGTCGATGGCCGCCTCCAGCCCCGGGAAGATCGCCTCCAGCCGCCGGATCAGCCGCTGGGCCGCCGCTTCCTTCTTCTCAGCGTAGGCACTGGCGGAGAGGCCTTCCCACTCAGCCATCCAGCTGGGGGTGAAGGTATGGATGATGTGCTGGCCTTCGGGGGCCAGATCGGGGTCGAGCAGGGTCGGAATCGAAACGAAGATTGTGCCCTGCTCGTCCTCCAGCCGCTGCCAGTCCTCCAGCAGGATGTGGTGACACTCGGTCCCGGCGGGCAGCAGGTTGGCCTCGACGCCCAGGTGCAGGCTAAGGAAGCTGGGGGACTGCTGGTAGCGCTTCTCCCAGCCGGTTTCGGCCGCAGGCTTGGCCTCGGCGGGCAGCAGTTCCCCGAAGGTGTTCCAGCGGGTGGCGTTGGAGATCACCCGCTTGGCCCGCAGTTCCTCGCCATTGGCCAGCTTCACCCCCACGGCCCGACCGTTCTCCAGCAGGATGCGGGTCACCCGGGCGCCGTAACGGATTTCGCTGCCGTGCTGTTCAAGCCCGTCAACCAGCTTCTCGGCAATCCGGCCGACACCGCCCTTGGGGTAGTTGATGCCGCCGTAATGGCGATCGCTGAACACCATCCCAGCGTTGATCATCGGCGTGCGGTCAGCGGGCACCACCGACCAGCAATAGCACTCCATATCGATGAACTTCAGCAGTTCCTCGTTGCGGATGAACTGGCGGGCGAACTGGCCGACGTTGGTCGGCAGGTAGCGCACCAGCCCCAGGCAGGCGAGGGGATGGCTGAAGAAGACCGTCATCAGGTACTTCAGCTCCTCGAGCGAGAGCAACGGCATGGCGTTCAGGCAGTTGAACACCTTCCAGCACTCGTCGTAGAAGCGGCGGATGCCCTCCCGCTCCTCGGGGAAGCGATCGCCCAGCTCCTTCAGGAACGCCTCGTAGTCCCGGTGCACCTTCAGGTCGAGACCGTTGGGCAAGTGATAGTGGATCTGCACCGGGTCGGGGAGCGTCTCCAGGGACTGGCCGACATCCGCCAGGGCACGGGTGAGCAGGTTGGTGGTGCCGCGATCGCCGAAGCCGAAGATCATCGAGGCGCCGACATCGAAGGTGTAGCCCTGGCGCTGGAAGGCCCCGGCACTGCCGCCGGGAATCAGGTAGCGCTCCAGCACCAGGGTTTTTGCGCCCTTGGCCGCCAGCTGGGTTGCCGTCACCAGACCACCGATACCGGAGCCGATCACGATTGCGTCGTAGGTCTGGGTCGCCGGGGCCATGGCTGTCCTTGTGTAACGGAACCGCAACGATTATCGGCGATCCGACCCCGGTCGCGGCGGCGGGAGATCTCAGCCCGCGATCACCGGCTCCGGCTGGAGCTGTCGACCGGGCAGCAGCGGCAGATCATGGGCAGCAGCCCAGTCCGTCAGCGACTGCAGGGCGCGATCGCGGTAGTGACCGTAGCGCTCCTGCTTGTTGCGGATGCGGGTCGACAGGGACGGCAGGATGCCGAAATTGGGCGGCATCGGTTGGTAATGCTTGGCATCCGCCGTGCTGATGAACTCGAACAGGGCACCGCTCATCAGGTCCACCGGCAGGGCCACCGGCTCGAGACCCCGGGCCAGTCGGGCCGCGTTGGTGCCAGCCAGCCAGCCCCCGGCCACCGCCGCCGTATAGCCTTCGGTGCCCACCAGCTGACCCGCCGCCAGCAGCGTCGGCCGCTGGCGGAACTGCAGGGTGGCATTCAGCAGTTCCGGTGCCTCCAGGAAGGTGTTGCGGTGCATCACCCCGAAGCGGACGA
>CAYZUY010000075.1:0-10594 GCA_964481495.1 uncultured bacterium
CAGACCCTGGCCCAGCAGGCGGCGGAACTGCAGGAGCGCACCCTCAACCGGCTGGAGCGGGAGCAGGCCGTCGCCCAGGCGGAACTGGAACGTTGCCGTCAGGCCGCCAACGCGATCGCCAGCGAATCCAAGGACTGGGTTACCCGCCAGACCCAGCTGCGCCAGCGGGCCGATGCGATCGCCGCTCAGCTGGAACCGGGCCGAGCTGAACAGGCCCAGCTGGGGGAACGCCAGGAGTTGCTGGGTCGCCGCATCCAGGAGCAGGAACAGGCCCTGG
The DNA here is from genome assembly GCA_964481495.1 of uncultured bacterium. Classification (GTDB taxonomy): domain Bacteria; phylum Cyanobacteriota; class Cyanobacteriia; order Synechococcales; family Synechococcaceae; genus CAWUMD01. The sequence goes on from CAYZUY010000075.1 coordinate 278, forward strand.
CCAGCCTCACCGCCGAGCGTCAGCAGGTCGAGGCTCAGCTAGAGCAGGCCGTGCCTCAGCGTCAGGCGGCCGAAGCCGCCGTCGCCAAAGCCGCCCAACGGTTAGCGATGACCGAGGAGGAACTGCAGATCCAGCGTCAGACCCGGGAGCGACTGGAGAAGGAGGAGCGGGAGAAACAGCGCCAGCTCGATAAGGCCGAAACCCTGACCCAGGCGCTACAGGAAACCCAGGGCACCGCCGCTGCCCGGCTAATCAGCGACTCGGGCCTGTCGGGGGTCCACGGGCTGGTGGCCAACCTGGGCCGGGTCGAACCCCGCTATCAGCTGGCCCTGGAGATCGCCGCCGGGGGCCGTCTCGGCTACCTGGTGGTGGAAGACGACGGCGTCGCCGCCGCCGGCATCGAGCTGCTGAAGCAGAAGAAGGCCGGGCGAATCACCTTCCTGCCGATGAACAAAATCCGGCCGGTACCCCTGGCGGACATCCCTGCCTGGAAACGTCCCGAGGGCATGGTCGACCACGCCCTCAACCTGATCGACTGCGACGACCGCTACCAGGACATCTTCAGCTACGTCTTCGGCAGCACGGTGATCTTCGAGGATCTGGCCAGCGCCCGTCGTCAGCTGGGGAAATACCGCATCGTCACCCTCAACGGCGAACTGCTCGAACCCAGCGGCGCCATGACCGGCGGCAGCCTCAGCCGTCGCCCCGGCAGCCTCAGCTTCGGCCGCAGCGACGAGGGCGAGTCCGCTGAAGTCCGGCAACTGCGCTCACGGCTGGCAGAACTAGCCGACATCCTCGAGCGCAGCGACCTGAAGATTGCCCAGCTGCAGCAGGCGGTGAAGGAACGCACCCAGGAACTGGCCACAGCCCGGCAGCAGCAGCGGGAGCTGGAACTCCAGACCCAGCAGCTGCAGCAGCGCTGTAGCCGCCTGCGGACCGACGAAGCCCAGCTGAGCGGGCAGCTGGAGCAGTCCCGGCAGGAAGCGATCGCTGCCCGGCAGCGGGCCGGAGCCCTGACCGGTGACCTACCCGCTCTGGAGTCCGAATTGCAGCAGCTGCGCCAGCAGCTGGCCCAGCTGGAGGAATCCCCCATCCACGGCGAATGGCAGCAGCGCCAGCAGGCCGTCCAGACCCAGGAGGCTCGGGTGACGGAACAGACGCAGCTGCTGCAGAAGGCCCGCCAGCAGCTGCAGGACACCGAGAACCGACGGCAACTGCTCGGGCAGCAGCAGCAGCAGGACCAGAGCCGGGTCGAAGAGCTGCGCCAGCAGCAGGCCAAACAGCTGGCCCAGCAGAGTGAGCTGGGCGATCGCCGCGAGCAGTTGCAGTCCCATGCCGCCGGTCTGCAGACCCGCCAGGCGGCACTCGAAGCCCACCTGGGCAGCGAGAAGCAGAACCGCGACCGGGCCGAGCAGCAGCTGCGCCAGCAGCGGGAACAGGTGCAGCAGTGGCGCTGGCAGATCGAGAAGCTCGACGAGCAGACCGCCGAACGCCAGCAGCAGTTGGTGGAGCTGCGCCAGATCCTGGAGCAGCAGCAGGCCGACCTGCCCGACCCCCTTCCCGAAATTCCGGCAGTGGTGCTCGGCCAGGGGCTCGAACCCCTGCAGCAGGATCTGCGGGCCCTGGCCAAGCGCATCCAGGCGATGGAGCCGGTGAACATGCTGGCTCTGGAGGAATACGAGCGCACCCAGGTGCGGCTGGTAGAGCTGAGCGAGAAGCTGGACACGATCGAGCAGGAGCGGACCGAACTGCTGCTGCGGATCGAGAACTTCACCACCCTGCGTCAGCGGGCTTTCATGGAGTCCTTCGACGCCGTCAACGCCAACTTCCAGGACATCTTCGCCCGCCTCTCGGACGGCGACGGCTACCTGCAGCTGGACAATCCCGAGGACCCCTTCAGCAGCGGCCTCAACCTCGTCGCCCACCCCAAGGGCAAGGCTGTGCGGCGGCTGGCCTCCATGTCCGGGGGCGAGAAGTCCCTCACCGCCCTCAGCTTCATCTTCGCTCTGCAGCGCTACCGCCCCTCCCCCTTCTACGCCCTCGACGAAGTCGACAGCTTCCTGGACGGGGCCAACGTCGAGAAGCTGGCCCAGGTGATCAAGGCCCAGGCCGCCCAGGCCCAGTTCATCGTCGTCAGCCACCGGCGACCGATGATCGAAGCCTCCGAGCGGACCATCGGTGTCACCCAGGCCCGGGGCACCCAGACCCAGGTGGGGGGCATCCCCCAGGCCGCCGCCGTTCCGGGCTGAGGAAGGGACCCCTGGGCCAGAATGGGAGCACGCCTGGGGCCCGGGAGGCCGCAGGATAAACTGATACGCTTGAGCGAATCCTCGGAACTCGACGATGACCACCGACAAGATCTGGCTGCGGTCCGAAATCATGGGCACCCAGGTAATTACCCGGGACAGCGGTCGGCGTCTGGGCGTGGTCGGCGAACTGATGGTGGACATCGACCGGCGCGAGGTTGTGGCCCTGGGCCTGCGGGACAACGTCGTCACCCGCTTTCTGCCGGGGGTGCCCCGCTACATGCTGCTCGACCAGATCCGTCAGGTCGGGGATGTGATCCTCGTCGACAACGACGACGTGATCGAGGAAGGCTTCGACGAATTCGCCTACAGCAATATCGTCAACTGGGAAGTGATCACCGAGTCCGGGGAACCCCTGGGCCGGGTGCGCGGCTTCAAGTTCGACATCGAATCCGGCGAGCTCACCCATCTGGTGATCGGCAGCCTCGGTCTGCCTCTGATCCCCGAGGGCGTGGTCAGCACCTACGAACTGCCGGTGACGGAAATGATCAGTGGCGGCTCCCAGCGGATCATCGTCTTCGAAGGGGCCGAGGACAAGCTCAAGCAGCTGTCCACCGGTCTGCTGGAGAAGCTGGGCCTGGGCGGCGGTCTGGCGGAGGAAGCCGAGTACGGCTACCGCATGCCCACCACCCCGGTAGAGAACCAGCTACCGGCCGGAGCACCGATTCCCGCGCCCCAGACCCGCTACGAGGCGCCTCCCGTCCAGCGGCAACCGGCCCGCTACGAGGAAGAGGCCGAGTACGAATACGTCGAGCGTCAGACCCAGCGGCGGGCGGAACCCCGGCGTATGGCCTACGAGGAGGAACGCCGCGAGGACTACGGCCGTCCCGCCGCCCCCCGCCGGGAGGAACCGGTCGACCGCCGTCCGGCAGACCGCTACGAACCGGCAGGCTACGCCGACGAACCGGACGAGGAATTCTACGCTCCTCCAGCGCCCCGGGCGGATCGCTCCGCCCCGGCTGCGGCTCCCAAGGCCCCGATTCCCTACGACGATGACCTCGGCCAGGACGTCTGGGACGAACCGGAGCGGGGTCCGGAGCTGCAGATTCCCGAACGGCGCAAGGTGCGCGAGCCGGAATACGAGGAACTGGACTGAAGCGAAGGGGGCCAAGGCCCCCTTTTTTCAATCAGCCTTCCGCCTTGGGTTCGAAGTTCAGCGCCGCCGAGTTGAGGCAGTGACGCTCACCGGTGGGTTTGGGGCCGTCCGGGAAGACATGACCCAGGTGGGCATCGCAGCGGGAGCAGAGGATTTCCGTGCGCCGCATGAAGAAGCTGAAGTCGCTCTTGCGGGTGATCGCCGCTTCATCCACGGGTGCCCAGAAGCTGGGCCAGCCGGTACCGGAGTCGAACTTGGTCTCGGAGCTGAACAGCGGCGTGCCGCAGCAGACACAGCGGTAGGTCCCCGCCGCCTTGTTATCCCAGTACTCGCCGGTGAAGGCCCGTTCGGTGCCATGCTTGCGGGTCACCTTGTACTGCTCGGGGGTGAGCTGCGCCTGCCACTCGGCATCGGTCTTGACGATCTTGTCGGCCATGGAAAATCAGTCTCTCGGCGTATCAAATCTAGCGATCGCGGCTGGTGAAGATACCGGTGAACATCATCAGAAAGCCGCCGATCAGCACCACGGCCGCGAGACCACCGGCCAGGGAATCGGCCCAGGGGGGTAGCTGTTCCATCGATCACTCCTCAGAGGGTTAACTGGGCACCGATCAGCCGGGCGAAGCGGGCCGCTGCACCGGGTTCTCCCCGAGCTGCCCGCAGACGCTGGCGCATCTGTTCCAGTTTCGCCGGATGGTCGAGGTAATCGATCACCCGTTCCGCCACGTCCTCCGCCGACAGCGGCCCCAGCAGTTCCGGCACGATCGCCTCCCCGGCCCAGATGTTCGGCCAGGCCAGCAGCCCCACCCGCTTTACCATCCAGCGGTTCACGAGCCGCCGGATCAGGGGCCCCACCCCCGGCAGACGGCAGATCAGCCCCAGCAATCCATCCCAGGCGTCCATCGACTCCCAGTGCTGGGTGGGCAGCAGCACAATCATCGGCATTCCCAGGGCCCCCAGTTCCGCTGTGTTCGCACCGATCGTGGTCAGGCAGAGGCGGCAGCGACGGATCGCATCGTAAGCCGGGAACTCCGTCACCACCGGAATAGTCACCCCGCCCGAGGTCCGGAGTTGGGGCTGTCCCTGGGCATCCGGCTCCAGACAGGCTGTGGTCCGGCCCATCAGCGGTGCCACCGGGTTGCGCTGCGGGTCTGCCCAGCGCAGCAGGTCCGCCGGTTCCAGGGTCGGCGCCAGGGGAATCAGGAAGCGTGTGCCTGCCCGGCGTCGGGCGATCGCATCGGCGATCGCCAGTACGAACGGCACCCCCATCCGCAGCTTGTTGGGCTTCGAGCCGGGCATCAGTCCCACCCAGTCCTCAACCGCCTCAACCGCCCCCTCTACCTCGGCGGCATCGGTCATCAGATCGCCCACCACCGTCAGCTTCGAGCGCCAGCGGGGGGCCAGATCCGCCCCCACCCGGTCATTCATCGCCCCGACCGCATCTACCCATCGCAGCCAGCGGGCCTGCCACTCGGCGTGGAGCACACAGCGGTAGCCCAGGCGCTTCGCCGCCAGCACCGCGAACAACTGGTCCCCGCCCAGGAACACCACCACCCCCTGGGGTCGCCAGTCCCAGCGATCCGCCGTCCGCCCCGCCAGCAGGAAGGGCCAGAAGTACCGTGCCGCCTGGATACGGTCAATCTCGGGAAACCGGCGCGCCACCGCCACCTCCTGGCCGGAGGCATTGGCATCGGGAATCAGCACCAGGGAAATCCGCAGCTGCCGCCGGTCCTCGCCGTACTGGCGGCGCAGTTCGCGAACCACCGGCCGCACCCAGGTACTGACCTCCCCCGCACCGTTGGCCAGAATCAGGATGTCAGCGGGGGGCATAGGGCGATCGCCGGACGCAGCAACCCCTTCAGTCTCGCACCCGCGATCACCCCCAATGCAGAACGCGCACCCCCGGTCGAGGATGCGCGTTCTAGCAAAGTGCGGATGGCGAGACTTGAACTCGCATGACGTAAGTCACACGCCCCTCAAACGTGCGTGTCTACCGATTCCACCACATCCGCATGTGGGCATCAGGAAACTGACGCTTAAGTAGCGTAGCGCATCCCCCGAGGGCTGGGAAGGGGGCCGGGGACCGCGTGATAGGATTCAATGTCAGTCCGGGCGGCAGAACGGGCCTGGGACGGCTGTCGGAGCGACCCTCAAGCATGCGTTTTTCCAAGATCCTGATCGCCAACCGGGGTGAAATCGCCCTGCGGATTCTGCGGACCTGTGAAGAGCTGGGAATCGGCACGATTGCCGTCCATTCCACCGTGGACCGCAACACCCTGCACGTGCAGCTGGCGGACGAAGCGGTCTGCATCGGCGAACCGGCCAGCGGCAAGAGCTATCTCAATATCCCCAACATCATCGCGGCGGCCCTGACCCATAACGCCAGCGCCATCCACCCCGGCTACGGCTTCCTGGCGGAGAACGCCCGCTTCGCCGAGATCTGCGCCGATCACAAGATCGCCTTCATCGGCCCCTCCCCCGATGCCATCCGGGCCATGGGCGACAAGTCCACCGCCAAGGAAACGATGCAGCGGGTGGGCGTACCGACAGTGCCCGGCAGCGACGGCCTGGTCACCGACGTCGAGCAGGCGGCCCGCATCGCCGCCGAAATCGGCTACCCGGTGATGGTCAAGGCCACCGCCGGGGGGGGCGGGCGCGGCATGCGTCTGGTCAAGGAAGCCACCGACCTCGAGAAGCTGTTCCTGGCAGCCCAGGGCGAAGCGGAAGCGGCCTTCGGCAACCCCGGCCTCTACATCGAGAAGTTCATCGAGCGGCCCCGCCACGTCGAGTTCCAGATCATCGCCGACAGCTACGGCAACGTCGTCCATCTGGGCGAGCGCGACTGCTCGATCCAGCGCCGTCACCAGAAGCTGCTCGAGGAAGCCCCCAGTCCGGCCCTGAACCCCGACCTGCGTCAGCGCATGGGTGACGCAGCCGTCCTCGCGGCCAAGGCAATCAACTACGTCGGTGCCGGTACAGTCGAGTTCCTGGTCGACCAGACCGGCAACTTCTACTTCATGGAGATGAACACCCGCATCCAGGTGGAGCATCCCGTGACGGAGATGGTCACCGGACTGGACCTGATCGCCGAGCAGATCAAGGTGGCCCAGGGCGATGCCCTCACCTTCCGCCAGTCGGACATCCAACTGCGCGGGCACGCCATCGAGTGCCGGATAAACGCCGAGGACCCGGAATTCAACTTCCGGCCCAACCCCGGCCGGATCAGCGGCTACCTCGCTCCCGGTGGGCCCGGGGTGCGCATGGACTCCCACTGCTACACCGACTACGAGATTCCGCCCTACTACGATTCGCTGATCGGCAAGCTGATCGTCTGGGGCCGCACCCGCGATGAGGCAATCCTACGCATGAAGCGGGCCCTGCGCGAGTGCGCGATCACCGGTCTGCCGACCACGATCAACTTCCACCAGCGGATCATGGAAACCCCCGAGTTCCTGCGGGGTGAGCTCTACACCAACTTCGTCGAGCAGGTGATGATGCCCCGGATGGTGAAGAAGTAGCCGTCAGCGCAGCCCCATCTCCCAGGCGGTGCGGGCCTGCTCGAACCGGTCCAGCAGGCCCGGGCGTTCCGCTGGGCTGGCGGGACCGGGCGGTCCCGGTTGCCGCAGCCACTGCTGCAGAGCCTGCTGCTGGGCTGCCACCAGGGTGATCGGAATCACCGCCGCCACCCGCTGGGGCTGTTCGAGGCTGAAGAGCAGTAACTGGTAACTGCCCTGGTCGGCCAGAGCGGTGGCGATCGCCCGCTGTTCCGGGTGCTGCCGGTCGAGGAAACAGCGCAGCCAGCGCACCGGCGTCCCCTCCGGGGCCAACCGGCTGTACAGCCCCGTCAGCCAGAGCAACAGACCGCCCCCCTCCGTGGGCAACAGTTGCGGCAGCACCTGCCGATGGGCCAGGTGCTGCCCCAGGCGGGCCACCTCAGCCTCCGGCAGCATCACCCAAAGGCCCACCGGCGCCCGCTCCCCCCCCTCCAGCAGACCGGCGAAGACAATCTGGGCCAGGGGTTTATCCGCGGGCCAGGACTGCAGCCGCGACAGTTCTGCCGGGTCGCTGCGGCGCAGCTTCGCCCCCGGGTCCTCCCGCACCGGCAGCTGCACCAGCGTGCGGCGGATGCGGCGGGCCCAGGTCAGGCCCTCCCCGAAGCGGGTCTGCAGTTGGGCCAGAGGCTCCCGCAGGGCCTCACCGCAGGCGGGGCGATCGCCCGGCAGCGGTGCCAGACAGGCGTCCACCAGCATCACAAGATCCTGGGGCAGGGCATCGCGCCCGGCCCAGTGTCGCAGCCACTGATGCCGCCCCCGCGCGTGGGCCTGCCGCCAGCCCTCAAGGTCCGGCACCTCGGCCTGCAGGGGCAACTGGCCGGTCAGCATCTGGTACAGCAGCACCCCGAAGCTGTAGACATCCGCCGTCGGTGCCGGATCCGCGCCCAACAACTGCTCCGGTGCCGCGTAGCTGAGGGTGCCCCGGAACCAGCCGCCACTGCGATCGCCCGCCAGACCCGCCACTCCGAAATCCAGCAGTCGGGCCTGCTCTTCGCCGTCGCTTTCCCGGATCAGGACGTTGGCCGGTTTCAGATCCCGGTGCACGATCGGGCGCAGCGCCGCCGGTGGCTCGGCCACCCCCCGATGGGCAGCGGCCAGACCGGTGGCGATCTGCAACCCGAACTGCAGCGTCCGGGGCAGGGCCAGTGGTCCCGGCAGCAGCCAGGTCTTGAGGCTGCGCCCGGGCAGGTATTCCATCACGTGGTAAGGCACCGGCCCCTCCACACCGAAGTCCAGCAGCTGCACCACCTGGGCACAGCGGCGGCCCAGCCGGGCACAGAGGCGAGCCTCCTCCAGGAAGGCATCGCACTGCTCCACCGTCAGGGCTGGGGCCGCCAGAAACTTCACCGCCACCGGCTCCCCCAGCAGCTGGTGCCGGGCCCGGTAGACGGCCCCCATCGCCCCCTGGCCCAGCAGGGCTTCCAGCCGGTAGCGCTGGTCCAGCAGTTGTCCAATGCGGGCGGTGGCGATCGCCTCCATAGACCGATCCTGAGCGGCGGTATCGTCAGCCTGCCCGCCGGGAGCCGATCTGTGATTCGCTGAGAGTGGAACTGCTGTGAATCGGACCCATGCCCAGCCTGACTGCCCGCCTGCCCCGCCTCACCCGCCAGCAATGGCTGATTGGCCTGGGAGCCCTGGTCGTGCTGGGCGGAGCCACCTACGGCGGTCTGCGCTGGAAGGCGGCCGCCGACGATCGCCAGTTCTGCCAGGACCTGCATGACTTCTGGGTGAAGGGCAGCGGTCAGGACCGGAAGCAGCCGATGATGCTTTCCGGCCGCGCCCTGCAGAAGATGGAGGAGTGCAACCGCACCTATCCGGAGCTGAGCCGCTGAGCATCTCCCAACGCATCAGTGGATGCCAATGCCAGCTTGAACGCAGAGATCAGCGCCTCTGGACCCTGGACAAGCGCCTGGCAACCATCAGTCAGTCGTTGGGGTGGAGCTACGAACCGTCAGACCCACCGCCGCCGTGAACAGGAACCAGGCGGGGACGTTGATCTGCAGGCAGAAGACCGAGTCATCCACCAGATTGAACACCAGTAGACCGGTGAGCAGCGGCACCAGGGCCGCCGCCGGAGTCAGGGGCACGGCAACGGCCCGGCGCAGACTGCGCACCCGATCGACATACTGCCGAACAGTGGGCCCCACCGCCCAGGCGAGACTGCCGAACAGCAGCAGCATCGCCGGGATGCCGTACTCCACGGCCGTCACCAGCCAGAAGTTGTGGGGATGGGCAATCCACTGGCCGGGATACTGGGCTGCAAATCGCTCGGTGAACCCGCCGGGACCCAGACCCCAGATCGGGCTCTGCCCCAGCCAGGTCAGGGCCAACCGCCAGAGATTCTGACGCTGGGTCGGCACCGCCGCCGGATCGTAGTTACTCTCACGACTGAGTAGCGTGGCATCGAGCAGGTCCCGCAAAGCCGAGACTGCCTCGGGCGATCGCCCCAGCCACACCCCCAGGCCCGTAGCCAGCAGCAGCAACCCCCAGCCCAGTCGCCGGTTACACCAGCGGGGCAGAGGCCGACTGAGCAGGGCATCGGTGGCGGCGATCGCCAGCAGGGTGAAGACGGAATTGCGCGACTGGCCGGTCACGGCCCCCAGCACGCAGAGCAGGGCTGCACCCCGCCAGACCATCGGAGCAAAGGGTCCGGGCCAGCGACGCAGCAGCCAGGCCACTGCGGCCCCCAGCAGCAGATACCCCGCCAGCCAGTTGGGGTGACCGAAATGCAGTTGAATACGCCCGCTGGCCAAGTTCTCGAAAGCAGGTGTCCAGCGCAGCACCAGGGAGATAACGGCAACCATCGCCGTGGGCACCGCCCCGTAGACCAACCAACGCGCCGCCTGCAGAAAGCGCTCGGTCTGGCCCAGATGCCTCTGAAAGACCCAGAAGAACCAGAGGTAGGGCAACCAGTTCATAATCCGCAGCTGACCATCCGCAGAGCTGTGGTTCAGCCAGCCACTGAGCAGCATCAGCCCCACCGATCCCAGCAGCCCGGCACTCAGCCCCGGCTGCCGCCGCAGACTGGCCAGCACCGCCGGGCCGCCGGTCAGCAGCGAGCGCAGCAGAAACACCAGCGCATAGACCGAGATCCCGGGCAGCAGCAGCAGACTGCCGTCCAGGCCGGAGATGCTGTGCGATCGCCACTCTGCCCGCAGTCTTTCGAACACACCTGTTCCCGACAGCTTTACCGTTCCTGCACCCTAGGGCGCGAGGGGGCCCCAGAGCAAGCTCTCCGCGTCAGTACACATTCGGGCCGGACCAGCCCTTCCAGAGGGTCATCCAGATGATCCGCAGGTCGAAGGTCAGGGACCAGTGCTCGATGTAGTAGAGGTCGTACTCGATGCGACGGGCCAGATCC
>CAYZUY010000076.1:0-4383 GCA_964481495.1 uncultured bacterium
GCAGTCCCGAAACCACCACCGGCGGTCAGGCGCTGAAGTTCTACGCTTCCGTGCGCCTCGACATCCGCCGCATCCAGACCCTGAAGAAGGGCACCGAGGAATTCGGTATCCGCGCCAAGGTAAAGGTGGCCAAGAACAAGGTGGCGCCGCCGTTCCGCATCGCCGAGTTCGACATCATCTTCGGCAAGGGCATCTCCACCCTCGGCTGTCTGGTGGATCTGGCGGAGGAGACCGGCGTGATTACCCGCAAGGGCGCCTGGTACAGCTACAACGGCGACAACATCGGCCAGGGTCGCGATAACACCATTGCCCTGCTTGATGAGAAGCCAGAGCTGCGGGCCGAAATCGAAGCCCTGGTGCGCGAGAAGCTGGCGATCGGCACGCCGGTCTCCGCGACGTCGGTGGGTGCCGAGGCCGCCGCCGATGACGGAGCGGACGAGAACTGAAGCCGGGCGCTGCTCCCTTGAACCATCAGGGGTCTGCGGAGACGATTGCTCTGCAGACCCCTGATGCGTTTGCTGTCCGACTATGAGGAGCCGGGCGGTCGCTCTCAGCTTTTCCGGGCGGTGCGCAGGTCGCACTCGCTGGGGCTGACCCGGAACTTGACCAGATTGGCCAGCTCCTGCAGCTGCTGGATAGCCTCGGCGCCTTCGAGCTTCATCAGTTCCCGGTCGTCGCGCATTTCGGTCCAGGTGATGCCGTAGTCCGAGACGAGGAAGCGGATCAGGTGATCGTTGCCGAGGCTGACCATGAACGAGGCGCTGTTCCGTTCGCCGCCGCAGGTGTAGCAGGAGGCCAGGTAGCCGTTGTTCTCCAGGGCGATCGCCAGAGCCTGGAGGCTCATGACCAGATCGCTGACGAATTGGCGGTGCTGCTCGGCAAGACGGAGGAACATGACCGGGGCCCACGTTTCTGAGAGCGATTTTACACTTTCTTAAAAATGCTTAGCCTGGGGAAATATTTATTTCTGTGCTAGAGACGCTCAATTCCGGCGTCGCAGCAGACTTCAGCCGTCCGCCAGCTGCCACCAGCCGAAGGCGGGGCCGACAAAGCGGACGGTCACCCAGAGGGCGATCAGCAGACCGATGCCGATCCAGGCACCTTTGGTGGTGATGGCGATGAACTGCTCCGACTGGCGGTTGCTGATCGGCAGCCCTGGCAGCAGCGGGGCATCCATGTCCCGACCGGACCGGCGGCTGCCCTGACGGCGTTTGGCTTCTCCCATCCTGGTTCTCCCTCGGATCAGGGCTATCATACGCCCGCGCTCAGAGCAGTTCCGGGTCGCCCTCGCGGTGGAACAGGTCCGGCTCCAGGCGCTGCAGGCGGCGGTAGGGCTCCAGGGCGGCGAGAAAGTCCTGGCCGTAGCTGCGGCGCAGCAGCCGACTGTCGAGCAGGGCCACCAGGGTCTGGGGCTCCCGCAGGCTGGCCAGACTCTGCTGCAGTCGCTGCAGGGCCCGGGGCAGCAGGTAGTGCCGGAACCAGTCCCGGCGGTCGCGGCGGTAGGCGCCGACGCGGGCGGCAATCCAGGGATCCTCGAGGCTTGGAATCGGCAGCGTCGTGGCCACCAGCAGCTGGGGCTGGGGCAGGCAGGGGCGCTGCTGCAGCCAGAAGTCCCAGCCGCACACCAGAATGCCGTTGCTGTCGGGAGCGGTGCGCTCCAGCTGCAGGCGGCTGCCGAAATCGGCGGCCAGCTGACTGGCCAACTGCTGGCGCATGGGGCGGTCATCCACCAGCAGCACCGTGAAACCCTGGCCGACGGCCTGGAGGCTGAGCAGGCGCCGCAGTTCCCCCAGGCAGGCGGGCAGGAACTGGGGCGTGTTGGGCAGCGGCAGCCGCTCCGGCAGGTGCAGCTGCAGGTCCCGGGTCGGGCCGGGACCGAAGCGGACAGCACTGAGCTCCTCCGGCAGCCCCAGGCGCAGACGGATGCCCTCCCCCCGGGGTTCGAGTGGGTCGAGGGCCTCGCCGATCAGGGCGATGGGGCGATCGCTCCAGGCCCGGCGCAGGCGATCGCTCAGATCCAGGGGCCGATGCCGCAGGCTGAACCGTCCCAGCCGCCGCTCCAGATGGGCCCAGCGGCAGGCGGGTCCCGGGTCGGCAAAGCGGGTCCAGGGCGGCGGCAGGTGGGACAGATCCCCCAGCAGTTGCAGCAGGGGTTGCAGGGTCGCCGAGTCGAGGTCGAAGCAGTCGTCGGGGTTGGCGGGGCGATCGCCGAGGTGATGCAGCAGCTGCAGCCGCTGGTCCAGTAGCATCTCGCGCCGGTGGGGGGCCTGCAGGGCCAGCCGGTCCCAGTCCTCGATCTCCAGCGAGGTGGTGAGTTGCTCCTCGGCAGCGGCTTCCAGCCGGTCCGCCCCCAGCAGCACGATGGGCCAGTCCGGCAGGGGGGTGGCGCCCAGGGCGGCGGTCAGCCAGTTCTCCAGGTCGCAGAGATACAAGCCGGGCGGGGAATCGGCGTGCGGCAGGCCGAGATGAATGGGTGGGACCCGCCGCTGGCCGCTCAGCAGCCGCGGCAGTTCCGTCGAGCGCAGCCGCTGCAGCAGGTCCGCCGGGGCGACCAGCAGAGCCGGTCCGCTCCAGAGCAGCAGGGGCAACAGGGCACTGATCAGGTAGGGCGGCGAGCCCGGTTCCGGGGCGGTCTGCAGCAGCACACTGCGGTGCTGGCGCAGGGTGCGGGCCACCAGCCGGGCCAGGGTGAGATGGTGCGGCCAGGTCTCATCCGGCTGGTCGCGCAGCCAGCGTCGCAGCTGTTCGTGGACTTCCGCCTCGATCATTGAGTGATCGTAGCGGGCGCCAGACCCGGACCGGTAAGATGCGGAGCGTCTGCCGGGAGAACCGCTATGCGCGTCGGAATCGTCGGTCTGGGACTGATCGGCGGCTCGATGGGAATCGACCTGCGGCGCCTCGGCTGGGAGGTGCTGGGACTGGCGCGGCGGCCGGAGGTGTGCGAGCGGGCTCTGGAGCGCGGCATCTGCGATCGCGCGGGCACGGACCCGGCGCTGCTGGGTACGGCGGACCTGATTGTGCTGGCAACGCCCCTGGGGGCTCTGGAGAGTAATCTGCGCGAACTGCGGCCCCATCTTGAGCCGGGGGCGGTGGTTACCGATGTCGGCTCGGTGAAGGGGCCGGTGGTGAAAGCTCTGGAGCCGCTCTGGCCCCGCTTCGTGGGCGGGCACCCGATGGCGGGCACCAGCGAGAGCGGGGTCGAAGCGGCTCTGGCGGACCTGTTTGTGGGGCGGCCCTACGTGGTCACGCCTACGGCGGCCAGCGATCCCGAGGCGATCGCCCGGGTCGAGGCTCTGGCCCTGGCCCTGCGCTCCGACCTGCTGCGCTGTGACCCCTGGGCCCACGACCGCTCGGTGGCGGCCATCTCTCACCTGCCGGTGCTGGTGAGCGCAGCGCTGCTGCGCACCTGCGAGACGGAACCGGATGCGGACCGGCGTCAGCTGGCCCGGCAGCTGGCCAGCAGCGGTTTCCGCGATACCAGCCGGGTCGGGGCGGGCAACCCCCAGTTGGGGACGATGATGGCACGCTACAACCGCGAGGCGCTGCTGGAACTGCTGGGACGCTACCGCACCCAGATTGCGGCCCTGGAGGAGATTGTGGCCCACGAGGACTGGCCTGCCCTGGAGGAGACCCTGCGTCTGAATCAGGCGGCCCGCCCCGCCTACCTGACCCCGGAGGATCAGTAGTCCGATGGGGGAGCTGGCAGCCACCGGGCTGGAGCTGCGTGAGCGCCGCTGGCGGCAGGGTCTGCTCGGGAGCCTGGGCGGTCTGCTGCTGCTGGGGCTGGGGGTTCTGGTCTATCAGCCCCAGGGTGAACCCTGCCAGGGGATCTGGATTCCCTGGCTGGCGCCCCCGGCGGAGCGGCTCTACTGTGCGGGACTGAAGGCCCAGAGTGGTCGGGCCGAGGACCTGCAGGCGGCGATCGCGCTGGCCAACCAGATCCCCGAGGGGGACCCGCTGCGGACCCTGGCCCGCCGCTACCGCCACCAGTGGCTCTGGCAGGTGCTGGATCTGGCCCAGCTGGATCTGGACCGGGGTCAGCTGCAACCGGCGCTGCGGCTGCTGGAGTCGCTGCCGGTGGAGGCCTGCCGCGAGTCCAACTGTCCGGATGATGAGGTGCGCCAGCGGCTGCAGCACTGGCCCGCCCGCTGGCAGGCGGACCAGACCGCCTGGAGTGAGGCCCGTACGGCCCTCAACGATCAGCGCTGGGAGGCCGCAGCAGGCATTGCCGCCCGTCTGCTGGCCAGCGAGAGCCAGTTCTGGCGAGTGAAGCGCTACGGCGAACTGCAACTGCTGATTACTCGCATGGGAGCCAAGGGCAGCCCCTTCGTCGAGGCCCGCCAGAAGGCTGCCACCCGTCAGCCGGAGGACCTGCTGGGAGCG
>CAYZUY010000076.1:4393-6576 GCA_964481495.1 uncultured bacterium
GGTCCAGATCGGCCCTGCTCAGCGGGCCGATACGATGGGGGATGCCCAGCTCGGACCCTTCGCCAAATCGGCCCTGAACCGCTACAGCCGCATCCTGCTGGATCGGGCCTGGGAACTGGCCGAGCAGGGGCAGGATACCGAGGCCCTGGCGCTGGTGGCGCGTATTCCGGCGGCGGCGGGCCTGAACGAGCATGTCAGCGATTTCCGTCGCCTCAGCCAGTGGCGGATCGAGGCCCGGCGGGGCGATGCCGCCGCGCTCACCCTGGCGATTTCTCGGGCTCAGGAGTTCGGCAGCGATCGCCCGCTGGCGGAACGGGCCCAGGCCCTGCAGGACCGCTGGCAGTCGCAGCTCCTGGACCTGGAGCGGCTGGAGCTGGCCAAACGGCAGGCCACCAGCGGTCGGCTGCTAGACCTGCAGGCGGCCCTGGGGACGATCCTGATCATTCCCACGGACCATCCCCGCTCGGCGGAGATCCGTCAGCTTCAGCAGCAGTGGCAGGCCCAGGTGGAAACCCTCGAGGACCAGCCGCTGCTGGCCCAGGCGGATCGCTACGCCCGCCAGGGAGACTGGATCTCGGCCATCGGGGCCGCCGAGCAGATCCGGCCGGAACGGCGGCTCTATCCCCAGGCCCAGTCACGGTTACGTCAGTGGCGGGCCCGGGCTAACCTCGGCAACGATCAGGCGCTGCTGCAGTCCGCAGAGGCCAGTGCTGCCCAGGGCTACTGGGAGGAGGCGATCGCTGCGGCCCGTCAGATCAGCCCTGAGAGTCTGGTTTACGCCCGGGCCCGCAGTCTGATTCAGCAATGGCAGCAGCAGCTGACGCCGGCCCCGGTGGCGCCAGCCCCGGACCCGGCTACCCCCTGAGCTCAGCCTCGATCTGACGTACCACCGTCAGGGCCGAATAGCTGACGCCCGCAGTGCCCTCGCCGGGATGGGTGGAGTCGCCCACAAGCCACAGCCCCGGCACGGGGGTGCGATTGGCAAAGCCGAAGGGGCCGAAGCTGCTCAGGCGCATCCCAACCCCGCCGACGATGCCCCGTTCCCGGCCGCTCCAGGTCTCGAAGCTGCGGGGAGTCGCCGCTTCCACGTGGCGCAGATGCTCGGGCCGCAAGTCGAAGAAGCGACCGAGGCGGGCGATCGCCTGCTCGGTGTAGACCTGCTTGCGGGCGGCGTAGTCGTCGGTGTCGGCCCAGGCGTCGGCATCGGTGAAGCTGGAGGCGATGATCGTCGCCTGGCCCGCCGGGGCGCGGCCATCTCCCGGTCGGCTGACGGAGATGAACAGGGAGTTGTTCTCCCCCTGGGGGCCGTCGGGGTCATCGAGCCACTGCAGGTGGGGTGGACAGTCAGCCGGGATGGCGGCGGCGTCTACCCCCAGGTAGACCACAAAAGCCCCCGAGGGACGGGGCAGGGAGGCCACGCGCCGCCGGTAGCCCCGCAGGGCCGGGCGACGCTCCACCTCGTCCCCCAGCAGACGCAGCAGGTCCTGGGTGGTGACGTTGGCGACGATGTGGTCGGCCTCCACCGTTGTGATGCTGTCGCTGCGCAGATCCCGTACCCGCAGCCCTGTGGCCCGGCCCTGGCGGCAGGCGATCGCCTCCACCCGGTGACGCATCTGCAGCTGACCGCCGTCCCGCTCCAGGGCGGCGACGAGGCGATCGCTGAGCACCTGCATGCTGCCCTCCAGATGCCAGAGCCCCTGGGGCGCCTGGGACACCGAGAGGGCGGTGGCGGCGTAGAGCAGCGCGGTTTCCTCGGCGTTGCACTGGCTGTAGAGCTTCAGCTGCAGGTCCAGAAAGGTGCGCAGCCGTCGGTCGTGCCCCAGCCCCAGCTGGCGCAGGGCCTGCCCGACGGTGGTGAAGGTCCAGGGCACCGTGATCAGCGTTTCCGGACGCAGGGCTCCCAGCAGTTGGCCGAGGTCCCAGAGGTTGCGCGGCGGCAGCACCGGGTCCCGGCCCTGGAAGGCCCAGCTGACCTCGAACAGGCGCTGCAGCAGCTCCCAGAAGGGCTCACTGCCGGGGAGCTGCCGCTGGCGTTCGGCCCTCCACCGGTCCGGATCGCGCCAGACCCGAATTGGCTCCGCCTCGCCCGGCAGGTAGACCGCACAGGCGGGGTCGCAGGGGGTGGCTTCGGGCAGTTCGATCGCCAGCTCCCGGAACAGGCGATGGTG
Organism: uncultured bacterium; assembly: GCA_964481495.1. Lineage (GTDB taxonomy): Bacteria > Cyanobacteriota > Cyanobacteriia > Synechococcales > Synechococcaceae > CAWUMD01. The sequence goes on from CAYZUY010000076.1 coordinate 6,562, forward strand.
GATGCCGCCGGGCTC
>CAYZUY010000076.1:6586-9642 GCA_964481495.1 uncultured bacterium
GCCGGCTGCACGTCGTGCCGCGCTCGCTTCGCTCACAGGCGCCGACGTCGAAGGTGAAGCCCCGGCGCCGGAAGGTGGAGGCACAGCCGCCGGGCACCAGGGCCTGGTCGTAGACGGTGACAGCATGGCCCCGGCGGGCCAGCAGGGCGGCGGCGGTGAGGCCCCCGATGCCGCCACCGACCACGGCAATACGCGCAGAACTCACGGACGGATCACAGCGAAGACGATGGCTTCATCTTCCGTTACATTTGCTCAGCGCTGGGCCGCCGCGACGATTTCCATCGCCTGCTGGGTCAGTCGGCCGAAGTCCGTGTCGTCCTCCCAGGGCGCGTAGATCGGCTCCCCGTGGCGGTAGACCCGGGCAAACAGCACTTCGCCGTTCTCGGCCGCCTGGGGCTCAATGGCCAGCGGTTCGAGCAGGTCATCGGGGGTGAGGCGGGTCAGAGCGCTGACCAGTCCCTTGCTGAACACGGTCTGGGCGCCGGATTCGAGCACGTAGTGCTGATCGGCCCGCAGATGCAGCCGCAGCTTGGCCACCTCCTGACCGTTGCGCTGCACCTGGGAGAGCTCCAGGCCGCAGACGTAGCCACTGATCGCCGGTTCGGTGATTGGCATCGGACTGCCGTCGTGGCCGAGGTGATACCAGTTGTAGCCCTGACGGCGGTTGACGAAGACGAACTTGCGCCCCGGGCTGGGACCGAAGCCGAGGGGGTGCTCCCGCTGGGCCAGGGCGTCGGCGATCCGGTGCAGGGAGGCGGCGATGTCCTGCATCAGAACGTCGCTGGCCAGGGGTTTGGTGGCTGCCATAAATGGAAACCTAAAGCTTCGTCCTCAGCATTCCTTTACTCCTGTGCGAGAAAACACCGACCCCCAACGGCTGATACTGGTTGCCGTGGTGGAGGGATGACATGGCACAGGAACAGGGTTTGGTCGGGTCGGTGCTCTCGCCGGCGATCGCCCTCTGGCTGCGGTCCCAGGCCCAGGCCGTTGGCACGCTGCAGGTGGAGATCGGCGGCAGTGGCCGTCAGCTGCTGGGGGGCCAGATTCCCGAAGTGCGGGTCCAGGCCAGCGGGATTGTCTATGACGGCATGCACTTCCGGGAGCTGGCGATCGCCGGGCGCAACATCCGCACCAACCTGGGCCAGATGATGCGCGGCCAGCCCTTCCGGCTGCTGGAACGCATCGACATTGACCTGGAGATGACCTTCGATCCGGCCGGGTTCACCGCCTCCCTCGACTCGCGGCTCTGGCGCGACAGCCGCGATGGTCTGGCGACTGCCCTGGCGGAGGCCCTCGCCTGGGACACCGATGGCTGGCGGTTTGTGTTGGCGGCGAATCACCTGCGGGCCGAGCAGGGCGATCGCGTCCTGGCGGCGGACTTTGCCCTGGGCGGTGAGGATCATCTGCGCCTGAGTGGCTGGCGCTGGCTGGCGGGTTCGTCGGAGCAGGACCTGGGGGCACTGGAGGGGCTGCGCCTCTCGCTGGGCACCGACATCGCCTTTGACAGCTTTGCCGTGGTTGGGGGCGAAATCCGCTGCTGCGGGCGGGCGGTGGTCTGGCCGGATGTCCCGGCGGCGGTCTAATGCCCCAGCAGTGGCAGCAGGAAGACGACGACGTAGTAGACCATCGGGGCCGTGAACACGTAGCTGTCGGTGCGATCAAGGATGCCGCCGTGGCCGGGAATCAGCTGTCCGGAGTCCTTGACGCCCGCATCCCGCTTCATCATCGATTCGGTCAGGTCCCCCAGCTGACTGCACATGGCGACGATCAGGCCGAAGGCCAGACCGGTGAGCGGAGCCGTGGGCCAGTGCAGCGACACCGCCCCGATCAGAGCGATGGTGGTGCAGGCCGCGACGCCGCCGATGGCGCCTTCGACGGTCTTCTTCGGGCTGATCGGCGAGAGCTGGGTGCGGCCGTAGCGTTTGCCGATGAAGTAGGCACCGATGTCGGCGGCCCAGATGCAGAAGAAGGCCAGCAGAATCACCGACAGCCCCTGGGGCAGCCGGTCAAAGGGCAGCAGCGAGGCGGGCCAGTAGCCGTCCAGGGGCAGGTCCGTGTGGGGTGGTGCCCCCAGGTTGCGCAGCCGAATCCAGAAGCTGGGCAGGAAGCCTGCGTAGAACATCCCCAGAATCGAAGCGGCGATGTCAGCGATGCTGGCGGGGCGCCGCTGGAAGACCAGATAGGCGCAGATCAGGGTGGCCGCCACCGGCAGAATCGCATCCGGCAACTGCACGCCATTGGGCAGCTGCCAGCGCAGATTGGCGGTCACCAGCAGCATCTGGCAGACGACGTGGATGGTCTTCCAGGCCGGGCGCATGCCCTTGGCCCGGGCCAACTCGAAATATTCCTCCAGCCCCAGGAAGACGAGAATCCCCAGCCCCAGGGTCAGGTACCAGCTGCCGAGCACCAGCATCCCCAGGGCAAGGGCGATCGCCACGATGGCGCTGAGGAATCGCTTCCAGGACATAGGCAGGGGCGGCGACGGGGGCGGGTTGGCACATCTGCAGCGGCCGGTGTCACCACCATGACCGATCAGCCGATTTTCTCACCACTGAGAATGAACACCGGGTCGAGAGCCACAAAAGCCTGATGGCTGCCCCGTTTTTCCAGGCGATTGACGGATGCTTGAACCACTTCAATATTACGGGCGGGAAGCTCCGACAACGTCTGTGACACCGTGTACAGGCTCTCGAGGGAGCTGCTGGTGACCACCAGCCGTCCGGGGCTGTGCAGGTGCTCCCAGACGCCCCGCAGCACGTCACCGATCGGTCGTCCCCCCTCGATCACGGCTCGATCGGGACGATCCGGCAGTCGGTCGAGACAGGCCGGGGCCTCACCTTCGAACACCGTGACATTGCCGACCCCGAAGCGATCGCAGTTGCGGCGGATCAGCCCCGCCACCTCCTCATCCCGTTCGACGGCAATCACCTGCCCCCGGGGGCAGAGGCGTCCGGCCGCGACCGGGATGGTCCCGGTTCCGGCGCCGATGTCCCAGAGAATCGAGTCCGGCAGCAGCTGTAACTGCACCAGAATCTGCACCCGCAGCTCCCGGGGGG
>CAYZUY010000076.1:9652-10019 GCA_964481495.1 uncultured bacterium
GTCAGCGGAATTCCCGGCAGGCGCTCGAAGCCGTCATCGGGAATGCCAGGGGTGACAAAGGGCCAGGGGGAGGCGGGGGAGGTCATTCAAGGTTCGTCAGGACGCGCAGTTGGCGCAGTTCCGGGTCGGCACAGCCACTGATCACGCCGCCGCTGGCCTGGACCCGCACCAGATAGTCTAGGCTCTCGGCCGTGATTTCCTCTCCCGGCAGCAGGACCGGAATGCCCGGCGGGTAGGGGCAGATGGTTTCGGCGCAGATGCGGCCGATGGCCTCCTGCCGGGGCACCGCAACAGTGGGGGCGAAGAAGGCCTGCCGGGGCGATCGCCCGCCGCCAGCAGCCGCAGACCGGGCACGTCGGCCAAGGCC
>CAYZUY010000077.1:0-9963 GCA_964481495.1 uncultured bacterium
GTCAGGGGCGCTATTGTCGCCGCTGCGATCGCCGCGATGACTGCCCCTTCGACGTCAGCTACGAGGACCTCGAGGAGCGCCTGTTCCCCCGGGGGGAATTCCGGCAGCAGGCCCAACCCCGCAGCGGTCAGTGGCACCGCGATCGCAAAGGAGGCCGCCGATGAGTACGTTTGAGCGTCCGATTCTCTGGGTGCATGGGGATGCCCTCAGTCCTGAACACCCGATTTTTAAGGCCTATCCCCAGGCTCCGGCCATATTCTGCTTTGATGACGAACTGCTGCATGAGGCCCGGGTGAGTCTGCAGCGGATCGCCTTCCTCTACGAAAGCCTGCTGGAACTGTCGGTGGAGATCCGGCGCGGGGATGTGGTGGAGCAGGTACTGGCCTTTGCCCGTCAGCATGGGGCCGATGGCGTTGTCACGGCCGAAAGCCCCAGCCCGCGCTTCGACGCCCTCTGCACCCGACTGGAAGCCCGGCTGCCCCTAGCGATTCTGGCCCCGGAGCCGTTTCTGGACTACGACGGCCATCTCGACCTGAAGCGGTTCTCCCGCTACTGGAAGACAGCCCAGCGCTACGCATGGGGTGGCTTAGAGCAGGAGCGTCGGACTTAGTGGGCCAGGGCCACCGGGATCGGGAGGGCCGCCAGGATTTCCGTGCCGTAGAGCGCGACCAGAATGGCCAGGATCACCTTGATGGTGGTGCTGACAGCAAAGCTGGCCTGGAAGACCTTGTTCCGGAACAACGTGCCGAGCCATTGCTTCATCCGGGTGCACTCCGTGGGTCTGCATCGGATGATACAACGTGCGTCCAGCCTCCTGCCGTAGGAAATCAGGGGGGCCAGGCCTGCTGGTACGGCCTCAGAATTCGTCGATGAATCTGCTGTAGGTGTTCCAGACGTCGTCGTTGTTGCTGCCGGCAAAGCCGATGGCCGCCACGCCCTTCTTGGCCCAGCAGTTGACCTTGGCCGACATATCCAGATCCCGGTGATCGCCGTAGGCCTCGAAGTGCTCCTTCCGGTCGACTTCCAGACCCTCGGTCAGCTTGTATTTCTTCAGCAGTGCCTCGGCCCGATCCAGGCAGGCCTGGGCCGAACTGATGGTGGTGATCCCGACGTAGAGGTAGGGACCGGCCTGGGCCGGTAGGGGTAGCAGCGTGGCAGTTGCTGGGAGCAGGGCCAGCAGACCGGGCAGCGGGAAACGCATGGGATGACCTCGGATGAGGGTGGACGGCTGGTCGCACGCAGGTGGAGTGCGATCGCGAGAATAGTAGGCATGTTGACACTGCCCTCCGCCCTGCGCCCCGTTTATCGCACTCCCTTAACTGTGGGGAATCTGACCCTGTCCAGTCGGGTGTTTCAGTCGCCCCTGGCGGGGGTGACGGATCAGGTGTTCCGGCGGCTGGTGCGGCGCTGGGCCCGGGATTCGATGCTTTATACCGAGATGGTGCATGCGGCGGGGCTGCAGCACCAGCGGGGGCATCAGATCATGGCGATCGCCCCGGACGAGCAACCGATCTCGATTCAGCTGTTCGACTGTCGCCCTACCTTCATGGCCGAGGCGGCCCGGTTGGCGGTGGCCGAAGGAGCCTGGACCATCGACCTGAACATGGGCTGCCCCGTCAACAAGATCACCCGTAAAGGTGGGGGTTCCTCGCTGATCCGGCAGCCGGAGGTGGCCGAGGCGATCGTCCGTACGGTGGTGGCAGCGGTGGAGGTGCCGGTGACGGTAAAGACCCGCATCGGCTGGAGCGAGAACGAGATCACCATCCTCGAGTTCGCCCGCCGCATGGAGGATGCGGGCGCGGCGATGATCACCGTGCACGGTCGCACCCGGGCCCAGGGCTACCAGGGCCCGGCCCGCTGGGACTGGATTCGCCGGGTGAAGGAACAGTTGTCGATTCCCGTGATTGCCAACGGCGACATCGTTTCGGTGGAGGCGGCGGTGCGCTGTCTGGCGGAAACCGGTGCCGATGGTGTGATGGTGGCCCGGGGCAGCCTTGGGCGCCCCAGCCTAGTCGGCGAGATCGAGCATTACCTGCGCACTGGCGATCGCCTGCCGGAGCCCACCCCGCTGGAGCGGCTGGAGCTGGCGATCGCCCATCAGCGAGCTCTGGTGGCGGTCAAGGGCGATCGCGGCTTCTTCCAGGCCCGCAAGCACCTGAGCTGGTACTGCCGGGGCTTCCCCGGAGCGAACGAACTGCGGGATCAGCTGATGCGCACTCCGGATCTGGTCGCCAGCGAAGCTCTGTTGATGCAGACCCGGACGGCTCTGGCGGACTCGGTTGGGCCGGAACGCTGAGATGGGCGGCTCAACCACTGCTGCTTCAGCCTCGGTGAGGGGTGGGTTGAGCAGCCAGCACCAGGGCGCTGCCGGCCTGGACTTCGTAGTGGCTGGCGGTCAGTAGCGGCGCCTGCTCGGGCAGCAGACAGGCCTGGGCGTCCTCCAGTCGGGTATCCACCAGGCGGTGCCACTGGTAGCCCTGGGGTGGTGAAGGCAATTGGAAGGTGAGGGGCTGGCTCCAGGCATTGAAGGCCAGGTAGAGGTACTCGCCCGCCCGGGGATGACAGAGGCTGCAGGCCAGGGAGTGGGACCAGTGGCCCCAGTCCGGGCGCAGGGGTTCGACCCCATGCCAGACGGCGTAGGGATGCCGCTCCTGGGGCTGGGTCTGGAGCAGTTCGTTCTGCTGCAGCAGTCGGAAGCGGTTGCCCAGTTCCACCAGACGGCGCACGAAGCCGAAGAAGGCCTGCTCGGGTTCCACCCGGCTCCAGTCGAACCAGCCGATCGGGTTGTTCTGGCAGTAGGCGTTGTTGTTGCCCTGCTGGCTGCGGCGCACCTCGTCGCCCATCAGCAGCATCGGCGTGCCCTGGGAGATCAGCAGCGACACCATCAGGCTGCGCTGCTGGCGCTGGCGTAGGTCACGGATGCCCGGGTCGTCGGTTTCGCCCTCGACGCCGTTGTTCCAGCTGAAGCTGTGGTCGCAGCCGTCGCGGTTGTTCTCGCCGTTGGCTTCGTTGTGTTTGCGGGCGTAGCTGACCAGGTCGTTGAGGGTGAAGCCGTCGTGGCAGGTGACGAAGTTGATCGTTCGTCCGGCGTACCAGGAGTCGCGCTGGTAGATGTCGGGGCTGCCGAGCAGCCGCTGAGCGATCGCCCCCGTCATGCCCTGGTCGCCGCGCCAGAAGCGGCGCCAATCATCCCGGAAGGGCCCGTTCCAGGTGCCGAAGCGATCGCCGATGAAACTGCCCACCTGATAGAGCCCGGCAGCGTCCCAGGCTTCGGCAATCAGCTTGGTGCCCGCCAGCACCGGGTCCGAGTCGATGGCCCAGAGCAGCGGTGGTTCCTCGAGGGGGTTGCCCTCGGCATCCCGGGTCAGCACCGAGGCCAGATCGAAGCGGAAGCCGTCGATGTGCATTTCCCGCACCCAGTAGCGCAGACACTCGAGCAGCAGTAGCCGCACCACCGAGTTGTTGGCCTTGATCGTGTTGCCGCAGCCGGTGTAGTTGCGGTACTCACCCTCGCTGTCGAGCAGGTAGTAGGTGGAGTTGGCCAGTCCCTTGAAGGAGAGGGTCGGACCGTCGGCGTTGCCCTCGGCGGTGTGGTTGAAGACGACATCGAGGATCACCTCGATCCCGGCTTTGTGCAGGGCCTTCACCATGTCCCGGAACTCGTTCACCATCCCCAGTGGGTCGGGGGTGCTGCTGTAGGCGGCGTGGGGGGCGAAGAAGGCCAGGGTGCTGTAGCCCCAGTAGTTCTCCCGACCCAGGGGGGCGTCCTGGGGATCGAACTGGTGGATCGGCAGCAACTCCACCGCTGTCACGCCCAGTTCCTTCAGGTAGGGGATCTTCTCGATCAGACCGGCGTAGGTGCCGCGTTTGTCCGGGCTGACCCCCGAGGCCGGGTCGCGGGTGAAGCCGCCGACGTGTAGCTCGTAGATCACCGTGCTGCCGAAGGGGTGATGCAGAGGGCGATCGCCCTCCCAGTCGTAGTCACGGGTATCGACCACCACGGACCGCAGCGCCTGGGCGCAGTTGTTGCCGGTGCCGACGGCAGCCTTGCGGTCGTAGTGGTTCCAGCCGACCACGGCCCGGGCGTAGGGATCGAGCAGCACCTTGTTGGGGTTGAAGCGCAGGCCCCGCTCCGGGGTCCAGGGACCGAAGACGCGGTAGGCGTAGACCTGACCGCTGCCCAGACCGTCGATCCAGCAGTGCCAGTAGAAGGAGGTGCGGTTGCGGATCGGGTCGAGGGGGATGGTGCGGCTGGGCTGGGGGGCGTCGGCATCGTCGAACAGCAGCAGCTCCACCCCGGTGGCGTACTTGGAGTACAGCGAGAAGTTCACCCCCGAGCCCTGGACGGTGGCGCCGAGCGGATAACTCTGACCGGGTTCAATCGTCCGCCCCATGACTGCCTCAACGATGACTGGGGTGATCCTGACAGATCCCCGGCGAGGGGGCCAGCGCCTGCTGGCGCCAATGGCTGTAGCGTTCCAGGGCCGCCTGCAGATCGCTGGTGCGCAGGGGCTTGCTGAGGAAGTCGTTCATGCCCACCGCCAGGCACTGCTGCCGGTATTCGTCGAAGGCGAAGGCGGTGAGGGCGACGATGTAGACGCTGCTGCCCTCGTCGCGCAGGATGCGGCTCGCTTCCAGTCCGTCCAGATCCGGCATCTGCAGGTCCATCAGCACCAGGTCGATGGTGCCCTGGCGGATGCGGGCGATCGCCGCACCCCCGTCCGGCACGAACTCTGCCTGAAGACCGAGGTTGGTCAGCAGCCGCTCCAGCACCCGCCGGTTGACCGGGTTGTCCTCGGCCACCAGCAGCCGCAGCGAGGGGGGCAGCGCCAGGGGCAAATCAGCCCGGGTGACCCAGCCGGGCGGCTGACGGTCGGGCTGCAGCCGCAGGCTGGCCCGGAAACGACTGCCCCGGCCCGGCTCACTTTCGGCGCTGATTCGACCCTGCATCAGCCGACAGAGACGCTGGCAGATGGCCAGCCCCAGGCCGCTGCCGTGGTGGCCGGGAGTGGCCACGCCCCGGGCCTGGGTGAAGACCTCGAAGAGTTGGGGCAGAAAGGCGGGATCGATGCCGCAGCCGCTGTCCTCGACTGCCAGAGTCAGCTCCAGGCTGCCGTCTCCCAGGGGTTGAGCGGTGATGCCCAGGCGAATGTAGCCCGCGTCGGTGAACTTGACGGCGTTGTTGAGCAGGTTGAGGAGAATCTGGCGGATGCGCAGGCCATCGCCGATCAGGGCATCGGGAGTCTCGGTGGCGATCGCGATCTCCAGGGACAGCCCCTTAGCAGCGATCGCCGGTTGCAGCATCCGGCGGCAGTCCTCCACCAGGGTCCGCAGACGAAAGGGCTCCCGCTGCAGTTGCATCTGCCCGGCTTCGATTTTCGACAGGTCGAGAATGTCGTTGATCAGGGTCAGCAGCAGTTCGCCGCTGCTGCGGATGGTCTGCACCATCTCCTGCTGATCGGGATTGAGGGCCGTGGTCTGCAGCAGTTCCGTCAGGCCGATCACCGCGTTCATCGGCGTGCGGATCTCGTGGCTCATGTTGGCCAGGAAGCTGCTCTTGGCTCGACTGGCGGCCAGGGCCTCATCCCGGGCCTGCTGCAGTTCAGTGGTGCGTTCGAACACCTGCTGCTCCATGCGGTCACGGGCGTCGAGCAGCTGCTCTTGGGCGAGAACGATCCCGGTCATGTCCCGGAACACAAAGATCAGCGAGGGGTTGGTCTGGAGGTTGACCACCGACCACTTCACCTCCAGGACCCGGCGCGGCGGCGTTGGCGACAGCTCCCAGGTGACCGATCCGGGGCCGAGACGGGCCCACTGAATCAGGCAGTCCGCCGGTTCTGGGCGACCTCCCAGGTAGCGGCAGGGCAGCAGATCCGCCAGCGGGCAGCCCAGGGACTGGAGGCGGGGTTTGCCCACCAGCCGGTCGAAGGCGCCGTTGGTCCACTCCACCCGTCCCTGGTCATCTGTCAGGGCCAGGCCATCCTCCACGGAACTGAGTGCTGCCTCCAGCCGGCCCAGGGTCTGACGTAACTGCAGCAGCAGGGCATCGGTCGTCACCGGGTCACTCCAGGGGGCGCAGGGTGGCGGCAAAGACCCAGCGTTCCCCCCGACGTTCGGCGACGATGAAATGCTCCGATTCGATTTCCCGCTGGTCCCGGCAGATGGTCTTCAGCTTCAGGGGGTGGTTCAGCACCTGGGAGTCGCCGGTCATCCGGAAGCGTGAGAAGCCGAGGTGGTGGGCATCGCGGAAGAAGGAGGGCAGGATCAGGCCCAGGGACTGGCCCTGCAGCTCTGCCAGCTGCCAGCCGTAGACCTCTTCGAAGCGGGCGTTGATCCATTCCACTCGCCCCTCTTGGTCAGCCTGGATGAAGGGCAGGTCCTCAGTCTCAAGGTCTGAGATGCGCAGCATGGGCTCGCGGAATTCGGTGACCAAACTATAGCCGCGCTCCATCGGAGCCGCGACTCCGGTCGCGCCGGGGGGGCAACCGCTGAATTTCGCCGTGAGCGAAAAAAGTCTGATTCGGTATCAGATGATGCTACAGAATCCCGACTCGGACCCTAGATTGTGGCCATACCGCGAATGGGTCTTGCGTCTCTCCTAGTTCGAGCAGTCCTGCCGGCCTCGTCCCTCGGGATGGGGCTTTTTTCTGTCGGCATTCAGGTCGTGTATTCGGCGTTGATCTTGACGTAGTCGTAGCTGAGGTCGCAGCCCCAGGCGGTGCCCTGGCCGGGACCGTCGCCCACCCCGATGCGGATCAGCACCGTGTCGTCCTCCAGGTAGGCTCCGGCAGCCCGCTCCACCAGATAGCGGTTGGCGCCGTCGCGGTCGAAGGCCAGGGGCTGACCGGCCTCCATCAGGTGGTAGGGCCCCAGGTGGATGCGCAGATCCTCCTGACGGAAGGCCACACCCGCCCGCCCGGCAGCAGCGGCAATCCGGCCCCAGTTCGGGTCGCGACCGAAGATCGCTGACTTGAGCAGCGAGGAGCCGGTGACCGTGCGGGCGATCGCCCGGGCAGCCTTGTCATTCGCAGCGCCGCTCACCTGTACCTCCAGCAGGCAGGTCGCCCCTTCTCCGTCGCGGGCGATCGCCTTGGCGAGGTGCTGCAGCACCGCCGTCAGCATCGCCTCCAGTCGGTCGGCCACCGGGCCCGGCTCGGTGATCGCGTGGGTGCGCGACTGGCCGTTGGCCAGGGCGAAGACGCAGTCATTGGTGCTGGTGTCGCCGTCGACGGTGATCTGGTTGAAGCTGCGGTCCACGGCCCGGCGCAGCATCTCCTGCCAGAGGTGGGGCGAGATCGCGGCGTCGCAGGTGACGAAGGCCAGCATCGTCGCCATGTTGGGGTGGATCATCCCCGAGCCCTTGGCGATGCCGCCGATGCGCACCGGGCGATCGCCGATGGTTGTTTCCAGGGCAATGGTCTTGGGCACCAGATCCGTGGTCAGGATTGCCTTGGCAGCCGCATCGGAGCCATCGTCGGAGAGGGCGGCGACGGCCTGGGGAATGCCGCTGCGCATCGCCTCCATGCGGATGCGCTGGCCGATCACGCCGGTGGAGGCGAGCAGAATTTCGTTGCTGCCGATGCCCAGGGCTGCGCTCAGCAGCTGAGCGCTTTCGCGGGCGTCAGCCCAGCCCGCTTCCCCGGTGGCGGCGTTGGCCTGCCCGGAGTTGCAGAGAATGGCCCGGGCGCTGGGACGTTCGGTGAGCAGATCCCGGCAGTAGTCGACGCAGGCGGCCCGTACCTGGCTGGTGGTGTAGGTCCCGGCGGCGATCGCCTCGCTGTCGCTGACGATCAGGGCCAGGTCCGGCAGGCCCGAGGCCTTCAGCCCGGCGGTGATCCCGGCGGCCCGGAAACCTTTGGGAGCGGTCACACCGCCGCTGATCACCTGCCAGTCGCTCATGGGTCGGTCAAATGCACTACGAACCCGACTATTGTCGCCGACGGCCCCGCTAATCCTCCAGGGTCTCGATCAGCAGCTCCAGCTGACTCTGCTTCTGCTGCAGAAAGGTTTCGCACTGCTGCAGCTCGCGGCTGGCCTGCTCGAACTCCTCGAGCACCGCTGCCAGGGGCAGTTCGCCGGTCTCCAGGCGGGCCAGGGTGGCCTCGACCGCCGCCACGGCGGCTTCGTAGTCCCAGGGGGTCTCAGGCATCGCTGCGCATCTCCATCGCGTTCACAATCACATCCAGATGGCCATCGCCCAGCTGCAGCCGCAGGCGATCGCCTGCCTGCACCTCGGCCGCCTGCCGCACCAGCTGGCCCCGGTGGCGCACCAGGGCGTAGCCCCGCTGCAGCACGGCCTCGGGGTCGAGAGCCTGGGCCAGGCTGCGCAGACCGCCCAGGCGGTCCTGCTCCCGCTGCAGGCGTTCCCGGACGGTGGCCCGCAGGCGATCGCCCAGGCCGTCGAGCAGGTGCTGCTCCTGGCGCAGCCGTTGCCGCAGCAGGGGCCAGTGCAGGCCCTGGCGCAGCCGCTGCAGGGTGCGTCGCTCCCGTTCCAGCCGCTGGCGCAGGATCGCGGCCAACCGCTGGCGGCGGTGCTGTTGCTGGGCCTGCAGATCGATCAGGCGGGGCACCGCCAGTTCGGCGGCGGCGGTGGGGGTGTGCGCCTGGGCATCCGCCACCCGGTCCGCCAGGGTCGAGTCGCGCTGGTGGCCGATGCCGGCAATCACCGGGATCGGGCAGGTGGCGATCGCCCGCACCACCCGCTCATCGTCGAAGCCATCGAGGTCCTCGCGGGCCCCGCCACCCCGGCTGAGAATCACCAGCTCCGCCCGGCCGTCGGCGACCACCCGCTCCAGGGCGATCGCAATCGAGCGCGGTGCCTCGGCCCCCTGCACTGTGGCGGGCGACAGCAGCACCCGCAGACTCGGGTCCCGCTGCTGCAGGGTGCGGCGGATGTCGCCCCAGGCAGCAGTATTCGCGGAGGTGACCACCGCCAGGGTGCGGGGGTAGGGTGGCAGAGGCCGTTTCCGCTCTGGGTCGAACAGGCCTTCCTCGGCCAGGCGCTGCTCCAGCTGACGGCGGCGCAGGGCCTGCAGCCCCTGGCCCGCCTCCAGGCACTGGACGACGGTGAACTGATACTGACTGCGCCCGGTCCAGAGCCGCACGCCGCCCAGCACCAGCACCTGATCGCCGGGTTGGGGGCGGTGGCGCAGTGAGTTGCCCGGGCTGTTCCAGGCGACGCAGTTGAGGGTGTCGCTGCCCTCGCAGTCCCGCAGGGTGAAGAACAGCCCCTTAGTGTGGGCATTGGCGCTGGTCACCTCGCCTACCAGCCAGAGACGGACCAGCTGCGGGTCCTCCTCCACCAGGGATTTCAGGTACTGGCTGAGGCCGCCGATACTGACCGGCCGCAGGTCATCGGAGTCGGAAGGCATGGCTCTGGCCCGGGGATGCTGACATCCTACGGGCTGAATGGCGTACAGATCTACTCCATTTGCCAATGTCATGGCATAACAGAGGAGCCGAATTCCTCTGGCCCCCCATGCCCCCCAGAACCGATGCCGCCAATCAGGAGAAAGCCAAGGCTCTCGATCTGGTGCTTTCCCAGATCGAGCGCAACTTCGGTAAGGGCTCGATCATGCGGCTGGGGGACGCCTCCCGCATGCGGATCGAGACGATTCCTACCGGGGCGCTCACCCTCGATCTGGCCCTGGGCGGCGGTCTGCCTAAGGGGCGGATCATCGAGGTCTACGGCCCGGAAAGCTCCGGTAAGACGACCCTGACCCTGCATGCGATCGCCGAGGTGCAGAAACAGGGCGGTGTCGCGGCCTTCGTGGACGCCGAGCACGCCCTCGACCCGGTCTACGCTGCCCACGTCGGCGTCGATATCGAGAACCTGCTGGTCTCCCAGCCGGATACCGGTGAAATGGCCCTGGAAATCGTCGACCAGCTGGTGCGCTCAGGGGCGGTGGATCTGGTGGTGGTCGACTCGGTGGCGGCCCTCACCCCCCGCGCGGAAATCGAAGG
>CAYZUY010000078.1:0-1069 GCA_964481495.1 uncultured bacterium
CCCGCCCACCATGTGCCTCAGGTGCAGCTTGCTCAGCTCGTCGTCGGTGAGGTCGAGACTCGGTAGCCCGGCAGCTTCCAGATCGCGATGCACCTGGGCGGCGTCGGCCCGGTTGCGCACCTGCACGCCGACGAAGATATGGGCCTGGCTCGGGTCTGCCAGCCGGTAGCTGAACTCTGTGAGGCTGCGCTGACCCAGGACTTCGCAGAAGCGCTTGAGGCTACCCGGCTTCTCGGGGATGGTGACAGCGAACAGGGCTTCGCGGTCCTCGCCCAGTTCGGCCCGCTCGGCCACAAAGCGCAGGCGGTCGAAGTTCATGTTGGCGCCGCAGGCCACCGCCACCAGGGACCGGTCCCGGCAGCCGCTGCGGGCCACGTACTGCTTCAGGCCGGCGATCGCCAGGGCTCCGGCCGGTTCGAGAATCGAGCGGGTGTCCTCGAAGACATCCTTGATCGCCGCGCAGATGTCGTCGCTGTCGACGGTGATCATCTCGTCCACCACCTGCTGGCAGAGCCGGAAGGTCTCGACCCCCACCTCGCGCACGGCCACCCCGTCGGCGAACAGGCCCACCTGCTCCAGGCGCACCCGCTCTCCGGCTGCCAGGGAGCGGGTCATGGCATCGGCATCCTCGGGCTCGACGCCGATGATCTGTACCTGGGGCCAGAGGCGTTTGATGTAGGCGCCGATGCCTGCGATCAGACCGCCGCCGCCCACCGCCACGAACACCGCATCCGGGGGCTGGGGCATCTGCCGGAGGATTTCCATGGCGATGGTGCCCTGACCGGCGATCACGTCCGGGTCATCGAAGGGGTGGATGAAGGTCAGGCCCCGCTCCTGTTCCAGCTGGCGGGCGTGGGCGCAGGCATCGTCGTAGGTGTCGCCCGCCAGGATCACCTCGCCGCCCCGGCTGCGGACGCTGTCCACCTTCACCTGGGGGGTGGTGACGGGCATGACGATGGCAGCAGTGGTGCCCAGCCGCTGGGCGCCGATGGGAGCGCGACTGCGGTGCTTCGCCATGCTGCGGGAGAAAACCCACGACAGCAGCGCCCCCGGCGCGACCCGGGCCGTC
>CAYZUY010000078.1:1086-1632 GCA_964481495.1 uncultured bacterium
AGATCCTCGCGCTTGAGCAGCACCCGGTTGCCCAGGCGGGCCGAGAGATTGCGGGCCGGTTCCAGGGGCGATTCGATCGCCACGTCGTAGACCCGGGCCTTGAGGATGCGTTCGAGGTAATCGACGGTCACAGCATTGCCGAAGCGGAGGTGAAGACGATCCTATCCGGCGGCTGCGATCGCCCGCCGCTGGGCGAGAATTGGGGCGCGACTGCGGAGCCCCGGCATGCATCGGCATGAACCCCACGACATCCACGACCATTTCTCGGCCCGGGATGACAAGGTTTTCGGCACCAGTGTTGCCCTGAATCTCGGTCTGGTGGCGGTGCAGGTGGGGTTCGGCATCTATGCCCATTCCCTGGCGCTGGTGGCGGACGCCGGGCACAACCTCGGTGATGTCCTGGGGCTGATCCTCGGCTGGATGGGCAGCTTTCTCAGCCGCCGCCGTCCGGGCGGTCGCCGCACTTTTGGCCTGCGCCGCAGCTCGATTCTGGCGACGCTGCTGAACGGGCTGCTGCTGATTCTCGTCTCCGGGGCCCTGGGCTGG
>CAYZUY010000078.1:1642-9906 GCA_964481495.1 uncultured bacterium
CAGCCGGTCCAGGGGGGTGTGGTGATGCTTGTGGCGGCGATCGCCGTGGCGGTCAATGCCGGTTCGGCTCTGCTCTTCCTGCGGGGCAGCTCCCGCGACCTCAACCTGCGCGGCGCCTACCTGCACCTGATGGGCGACGCGGCGGTGTCGGTGGCGGTGGTGATTTCGGGCGGCATCATCTGGGCCACCGGCTGGAACTGGATCGACCCCCTGGCCAGCCTGCTGGTGATGGCGGCGATTCTCTACGCCACCTATAACCTGCTGACTGAATCCCTGGATCTGCTGCTGGATGCGGTGCCCAGCGGTGTCGATCTCGAAGCAGTGCGGCTGTGGTTGCGGGAGCGGCCGGGGGTCACCGGGGTGCATGACCTGCATGTCTGGGCGGTGAGCACCACCGAGACGGCCCTGACGGCCCATCTGGTGATGGCGGACGGACATCCAGGCGATCGCTTCCTGCGGGATCTGGCCCTGGAACTGCACAGCCGCTTCGACATCGAGCACCCCACCATCCAGATTGAGGTGGGCGACGGCACCGACTGCATCTTCGAACCGGATACGGCCCTGTGACCTCTACCCTGACCAGCCCGAGCGGGGCGCACGCCTGCCCCGTGAGCGAGTTCCGCTACGAGCCTCCGGCGGCGGCCCACGGGGCCCGCCGGATTCTGGTCAAGCCCAACCTCGGCTACCCCAAGGGGCCGCCGGTGACGGTTGGTCTGCCCGTCCTGGGGGCGGTGCTGCAGGGGTTGCGGGCCGTGGCCCCGGGGGCTGAGATCCTGATCGTCGAAGGCTGCTGCTCGGCGGAGTCGGTGGCGCAGATTGCGGCCCGCCGCAACCTCGCCAGCCTGTTCGATGACGGCATGCAGCTGCTGGATGCCGACGAGCTGCCCCTGGTGGAATACGAGAACCGCCTGCCGCCGGTGCGGTTCCGCACGCTCTGGGCCCCGGCTCTGCTGGCGGAGGTGGACTGCCGGATCAGTGTCAGTGCCTACAAGTGGACCAGCCTGAAGGAGACGCCGCTGCTCTCGGCCACCCTCAAGAACCTCTACGGGCTGTTCCCCCGCAGCCGCTACAAGGCCCGCAGCCCCCACTCGCGTGGGCAGCTGCACCGTCCCTCGGTGCCGGAGGTGTTGCAGGATGTCTGGGGCTGCATCGGCCACCGCTTCGACGGCGGTGTGGTGGATGCCACCTGGCGCTTCACCAGCCGCGACTGGCGCCCGGACGTGGGCGACGGCACGGCCCTGGATCGGGTGGTCTGGGGCGACGATCTGCTGACTGTGGATGCCCAGGTCTGCACAATGGCCGGTGATGTGCCCCCGGATTATCTGGCGGCGATCGCCCGCCTCCGTGACGCCCTTCCCGAGACCTGAGCCATGACCTGTGATTTCTCCCCCGCCCGCCTGACCGAGATTCTGGAGGCGGATCTGGTCCGCTACGGAGACCGAAACGACCAGCCCTCGGCGGGCATCAGCACCGACAGCCGCTCTATCGGTCCCGGGCAGGTGTTTCTGGCCCTGCGGGGGGAGAAGTTCGACGGGCACGCCTACGTCTCCCAGGCCCTGGCGGCGGGGGCAGCGGCGGTGATCATCGATGCGGCCTACGACATCCCGGCGGACCTGCCCACCGGCTCGGTGCTGCGGGTGGCGGACACCCTGCGGGCCTACCAGGCGATCGCCCGGGCCTGGCGGCGTCACTGCCCGGCGCGGATTGTGGCGATCACCGGTTCGGTGGGCAAGACGACCACCAAGGAACTGCTGGCGGCGGCCCTGGCGACGGCGGGCGAGACCCTGAAGACCGAGGCCAACTTCAACAACGAGATCGGCGTGCCGCGCACCCTGCTGCAGCTGCGCCCGGATCACCGCTTCGCCGTGATTGAGATGGGGATGCGCGGTCGGGGCCAGATCGCTGAGCTGGCGGCGATCGCCGAGCCGGATCTGGTGGTGATTACCAACGTCGGCACGGCCCATATCGAACTGCTGGGTTCCCGGGAGGCGATCGCTGAGGCCAAGTGTGAGTTGGTGGCGGATCTGGCGCCGGAGCGGCTGGCAGTGCTCAATGCTGAAACGCCGCTGCTGCCCGCCACGGCCGCCCGGGTCCGCCCTGAGGGCCGCACCCTCACCTATGGCCTGACCACCGGGGAGTTCCGTGGTGCGGTCGCGGGCGATCGCCTCACGGTCGAGGGCCGGAGCTTTGTCCTGCCCCTGCCCGGGGAACACAACGCCCTCAACTTCCTGGCGGCGCTGGCGGTGACCCGGGAACTGGGCATCGACTGGGAGAACCTGCGGCAGCTGAGCGTTACTCTGCCGGGTGGACGGGCCCGCCGGATCGAACTGGCGGAGGATGTGCTGCTGCTTGATGAGACCTACAACGCCGGTCTGGAGTCGATGCTGGCCTCCCTGAAGCTGCTGGCCCAGACCCCCGGCCAGCGTCGTCTGGCGGTGCTGGGCACGATGCTGGAACTGGGCGACTTCAGCGATGAGGCCCACCGTCAGGTGGGGGAAGCGGTGGCCAGCCTGGGCCTGGATGGGCTGCTGATTCTGGCGGAGGACGGCGCGGCGGCGGCCCTCCAGGCCGGGGCCGGGGACCTGCCCAGCCAGCGTTTTGTAGACCATGACAGTCTGACGGCGGCGCTGCAGGCCCAGCTGCGGCCGGGCGATCGCGTCCTCTTCAAGGCCTCCCGCGGGGTGGCCCTGGATCGGGTGGTGGCGGCCCTGGCTCCTCAGCCGTAGCCGTGTTCCCGCAGGAAGGCCAGATCGATGGGGCTTTCGCTGCGGCCGAGGAATTTCTCCACGTACTTGCCCAGCATGTCCCCCTCCAGATTGACGGGGTCCCCCGGCTGCAGTCGACCCAGGTTGGTTTCGGCGTAGGTGAGGGGGATCACCGCCACCCGGAAGCGACGGCCGCCGTCCCAGCACTGGGCAACCGTGAGGCTGATGCCGTTGATGGCGATGCTGCCCTTCTCGACGATGTAGCGGGCGACCGGGGCGGGGGCGGCAAAGTCCATCTCCCAGCCGTCGGCACTGGGCTGGGCGACGATCAGTTCGCCGGTGCCGTCCACGTGGCCGGAGACGAAGTGGCCGCCCAGCTTGTCGCCCACCCGCAGGGAGGGTTCCAGATTGGCGAGGTGGCTGCCCTGACCGAGGCGGGTGCGACGCAGGGTCTCGGGGGAGACGTCGGCCTCGAAACCGTCAGGATACAGGCGGGTGACCGTCAGGCAGACCCCGTCCACGGCGATGCTGTCTCCCAGTTCGGCCCCGGTCATCACGGCCGCACAACTGTCGGGGTGGCAGCGCACCCGCACCGCGTGGCTGCCCAGGGGACTGACCTCGCCCAATCCCCGCACCAGACCTGTGAACATGGCGATCGCCCGAATCCGTTGCCTTCCCATTCTGCGGTCTGGACCGGCCCTGTCCGCCGCCGGGATCGGCTGGACATAATAGGCTGGTTGGCCCCGCTGCCGGAGACCCTGCCGTGATTGAGATGAAGGTGACCGGGATCGCCCTCGAGGCGGCCAGCCGTAGTCCGATCGTGCTGCTGCGGGACGGGGCGGAACGGCGGGCCCTGCCGATCTGGATCAGCCAGGATCAGGCCCGGGCGATTCTGGCAATGCTCGAGGGCCAGAAGCCGGTGCGGCCCCTCACCCACGATCTGATGGCTACCTGCTTCGAAGCCTGGGATGTGGGCCTCGACCGGGTGGTGATTCACACCCTGCGCGATGGCACCTTCTTCGCCTGCATCCGTCTGCGCCAGGGGGAACGGGAGCAGGAGATCGATGCCCGGCCCAGCGATGCGATCGCCCTGGCTCTGCGTATGGACGCCCCGATCTGGGTGGCGGAGGAAGTGATGGCCGAGGCCTCGATTCCGGTGGACATGGCGGCGGATGAGGCGGAACGGCGGGCCTTCCGGGAGTTCCTCTCGGACATCAACCCGGCAGACCTGATCCAGCGCCACCGCCCCGAGGAAGGCGGGAACTGAACGCCCCATGCACTACCGCCGCTTCGGTCGCACCGACTGGTCGATTTCCGTCTTCTCCCTGGGGCTGATGCGCTGTCTGGCCAATCCGGCCCAGCTGCGGGACACCCTGGCTGCTGCCCTGACGGCCGGGGTCAACCACCTGGAGACCGCCCGCTCCTACGGCGAGAGCGAGCGCTACCTGGGCAGTGCCCTGCGCCAACTGGGGGCTGACCGCAAGGCCTTGCGGATCACCAGCAAGCTGGTGCCGACCGCCGATGGGGCGGCCTTCCGGCGGGACCTGGACGTCAGTCTGGAGCGGCTGGGCCTCGATTACCTGGACGGGCTGGCAATCCACGGCATCAACACCGAGGCCCATCTGGCCGATACCCTGGCTCCCGGTGGTTGTCTGGAGGTGGCCGAGCAGGCCCGGACCGAGGGGCAGGTGGGGGCGATCGGCTTCTCCACCCACGGCGACCTGGAACTGGTGCAGCGGGCGATCGCCACGGACCGCTTCGCCTTCGTCTGCCTGCATTACTACTACTTCAACCCCCGCCTCGCCCCGGCGATCGCCGCCGCCGCCGAGCGCGACATGGGCGTGTTCATCATCTCCCCGGCGGACAAGGGCGGGCTGCTCTACCGGCCTGCCCCGCAGCTGATGGAGGACTGTGCCCCCTTCGAACCCCTGGGGCTGACCTACCGCTGGCTGCTGAGTGACCCTCGGATCACGACCCTGAGCATGGGTCCGGCTCACCCCGGTGAACTGGCGGCCCCGCTGGCTTGGGCGGAGGCCACGGCCCCGCTGACGGCGGCGGAGACAGCGGCCCTGGACCGGCTGGCGGCCCTGCGGGGCGAGCGGCTGGGCACGAGTGCCTGCAGCCAGTGCCACGCCTGTCTGCCCTGTCCCGAGGCGATCCGCATCCCTGAGGTGCTGCGGCTGCGCAACCTGGCGGTGGGCCATGGCATGACCGAGTACGGCGAATACCGCTACCGGATGTTCGAGAACGCCGGACACTGGTTTCCCGGGCGGCGGGGCGATCGCTGCAGCGACTGCGGCGACTGTCTGCCTCGCTGTCCCGAGGAGCTCGATATCCCTACGCTGCTGCGGGAGACCCACGAGCGGCTGCGGGGCCCGGCCCGACGACGCCTCTGGGGGGACTGACCATGGTGATGCCGCTGCTGCCGCCGCCGACCCAGCTGGTGCAGGCCGTGGTCTGCCGGGATGGGGTGCCACTGCTGCCCCCCGGCGCCAGCTTCGACAATCGCAGCATCTGTCCGGATCAGACCATGGTCCCCAGTCTCTGGCTGGACCAGTCCCTGGCCCCCGAGAAGCTGATCAGCCGCTGGCTGACGATTCTGCCGGATGGCGATCGCCCGGGCCAGATCGAGCTGATTGTCGATGCCCAGCGCTGGAACCAGCTGAGTTACCTGGAGCGCTACGCCGTGATCGAGCAGTTCGGGCGCACCGCCGCCCGGGCGGGCTACGAACTGCGCCTGTTCAACCGCTTCAGTCAGGCCCTGGGCAGCTACCGCTGCCTGCCACCGACGGCCGTTCAGGAGCCGCCGCGCTGTCGGCTGCGGCTGGAGGGCAGCACCCGCGTGCCCTAGAGCTGGCTGCGGCGCATCCGTTCCCAGAGCTGCCGGTAGGCCGCTTCGCTG
Organism: uncultured bacterium; assembly: GCA_964481495.1. Classification (GTDB taxonomy): domain Bacteria; phylum Cyanobacteriota; class Cyanobacteriia; order Synechococcales; family Synechococcaceae; genus CAWUMD01. The sequence continues at coordinate 7,250 of CAYZUY010000078.1, forward strand.
GCCTCGGGCAGGGGCAGGATGAACTCGCTGCGGGCCAGGACAGCGGCGGGGGGCACGACTCCGGCGGGCACCTCACCCCCGATCCAGTTGCCCTGGGGACTGACCAGCAGGGGCGACGCCGCATCCGTGATCCGGCCGAACTGGGGGGCGATCGCCGCCGACCAGCCGAAACCGATCCAGTCGCGGGCTGCCGGGCTCCAGGGGGCGGCTTTGGGGCGCACCCAGCAGTCCTGCCAGAGGCTGGTGCCGGTCCGGGGATAGAAGAAGTCAAGTTCCGGGTTGCGCTGCTGCAGCTGCAGGCCCTCGGTGGAACTGCACAGGGCTACCCAGACGTCCCCCTGCTGCAGGGCGGCCAGACTGTCGGCACTGCTGTAGAAGCGCACCTGTTTCTGCAGTTGGGCCAGGGCCAGCGTCAGATCCGGCACCCGGCTCGGGTCGGGGGTGTTGTAGGACTGCCCCAGTTCCCGGAGGGCGAGGCCAATCACCAGTCGGGGGTCCTCCGGCAGGGCCAGCCGCTGGGCCAGGGCCGGTTCCCAGAGCAGGCCCCAGTCGCGGCGGCTGAGGCCGGCGGTGCGCAGTTCCGCCTTGCGGTAGGCCACCACGGTGCCGCCCCAGCGGTAGGGCGCGGCCCAGATCCGTCCCGACGGTTCGGGGAGCCCCTGGTCATTGGTGACGATGCCCTGGCGCCAGGCCGGGGGCAGTTGGGCCCAGCCGGGCAGGTCGTCGGGCAGGGGTGCAATCAGCTGGCGCTGGACCGCCGCCGCCAGCCAGCGATCGCCCAGACTCACCAGCCCATCCCGGGGCGGCTGATCCCGCAGACGCACGAACAGCTCGGCGGGGGTGGCCAGCTGCTCCTGGCGGATGCCGTAGCTGGAGAAGCGGTTCTCGAAGGCCCGCGGCAGCCCCGGCGGCAGGGCGCCCCGCAGGCCCAGCAGGGGCAGGTCTGTGCGGCGGTTGCAGCCCGCCAGCCCGAGAGCAGCCCCAGCGCCGAGGCCGAGAAAGGTCCGTCGAGTCAGCGTCACGATTGCGTCTCCTGTTGCCGATCCAGCAGGGCTTCCACCCGTTCCCGGAACCGTGTGGCCGACCAGCCGCAGGCGGCGGACCGCAGGGCGGCGGCTCCGGCGGCCACCCCTTCCTTCACGAAGCCCTGTTCGTAGGCCCGCAGGGCCGGGTGGCGGCTGTCCCGGAAGTCGATGTCGGCCACCAGCAGCGGCGGCACCCGGCCGCAGCGATCGCCGATGGCCCGGGCCAGTCCGGGGGTGTCACCGCTGGGATCGTCGGCGACCCAGCGGGTGGTACCGACGGCGATCGCGCCGGGGTCCCAATCCAGCTGCCGATGGCGGGCGATCGCCTGGGCCAGGGCATGGACTGCCAGCATCTGGGTGCCGCCACCGAGCAGCACGCCGATGCCCCGGCGGCTGGCGGCCAGGGCCAGTCCGGCGGCGACGGGTTGCATCGGGTCTCCCAGGGCCGCGACCCAGTCGAGGGGGTCCGCCGGGTCGGCGACCCGGGCCCGGCTCAGGCCCTGACGGACCAGGGTCTGCTTGCGGTCATGGTTGCAGACCGGAAAGCTGCTGTTGACCCGGCCATCGGCATCGACACCCAGGGCCAGCAGCAGGGCTAGGGCGGTGGTGGTGCCGCCGACCACGCACTCGCCGATGGTGACGGTGGGCTGGTCTTCCAGGCGATCGCCCAGCTCCCAGCCCTGCCGGAACAGGGCTTCGACGAGGGGACGCTCCAGGGCGCTGCCGCTGCTCAGACAGCGGGCTGCCCTGCCGCCCAGGTCCCGACAGGGCACCGGGGGGGACTGCTGCAGGCCGGCATTCACCAGCGCCAGGGGCAGAGACAAATCCTCCAGCACGGCCCGGGTCAGGTAAACCGGCGAGGCTCCGGCGGCCAGCGGCGGCAGGGGGAACCGGGGGCGGGGTTGGGGGCCATGGTGCAGGAACTCGGCATCTGCGAGGGCGGTGAACCGCCGGGCCTCGGGGGTGGCCCCTGCTGCCGAGATGCCGTCCTGCAGGCCGGTATCGGTGAAGCCGAGAATCAGCTGCAGCGGACCGGACCGTGCTCCGTAACGCTCGAGCCAGGAGTCGGCGGCGGGGCGATCGCCCAGGCTGCGGATGCCCATGGGCGCGTCAGCGGGCATAGGTGTCGAGCAGCTGTCGGACCCAGGCGGGTGGCGGGGAGGGCTGACTGCCCAGCCGGGGCAGCAGCACCGCGGCCACCAGATGCACGACGAACAGGTAGCAGAGGCCGCTGACTGCCACGGCGACGCAGGCGATCGCCTCCACCCAGCCCAGCTGCACCGTCCAGAACAGGCCCAGCAGCCCGCTGATCCAGTCGAGGGCGTTGACGATCTGGTTGTTCAGGTAGACCCAGAGGTCCTCGCCCAGCAGCAGGCTGAGCACCGCCAGCCGGAAGAAGAACCCGGCGAACTCGATCAGGGTGCCGCCGAGAATCACCGGCAGCCAGGGTCGCTGACGACGCCAGCAGAAGCCCAGGTAGAGGCCGAGGGCCCCGATGGGCATCAGGAACAGCACCCCCCGGGTGGGGCCCATCAGCACCGCCAGCAGCAGGGCGGTCACGAGGGTGCCCATCAGGGCCGAACGCCGACCCCAGCGCAGGTAGAGCAGCGCCATGGGCAGCGGAAAGAAGAT
>CAYZUY010000079.1:0-9901 GCA_964481495.1 uncultured bacterium
CCAGCGGGAGCTGGGCCAGGACACCAACAGCTTCACCCGGGCCCTACGCGCCGCCCTGCGGCAGGATCCGGACGTGATCATGGTCGGGGAAATGCGGGACCTCGAAACCATTCAGCTGGCGATCACCGCCGCCGAGACCGGTCACCTGGTGCTCAGCACCCTGCATACCCGCTCTGCGGCCACCACCGTCGACCGGATTGTCGATGTCTTCCCCAGCGGGCAGCAGGCCCAGATCCGGGTGCAGCTGAGCAACTCTCTGCTGGCCATCTGCAGCCAGACGCTCTGCCGCCGCGCCGATGGAGCCGGGCGCCGGGTGGCCACAGAGCTGCTGGTCAGCACCGGCGCCACCGCCAACCTGATCCGCGAGGGACAGTCGGCTCAGCTCTACTCGGTCCTCCAGGCCGGGGCCGACGACGGCATGCACACCCTCGAGCAGGAACTGGCCCGGCTGGTGCGCCAGGGACAGATCAGCCCCGAGGAGGCTCTGCGCCACAGCAGCCGCCCCCAGGAATTGCAGACCCTGGGGGTTCCCCTGCCCCAACCGGATCTGAACCGCAGCCGCGGCAATGCCCTGGGCGACTGCTTCACCCGTCCCCGCATCCGTTAACCGCCGGAGCCGTTTGCCATGGTCGACGACGTCCCGACTCCCTCTCCGCTGGAACGCTTCGGCCAGAACCTGCTGGTGCTGCTGCAGCCGAAGGTCTCCACCCAGTCGCTGATCGTCTTCACACGCCAGATCTCCTCCCTGCTGCGATCAGGCATCGCCCTGGCAGATGCCCTCGCCCTGGTGGCCGGGTTGACGGAGGAAGCAGCCCTGCGGACCGCCCTGGCAGACGCCACCCGACGGGTACAGGGCGGCCGCCGCTTCGCCACCAGTCTGCGGCGACATCCGCGCATCTTCCCCGAGACCTACGTGGCCATGGTGGAAGCGGGCGAGGAGGCCGGGCGCCTGGACGAGATTCTGGAGCGGCTGGCCCAGGGGCTGGAGAAGCTGGAGAAGATCCGCACCCAGGTGCGGGGGGCCGCCACGGGGCCCGCGGCGATCGCCGTGGTCACCCTGGTGGTACTGCTGGCCCTAACGATCTTCGTGGTGCCGATCTTCGAGGCCCTGTTCCGGGAGGCCAACGTCCCCCTACCGGCCCTGACCCAGGCGATTGTCGGCCTCTCGAACGGGGTGCGCAGCCCCTGGCTGCCGATTCCCCTGCTGCTGGCCTGGATGCTGTTCAGCGTCAGCCGCCAGACCATCCGCAGCAGTCCGGCCCTGCGCTACGGGTTCGATGCCCTGATTCTGCAGCTGCCGGTAATCGGCGGCTTCATCGCCAAGAGCACGACGGCGTCCATGCTGCGGGTGCTGGTGACACTACTGGACTCGGGCATCTCGATCACCGATGCCCTGACGATCACCAGTCGCACCGTCGGTAACCGGGTGATCCGCCAGAGTCTCGTCCAGGCCCGGGCCCAGGTGGCCGGGGGCGGGCGTCTCTCCAGCGCCTTTGAGCAGGCCCCCTATCTGCCGCGGCTGTTCGTGCGCCTGCTGATTGTCGGGGAGCAGTCCGGCGACCTGCTGACCATGCTCAGCCGCGCCGCCACCATCTTCGAGGAGGAACTGGAAGTCGCCGTCAAGGTGGTCAGCCGTCTGCTGGAGCCGTTGTTCACCGTCACCATCAGCCTGGTGGTGGGCACGGTTCTGGTTGGCCTGTACCTACCCCTGTTCAACCTGGGCAAGGTATTCATGCGCATGAAAGGGATTGGATGAAGGAGCGGCCACCGGCAGGCCAAGGAGGAACGCCCATGCGCAGGGCTCATCTGCGTCACCGGTACCGACAGCTACGAGGCAACCACCCCTGTGAGCAGGGCTTCACCCTGATTGAGGTCGTTCTGATTGTCGGCATTCTGCTGATTCTGGCCAGCATCAGCATCCCGACCTACAGCGACTACATCGGCAGCTTCCGATCCATCAACTCGAACTTCTCCAGCCGGGCTGCCAGCGCCACCAGCAACGCCGCCGCAGCTCTATCCAGTGCCCGATAAAAAACCAACATCTGCTCATCGAACAACAAGTTTAAGTTCCTGCTAAGTTCCGCAGAAGAATTATCGCGACGGGTACGCTAAGCCATATCACCCGGGCCATCTTCGGAGGCCTACAGCCATGCTTCGCCCTCACCAGCGCCTGGACACCAAAGCCCTGAAGCAGTTGCTGTATCAGGCTCAAAAAACCGATCTCGGATTCACTCTGATCGAAGTCATTATTGTCGTCGGCATCCTGCTGATCTTGGCTGCGATTGGCATTCCCGCCTATACCGGCTATATGGAAGCTGCAAAATCTGCCAAAACAGAATACTCCAGCAAGGCAGCAGGCAATGCCTCTGCGGCAAATTCCGCACTGAGTGCTGCGACAGCTCCCTGAGAAAAGGACTCCATCAGCCAGGCAGCAACCCTGATGAGCTCTGCCTTCCCGAGAACCAGATACTGCGGACATCATGGCCTTGATGTCATCCCTGTGGGCAATCAGAAAGAGTGTCCAATCCTCGGCCCATCGCGAGAGTGGAGCGGCTCTGCTGTCTGCGGTCACCTTCGGCTTTCTGTTCCTGGCCTGGATGCTGGCCTTCATTACACTGAACGCATCCCTGGCAGTGGTGCGGGCCAGCAAGGATCTACGGGTCAATCCCTATCTGCGGGCCAGCACAGTTCTGAGCAGCCGAGCCTTCGCCCTCGGGCTGGCGGCGGAGCTGGCTAATCGGGATCTGCGCAGTCGCTGTCCGCAGGTCGGCAATCTCTACCGGTGCATCAGCAATGGCGTCAGTCAGGGCACGTTTGGGGCGATTTCACCCCTGAGCAACTTTGCCTGCACCAGTGGCAATGACAAGCTCCTGGGTGAACTGGAACGGGATATCACCAGCTGCATCCGGAATTTCAGCCTCGAATGGGACGGCAGCAGTGGTTCACTGAGCGTCGAGACGGCCACCGGCAGGAACGGCGCCTTCCTGCACCAGACCGACCGCCTGCAACTGCAACGCCAGAACACCAACACGCCGACGCTGCTGGTAGCCTGGCCTGGCAGCAACAGTTGCAGCGGCGATCGCCAGGCGATTACCAGCACCCCCCAGAGCACCGTTGAGGGCAATCTCCTCACGTTCTGCGGGCCGCCAGCCTTCGGCTGCACCAATCTCAGCAACAGTCAGAATCAATGGGTGCAGACACCGAATCCGGGTGGACAGCAGGGCATCCGCCTCGACTCCGGCTGCATGAGCAATCGCGCCACACCCCCAACGGCTGCAGCCGGTTCCGCTCTACCGATCGCCTTTGCTGCCAACAATCTCAGAGAAATTCTCCAGACGTTCTGCTCCCATACCGATGCAGGCTACAGCTGCCCCAATCATCCGATCATCAGTCTCAATTCCAGCCCGGCACCCATCACCATCAACAGCGATGCGATCATCGCCGGTGGGGGCAGCATCACGCTCATCACCTGCCGAGCGATTGAGCACAGCAGCCGAGCCATGCTGGGGAGTGAAGGGCTGACCCAGGGTGCCTTACTCCTGGTCCTGATGGAATACGATGCGGCCACCCGCACGTATTCACTCTGCAATCCATCCGGCACCCTCACGCTGCGAGCCAACCGCCTGGAGAATGGTCTATCCGTCATCGCACCCGGACAGTCAATAGAAATCCTGAATGGCAATGGCGGCATCATGTCCGGTCTACTGATCGGCCGCACCCTGGCCCTGCGCGGAATAACCTTCAGTCCTACAGCCCTGCAGACCAATGCCACCTCGGACACCAGAACAGCGATCAGCCGTCTCTTTCCGACTCTTCTGGACTCCCTACAGGTGGAGGACATCCGAGCGACAGGGCTGAGCAACGGGATCTGACGCACTGATGCGAGGAGAAAAGCCGAATGGGTGGACTGATTGAACTGGTTCTTTCCTACACCATCTTTCTGATCTGCATCTCCCTGGGTCTGATCAGTGTTTACCAGTCTCTGAGCGACCAGCGGAGTCTCTACGAAGTACAGGAATCCGGACAGAGCCGGACACTGGAACGCTCCGCCCGGGACGATGCCCGGGCCTACGCGATCTTCGTCCGTAATACCCGCGCCAGTAACCAGGGAGCAGCCAGCCCCACGACTCCCCCCCTCTGTTCCACAGTCAGCGTCTCCGACCTCAGCAACGGCCTTCCCAGCGGCTTCTCCGTCACCCTGCAGCAGGCCACGCCTCCCTCCGACGACAGCAGCACCTGGACACTGACCCCGCCCGGGAGCAGCGGAGGAACGCCCCTGATGGCCCAACTGCGCCGTGGCGGCAAAACCATCGCTGAGGAGTATCTGCGGTGCTGAGACCTACCCCGGCTAGCCAACGCGTCACAGCCCGATGGCTGCGGTGGGCGGGTCAGCCGCCGCGCTCTGCCGTCCGGGGCATCACCCTGGTGGAACTGCTGCTGGTGGTGGGGCTGATGGTCTCAGGCCTGGCCCTGGCCACCCGCAGCCTCGACTGGATCGGCACCCTGATGCAGCCCCCCAGCCCTGCCGGAGCCAGCGCCGCCATCTGGCTGGTCCGGGACATCCACAATGCCACCGGCATCAGTCAGGCTCAGGCCTGTGGCCCCCTGGTGGTGAATGGGATCACCTACAGCCTGGATACCAGCGGGCACACGCTCCTGCGCAGCGGCGCCAGCACCGGGCCGAGCCGCTTCCCGGGGGTCGCCTGTATTGCCTACAATCCCTCCGACGCACTGCCCACCCTGCGGGTCTACAGCGATCGCTTTCCCGGTTCCTGCAACCCGTCGCCCTCCCAGGCCGCCAGCGGCAGCGGCTTCCGCGATGATCGCTGCGAGTACGAGGAGCAGCCACTTGTCTCCCGGGGGTGGTCGACTCCGCTCTCATCCCCGTAAGGCATGCCAACTCCCCCATCCCACCCGCCAGCGCAACCCCGGACCACTCTCCCCCCCCAGTTGGGGATGCGGCTGTTCTACCTGTTCGGCTTCGGCCTGATTCTGCGCCTCAAACCCAACAGCTTCGACCGGGGCTACCCCTGGGATGAGGTCTACTACGTCCCGGCCATTCAGCAGCTGCGCCAGGGGCAGACCCTGCTGACGGATCACCCGCCCCTGGGCAAGGTCCTGCTGGCCCTGGGCGCCCACTGGCACGATCTGATCGGCGCCCGCCTGCTGGCAATGACGGTGGGGGCGCTGCTGCCGGTGCTGGTGGGCCTGATTCTCTTCCGCCTCAGCGGGCGTCAGCGCCCGGCGCTGCTGGGGGCGATGCTGGTCTGCCTCGATACCTACCTGCTGGCGGAAAGCCGTTACGCCCTGCTCAATCCGCTGCTCTGCGGCGTGCTGCTGCTGGCGCTGCTGGCGGCGCTGCAACTGCCCTCACGCTGGCGCACCCTCAGCACCGGTCTGCTGGCCGGGTTCGCCATCGGCATCAAATGGATCGCCCTGCCACTGCTGCCGGTGCTGGCCTGGCTGCAGGGCTCCTGGCGGCGAGGGCTGGCCGTGGCGGCGATCGCGGCTCTGGCCTACTACCTGGCCTGTGCCCCGGTCACCCAGTTGCAGCTCCAGCGCTTTCTTGCCTATCAGCCGCAGCTGCTCAACTACCACCACACCCTGGGCCGGAACCATACCGTGCGCAGAACGGAGGCGGAACGCCGTAGCGCCCTGAAGCAGCACGACAACAACGGCGTACGCACCGCCCAGGCCCTGCAGCGCAGTTCCGCCTACGGCCGCCTGCTGGAATGGGCCGAGCGGCGGCAGCCCATGGCTCTCGACAACATCACCCCAGTGCCGTTCTGGCCCCTGGGCAGTCTGCAGCTCTACAGCTGGAGTGGGGCCGGGAAACTGCAACTGGTGCTGGCGGCCTACAGCAATCCGGCAATCTGGATGGGCAGTGCCATCGGCGGTATCCGTCAGTTATGGCAGCGGCAGCACCGCTGGCTGGGCGTCGCCTTCCTGCTCTGCTGGCTCCCCTGGATAGCTGCCAGCCGCCCTCTCTACCCCTACACCTACGAACCGGCACTGCTGCTGGGGGCGATCGCCCTGGCCCTGCAGCTGGATCAGGGCCTGACCCAGGGACCGCGGGCTCGGCGCCTGCTGATCGGTGGCTATCTGAGCCTGGCAATCCTGTACTTCTTCTGTCATCTGCCCTATGCCATCGGGTTCGGCTTCACACGTCTGCCGTAACCCGTCAGGAAGCCAGCGTCCGTGGGCGATCGCCGGGTCGTTCGATCCGGATCAGCTGACGCACCTGAAGCGCCAGCAACAGGCCCAGCAGCAGATTGCGCAGATTCAGCAGCAGGACGCCCAGCAGCTGACCTTCGATCAGGGTCGGGTACAGAAGCGGATAGAGCTGTCCTGTCACACCCACCGCCAGGAAACCCAGCCAGAATCCACCAATCGGCTGCAAGGCGAGGAACGGCAGCAGCCAGACCAGGAACTGCGTCGACAGCACCCTGCCCGTCAGCAGCAGGAGCAGCAGCACGCCCAGCCAGGCGGCATTCAGACTGGACAGTCGTACCCGGCCATCACCCAGCCACTCTCGCCGGAACCGCCGCCAGCTCCAGTAATGCAGCAGCAGCAGCCCGATAACCAGCAGTAGCGGCAACACCCCACGCAGCAACGGCAACCAGACACTGCCCACCAGCCCCCAGCTCGAGTGGCTGTAGACCGCGATCGCACCATCCAGCCCCAGCCCCTTCAGCAGCAGCAGTGCCCCGGCAGCCGCAGTCTCCAGATGCAGATCCCGCTGCTGGTGATAGCGGAACATCCCCAGCAGCCCGGAACCGGAGGTGAGCAGCACCGGCACGACGCTGGCCAGCAGTGTCATGCCCAAGCCCCAGGCAAACGGTTGCAGAGACCGCGCCCGCGCCTTCAGGTAGAGCACACAAATCCCGACCAGAACCAGCGGATACAGCTTGGTCCCGATGCCCAGAGCGAGCCATAGTCCGGCCCGGAAACCACGGTCCTGGCGCAGGTCCCGAAAGGCCAGCAGGGTGAGCAGCATCGGCAGCAGGTCGAAACGCCAGGCCAGAATCGGCAGCAACGGCAGCAGCAGCAGCCAGAACCGTCCCTGTACCCGGAACATCTGGGCAGGCTCCGACTCCTGGACCAGCAGATGCCGCAGCACACCACCCGCCAGCGAGGCCAGCGCACCACTGAGCAGGGTGAACAGCAGCAGGTAGACCAACGGGCTGCGACCCACCGGACCCACCAAGGCGCCCAGACCGTAGGGCAGGAGGAAGAAGAGCAGGGCCAGCGGCGGGTACTCCGGCATGAAGTCCCGATAGGGCACAGCCCCATGCCCCATCCGATCCGCGTAGTGGTGATAGAGCAGGACATCCGCCGAATCCATCGGCAGCCAGCCGCGCAGCCCCAGCCCGCCATACAGCAACATCAGCCACAGCGGCAGCAACTGCCAGAGGACCGAATGCTGCAGACGAGCCATGTTCATCGGGAAAGCCAGGGTCAACGGGCATACCTTAGCCAGCCACGGCACCTGATGCTGCCGGTTCCTGCCGATCACCGTCGGCATGGCAGCAGATGATATTGCCATGACAGGCCCGGTTACCGTCAGCCATCGAGCCGTTACCATAGGCGCGTTCCGGTCCTGGTCGCCTTCATGCCGGCTCACCCCCTACGGCTGACAGGCCTGTGCCTAAGTGGAACGCTCCTGCTGACGGGAGCAGCGATCGCCCGCACCAATCCCTTCGCCCCTATTCCTCCCGGGCGGGTGGTGCTACCAACATTGCCGCGCCCGATCACCGGCCGCACCGGGGGAAGTACTGCGGATGAGCCGCTGCCACCGCCGCCACCCCCACCGGGAGATGTTGTCCGCACACCGATCGCGAGCCCGCGCCCGGCCCCGGCCCTGGCCGGGGAACTGGAGCGCTATCAGCTGGAGGCGCTGCTGAGCGAACAGGGACGCCTGCGGATTCTGCTCATGGACCGCAAGACCGGAGAGCTGATCACAACCCAGATTGGGGCGACCCTCCCAGGCACTGCGATCGCCGTGGCAGCCGCCAGCCAGGGCAGCAACCCCAGCGTCATCCTGCGCCTGGGCGCCCGCAGTCTGCGCCTCGGGCTCTAAGCAGGTCCACGGCCAGGTCACGGCAGATTGCTGCTCAGAGAAACTGCAGCAGCAGTGGCAGGACACCCTTGACCGTGTTCATCACCCCGTCCCAGGCGGCCTGCTGCTTCGCCGCTTCCCGGGCTTCGAGGGTGCGGGCGATCGCCCCCTTCAGTTGCTTCACCGCTTCCGGGTCAACGGTCTCCGCCGCCTGCCCACTGGCCAGCAGGGTCTCGGCGGCCTTCAGGTCCGCCTCAGCCCGTTCCACCCGCCCCTGCTCGTGGTTGAGAATGCCGCGCGAGAGAATGCCCAGGGCGGAATTGGGGCGGCGCTGCAGGGCCATCCCCAGCAGTTCTTCAGCCCGGGGATAGTCCCGGCGCTGGTAGGCGGCCACTGCTCCGTTGTAGAACTGCTCGAAGCGTCCCTGCTCAGCCGTCAGCGCCAGAGCCCGCAGCAGATCGGTATTGTCGAGCGCCCCAGGGCTGAACTTCGCGGTACGCAGGTCAACCTCCGCCAGTTGCACCCCCTCCAGCTGCGCCCCGCGCAGATCCGTCAGAGTCAGGTCGGCTCCCACCAGCACCGCCCCGCGCAGGTCGGCCCCACGCAGGTCGGCCTCCTCCAGCCGGGCCCGACTGAGATTGGCACCCCGCAGATCGGCACCCCGCAGATCGGCATTGCGCAGGTCACTCAGCACCAGACTGGCCCGGTGCAGATCACAGCGGGGACATTTATTGGTGTTGAGCAGTTGCTCCAGATGTTGAGGGTTCTCCGCCTGGACATTCAGCGGCACCGCGCCCAGCAGCATCCCCGCCAGCATGAGCTGCACTGCAGGCTGACGGAACATCAGGAACAGAGAAGTCATAGGCCGGTCCGGAACGGTTGGATCCCGCTTGAGGCCGCGGAGAAGCCTGCGGTCAGTCTAGCCGCTGGAATTGTCCCGGAAAGCCGACTCCCAGCCCCTAGAATGCAGGCAGCCCCAAGCATCACGATGACTCCGGCGCAGCTGAAGCTACCCATCGGGATCCAGACCTTCCGCCAGATCCGTGAAGGTCACTACTATTACGTCGACAAGACCCCCTTTGCCCTGCAGCTGGTCGACCAGGGTAGCAAAGCCTACTTCCTCTCCCGACCCCGACGCTTCGGCAAGAGCCTCTTCCTCGATACCCTGCACGACCTGTTCGCCGGGCGACGGGAGCTGTTCAAGGGCCTCTTCGCCGAGCAGCACTGGGATTGGTCGGTGCAGTACCCGGTGATTCACTTCAGCTTCGGGGCCGGGGTGATCCGGGATGTCGGTCACCTGAACCGGGCGATTCACCAGCAGCTGAAGCAGCACGAACACCGGTACGGACTCCCCCTCTCCGCGCTGGAGGATGTGGACCTGCGCTTCGGGGAGTTGCTGGAGCGGCTGCACGCGCAGACGGGACAGCCAGTGGTGGTGCTGGTGGATGAATATGACAAGCCGATTCTGGACTCGCTGGAGGAGCCGGAGCAGGCGACCCAACTGCGGGACGGACTTCGCAATCTCTACTCGGTGATCAAGGACCAAAGCACTAACATCCGCTTTGCCTTCCTGACGGGGGTGAGCAAGTTCTCCAAGGTCAGCCTCTTCTCGGGCCTGAACAACCTGCGCGACATCACCCTGGATCCGGCCTATTCGGCAATCTGCGGTTATACCGATACCGACGTCGACACCCTCTTCGCACCGGAGCTGCCCGGGCTTGACCGCGAGGCCATCCGTCGCTGGTACAACGGCTACAACTGGGGTGGGGAGGCCGTCTACAACCCCTTTGACCTGCTGCTGCTCTTCCAGGAGCGCCGCTTCCGGCCCTTCTGGTTCGAGAC
>CAYZUY010000080.1:0-9751 GCA_964481495.1 uncultured bacterium
CCCTGACGGCCCAGGCTAGGGATGCAGCAGGTAATATCTCGGTGTCATCTTCGGTCGTCATCGTCGCCGACGGCAGTTGCCCAAAGATTCGAGAACTGGTTAGAGGCGCCGAAGCAAAGGTGCTATGGCTCGATGGGAAGACCTCGCCCATTCGAGCCATCAGCAACTTTCTTGAACAGCGCAGGCAACGCCGCGAGCCCATCCAAGAACTGCACTGGCTGAGCCACGGCGGCCCAGGGCAACTGCACGTGGGAGCAACCCGCGTGATCGGCAGAACCCTACTGGATCACCGGCAAGACCTTGCGACATGGGGCATCGAGACCCTGGCTTTGTGGAGCTGCCAGACAGGAGCAGATCCGAGCTTCACTGCCCTATGGGAGGAACTGACCGGAGCGACAGTCTGGAGCACCAGCAAGAAGCTTGGATCCACTGACAAAACCCTGAACTGGAGCCTGGGTCGCCATCGCTCGGAGAGCCAATCACCACCCAACATTCCCATCCACGCGGATGCCCTCAAGAACTGGCCCCATCAACTCAACGGCATCAGCACACCCGACCTTACCGATGCCAGCGACACCGGATCTTCAAATAGCGATAATCTCACCTCGGATACGACGCCAACCTTCACGGGAACAGGCGCTCCCGCAGGAGCGATCGTATACCTGATCAATGCAACCACACTCGAGATTCTCGGATCAGCCAACGCAGACTCGGGCGGAGGCTGGTCCATAACCGCAAAGACACTACCTCCAGGGTCTTACAACCTTGCCGCAAGATACTCAACCAATAGCTCCGAATCGATGGTCGAGGCTGGTGTTAATGGCGCCAACATTCCCGGTCGTGCGATAACACTGACGTTAGGCGCAAAGATTTACTCGTCAATACCTCCATATCCCGGTTACTACGTTGACCTTGACTCGATAGCCAGCAGTGGCTCGACCCTAGCCAATACTTGGAGTGATCTGCAACAAGCTTATACAAGCATACTTTATTCTAACGCCAATCCCGGATCCTGGGGCTCGGTTACCGGCGACGGCTTTGAGGTCACCATTAGCGGTACATCATACAGTGGAAATAACGTCACCTATGTCATCCTCGAAGGCCCCAATGCGGACCAGCAGCTGGATTCGGCAGATCTAATTATTGCGCTGACAAGCGATCCCGAGGGGGACTCTTCTGCTAGCAACATTGTAACAAACACGCCGCCTGCCTTCACGACATCTGGATCGCTGGCGATTACCATCACCGCTCCCGACGCCACACCTCCCACACTTTCATCCTCCACTCCCGCTGATAATGCCACCGCTGTTGCCGTTGGCGACAACATCGTTCTCACCTTCTCAGAAGCTGTTGCCGCTGGCTCAGGCCAGATCCTGATCAAAAAAGTCGCCGATACCAGCACAGAAGCATCAATTGCCGTCACCGATGCCACTCAGGTTTCAATCACCGGCTCGACCGTCACCATCAACCCCTCCTCCAACCTTGCCTTCTCAACCGACTACTACATCGAAATCACCAATGGTGTCTTTACGGATTTAGCCGGCAATAACTATGCAGGTATCAGCGGAAACGCTGCGCTGAATTTCACAACGGCTGCACCAACGGACACCCTGCCTCCAACCGCAACCATCGCGGTTGCAGATTCTGCTCTCAAGGCTGGTGAGACCTCTCTGGTGACGTTCACGTTCTCGGAAGCGGTGAGCGGTTTCACCAATGCCGACCTGAGTATTGCCAACGGTACGCTGAGTGCGGTTTCCTCATCCGATGGAGGTACGACCTGGACGGCAACGTTCACCCCGACGGCAGATCTCGAAGACACCAGCAACGTCATCACGCTCGACAATACCGGTGTCAGTGATGCGGCCGGGAATGCCGGTAGTGGAACGACCGATTCGAATAACTACGCCATCGATACTTCAATAGCAGCGCCAACAGGGCTTGATCTCACCGCTGTGAGCGACTCCGGCACCAGCGACTCCGACAACATCACCACCGACACGACCCCGGAAATCAACGGCTCTGCCGAGGCTGGCTCCACCGTCACCCTCTACGACACCGACGGCACCACCGTCCTCGGCACGGCCACCGCTGACAACAATGGCAACTGGTCCATCACCTCTTCAGCGCTCAGTCTCGGCAGCCACACCCTCCGTGCTCGTGCCACTGATCTTGCTGGCAACACCTCGGCTCTATCCGACGACTACCTTGGTCTCACCATCACGGGCACAGTCACCGAGGTCCCGGCGTCGTTCTTCAATGGTGATCTCCCATCTCAGCAGACCATCACAGTTCTGCGCATTGATGACCCTACCCGGGGGCCCGACCCGACTGCGCTCACTGCACTCACCGGCGTCACCCTCAACCCCAACGCCATCGACTTCTCCCTCGATGTCGATACCGATCTGGACCGCGCCCTCGCCTTCTTCAATCTCACCCTGGTTGCTAATGGACTCGACCTCACCGACGGCCAGGGCAATCGAGATGCCAACCGCCGCCTGATCTACTACGGCTTCACCGCAACAGGCGCTCTCGACCCGCTCACCTACGACCCCATCCATCAGGCGGGCGCCCGCTTCTACGATCTCAACGGTGACGGCATCGCCGACTTCTCCACCCTCGCCCTGGTCGATGGCGGCTACGGCGATAAGGATGGACAGGTCAATGGCGTCATTGCCGACCCCTCCACCGCCGCCACTGTGGACATTGACCCGGTCCTCAGCATCCTGCAGTCTGACAACACCCGCCTTAATGTCAGCGACCCCACCAGCACTGCACCCGCCAGCCTGCGGCTGCGCGGCACCCTCAACCGCAACGGCACAACGGCCAACCAGATCGGTTACGTTGTTCTGAACCACGGTGAATCTGGTAACCTTTCCCTGGCCGACCTCCAGACCCGGGCTCGGACTCTGTTCTCCAACCTGGAGAACTCCGACGCAACGTTGCCTGGAGGTATCAGCTTCGACCGCGAAATCCTCCTCCTCAACGGTCAGGAAATCCGCTTCTTCGAAGTCGTCGATGCCAGCCTGGATGAACTCACCAGCCTCGACGATGCCCGCTTCAGCTATCTCTCCCTCGATGCCGGCACCAACCTCCAGGTGACCTCCCTCTCCCGGCTCAGTGGCATTCAGCTCACCCTCGACCTCCTCAGTGGCGACCAGGGCCTCAATGCCCTGATTGGCCAGGAGCAGGGCACTGCACCCGTCCTCGACTTCAGCGCCTTCACTGCTGGCCAGACTGTCAACGGCACACTGGTGATCGGGCGCGAGGCCGATTACGACTCACTAATCGGCTTCTACCGCACCGTCAATGCCCAGGGGGCTGTTCGTGACGCCCTCGGCACGCTTCTGCAACCGGGAGACCCTGGCTATGCCGCTGCCGCTCTGCGCTCCGACAACCTCGTCACCGAGTTGGCCAACCTCCAGATCGGCGACAACCGAACCGGTAGCCAGAGCGTTGCCATCAGCGAATCCTTCATCCTCGCCCCCTTTGCCCGGGTGAACGGCAACACCTACTTCGCCTTCGGGGCCGCCAACTCCGATGGCATCAGTCACTTCCGTTCCCTCGGCAACAACCTCTTCGGCTACGAGGACCTGCCTGGGGGTGGTGACAGGGACTTCGATGACATGGTTCTTGGGTTCACCTTCTCCAATGTCGTCTGAGGTCTGTTGACTGGAGGGGGCTGTTCGTAGGGGCAGGACACCCATGCTTCTACGAACAGCAGCAATTGATCGGTCTTGACGGAGAGTGACGCTTCCTGGTCAGGCATCTGACACCCGCCTGTGGTGCTGGTGTTACCGCGGCATGCAGTTACGAATCTTCAAGGCCCTAGAGCGAGATGGCGTCCATCGTTGCCAGGGCATCGAAGTCGAGGGCCGCCAGCAGCCGATAGGCGTCGGCGATCGCCTTGTCGCCCTTGAGGTAGCCGATGCTGGCGCCGGGGCAGAGCCAGTGCAGCGTCTCGGGGCTGAAGCGCTCCAGCAGAGCGCGGCAGGCCCGCAGCTGGCGCGGCCAGTGGAAGGTCTTGGCACTGCGCAGGGGGGTGATGCCACCGCTGCGGGTGGGCAGCAGGTGCCGCCCCGGAAACAGCACGCCGCCCTCACCGGACCAGTGGATGCAGCTGCTGCCCGGGGTGTGGCCGCTGGTCCAGACCATCTCCACCCCGTCCGCCAGGGTGATGCTCTGCTCGAAGGGCGTGACCGTTGCCTCGGGCAGCAGGTAGGCCTCCTGCTCCTGGATGACGAGGCGGCAGCCGTAGCGCTCCTGCAGTTGCTGGGCGCGGGCGATTGCCGTGCGGTGGGTGATTGCCAGGGTGTCGACGCCGCCGTGGGCGTCGAGCCAGTCCAGATTCTCGGGGGCCAGGGCTGGGCAGTCGATCAGCAGGTTGCCCCGGTCGGTGCGCAGCAGATAGCTGCTGCCGCCCAGACTGTCGCGGTTGGGGGAGAAGGCCCAAAGCCCCTCGAACACCGGCTGGGGCGGTTTGGCGTGGGGAACGGGAAGCGTCGACTCGAGCACGGACACACACAGCGGCAACGCTTCCATTATCGGTGCGGCCCGATGCCCGTTGATAGAGTGGAGTCGTTGTGCCCGCCGCCTGCGGATGTCCCTGTTCTGGTTGCTGTTTCTCTGCGGGCTGAGCTACTGGCTGCTGCAGCGCAGTGTCCCCAAAGTCAGCCGTACGCCGGTCTGGCAGCTCTGGCTGGTGCTGATGTCGCCCCTGGCCTGCTGGCTGCTCTGGGCGATGCTGGTCAACCGGGCGATGCCGTTGCCGGTGTTCCTGCTGCCGCTGATCTTCAGTGCCTTCGCCTACTGGAGTCTGCTCAACCGCGGCCGCATTCCCGTTGAGGAACTGCGGCAGGCGGCCGCCGCCCAGGCTCTGGCTGTGCAGTCGTCAGCGGTTGCCACGCCTCCGGAACCCCTGCTGGACGCCGCGGATCTGGATCGGCTGCGCCACTGCTTCCCCTTCGACTGCTACCAGCTGCAGCGTTTCCAGAGTCAGGGCAACTCCGTACTCTGCTGGGGGCGGCTGCGCGGGGAGGCAAGCCGGGCCTATGCCACCGTGCGCGATCGGGTGCGGGAGCAGTTCGGCGATCGCCTGCTGCTGCTGCTGCGGGAAGCCAAGCCCGATCAGCCCCTGTTCGTGGTGGTGCCCAATCCCGGCCTTCCCAAGGGACGCCTGACCCGACCGGTGCTGGCGCTCAGTCTGCTGCTGCTCACCCTGCTCACCACCACCAGCGTCGGCTACCTGTTCACCCTGCCGGGCAAACCGAACATGGATGCCCTGGAGGCCAACCCGAATCTGGTGCTGCAGGGGCTGCCCTACGCGCTGGCCCTGCTGGGGATTCTCGGGGTGCATGAGACGGGCCACTACGTGGCGGCCCGGATCCATCGCCTGAAGACGACCCTGCCCTACTTCATCCCGATCCCCGCCTTTCTGGGCACCTTCGGGGCCTTCATCCAGATCCGCAGCCCGATGCCCAACCGCCGGGCCCTGTTCGATGTGGGTCTGGCTGGGCCCCTGGCTGGTCTGGCGGTGACCCTGCCGATTCTGGTCGCTGGGCTGCAGCGCTCCACGGTCGTGCCGCTGCCGCCCCAGTCGGGCCTGCTGTCCTTCCAGCACCTCGATCCCCACGCCTCGATTCTGATGGGGGTGATCAGTCACCTCACCCTGGGTGGGCAACTGGGGGCGGATCAGGCTCTGCAGCTCGATCCGATCGCGATCGCTGGTTACCTTGGCCTGATCGTCACGGCCCTGAACCTGATCCCCGTCGGGCAACTGGACGGCGGTCATGTCGTCCATGCCATGTACGGCCTGCGGGCCAGCATCTGGATTGCCCAGGCAGCCCGGCTGCTGGTGCTGCTGCTGGCGCTGCTGGAGCCGGAACTGCTCTTCTGGGGGCTGCTGCTGCTGTTCATGCCCGTCGCCGACGAACCGGCCCTCGATGACGTCAGCGAGATCGACAGCGGCCGCGCCCTGCTGGGTTTTCTGTCCCTGCTGCTGCTGGTGCTGATCATCCTGCCCATGCCCGAGTCCCTGTCCCGCTGGCTGAGTGCGGTCTGAAGCCGGTCCGATGCCGGATGATGGTGCAGCAGTGATCGGGCAGGCCCGGGAGGACGCGGTGGTGGATGTGCTGGTACTGGGGGCCGGACCAGCGGCTCTGGCGATCGCGGCGGAACTCTGCCGCCGGGGCGTCAGTGTCCAGGGCCTTGCCCCCACCGCACCCGAGGCACCCTGGCCCAATACCTATGGCATCTGGGCCCGCGAAGTCGAGGATCTGGGGCTAGCCCCGCTGCTCGAGCACCGCTGGCAGAACTCCGTCGCCTACTTCCGCGATAGCGCTCTGGAGCTGCACCACGACTACGGACTGTTCAACCGGGCGGCGCTGCAGCAGCACTGGCTGAAACCCTGCCAGACCGCCGGGATGATCTGGGTTGAAGGTCGGGCTACGGCCATCCGCCACAAGCCCGAGGCCTCCATCGTCACCACCGATGTAGGCCAGGACCTGAGCGCCCGGGTGGTGATTGATGCCAGTGGCCACCACAGCCCGTTTGTGCAGCGGCCCGCCAAAGCGGATGTGGCCTATCAGGCGGCCTACGGCGTGGTCGGCCGCTTTTCGGCTCCGCCGGTGGCACCGGGACAGTTCGTGCTCATGGACTACCGAAGCGAGCACCTCACGGAGGCCGAGCGCCGGGAGCCACCCACATTCCTCTACGCCATGGATCTGGGCAACGACGTCTACTTCGTCGAGGAGACGTCCCTGGCCTGGCATCCGGCGGTGACCTACGAGTGCATGGCCGACCGGCTGGAGCGCCGTCTCGCCCATCAGGGCATCCGCATCCTGGAGACGCAGCACGTCGAGCACTGTCTCTTCCCGATGAACCTGCCCCTGCCCGACCTCGACCAGCCACTGCGGGCCTTCGGCGGCGCGGCCAGTCTCGTGCATCCGGCCTCGGGCTACATGGTGGGGGCGCTGCTGCGGCGCGGCCCCGCTCTGGCCGAAGCGATCGCGGCGATCCTGAAGGATCCCCAGGCCAGCCCGGCGGCGATCGCCCGCCAGGGCTGGCAGACGCTCTGGAGCCCGGATCTGGTGCGCAAGCACTACCTCTACCAGTACGGGCTGGAGAAGCTGATGGGCTTCAGCGAAGCGCAGTTGCGTCAGTTCTTCGACACCTTCTTCCGGCTGCCCCAATCCTCCTGGACCCGCTTCCTGACCAATGAACTGTCGCTGCCGGAGCTGCTGCAGGCCATGCTGATGCTGTTCGTCCAGGCTCCCAATCCGGTCCGCTTCGGTCTGACCAACGTCTTCACCCCCGAAGGTCGTCTGCTGCTGCGGGCCCTGACCGGGGCCTGACGGTCACTGCTGATCCGGGGTGAAACAATGGACGGCAGCCCTGCATCCCCCGCTCTCCGATGGATCTGGATCTGACCCGTGCCCAGCGCCGCTCGGCGGCTCTGGCTGCCGCCCTCGGTAACGCCCTCGAATGGTTCGACTTCGCGGTCTACGGCTACTTTGCCACGGCCATCGGTAAGGCTTTCTTCCCGGAGGCGGCGGTGGGTATGCAGACCGTGGAAGCCTTCGGCGTCTTTGCGGTCGGTTACCTGATGCGACCGGTGGGCAGCCTCGTCCTGGGTCCGATCGGGGATGTCCTGGGCCGTCGCCGCATGCTGACGATCAGCATCCTGATCATGGGGGCCTCCAGTCTGCTGATCGGTCTGCTGCCCACCCATGCCCAGCTCGGGGTGACGGCGGGTTACCTGCTGGTGCTGCTGCGGATGCTGCAGGGCTTCTCCGTCGGCGGTGAGTACACCGGCAGCATGGCTTACACCACCGAGGCCGCACCGAGCGATCGCCAGGGCTTCCTCTCCAGTCTGGCCACCGCCGGAGCGCTGCTGGGCTTTGTCCTCGGCTCCCTCACCGCTGCCCTGCTGGCCAGTCTGCTGGGGGTGGCGGCGGTGGATGACTGGGCCTGGCGTCTACCCTTCCTGGCCGGTGCGGTGGTAGCCGCCCTCGGCTGGTGGCTGCGCCGTCACATGCCCGAGACTCTGGCCGGGGCCGATCGGCCCCTGGCCCACGTCAATCACCGGCAGACCCTGGCGGCGATCGCCCGACAACTGCGGCAGGTGCTGCACCAGTGGCCGCTGATGCTGCGGGTGGCGGCGCTGATTTCCTTCTCCAACGTCGTTTTCTACATCCTCTTTGTCTTTCTGGTCGACTACAGCGGTCACCAACCCGGGGGCCGCATGGCCGACGCCAATGCGATCGCCACGGTGATCCAGGCCCTGGGGATGCCGGTGGTAGTGGCCGGAGGCTGGCTGGCGGACCGGGTCGGTCGGGTGACCCTGACCCGCTGGACAACCCTGGCTCTGACCGGGCTCACCCTGCCCTGTATCCTCGGTGCCCAGACCGGAGGGGTGAGCGGCCTGATCATCGGGCAGGGGCTAGCGATGGTGCCGATCATGCTGCTGTTCGGCGCCCAGGGGGTGCTGATCGCCCGGCTGGTGGACCCCAAGGAGCGCTGCGCCGTCTTTTCGATCAGCTACAGTCTGGCGATCGCCCTGTTCGCGGGGACGGCCCCGCTGGTGGCGGGCTGGTTGCTGAGTGGTCTCAACCTCACCTGGGGACCGGCGCTCTACTGCCTGCTCTTCGCTATCCCAGCACTGGCGGCTCTGAAGGGCCTGCACCAGGACTGAGTGTCGGGGTGGGTGATTTTCTATCGGCGGGAGGGAAATCTAGGCCAACGCCTGTTGTGGCCTCCGCCCTCACCGCCTTGGGGACTGCACTCATGCCCACCCTGCGTCTGCGCCTCGCCAACCTCTGGATTCTCACCCTCTCCGCCGGTTACCTGACGGCGACCCTGAGCGCGCCCGGCTGGGGCGATCGCCCTGACCCGGCCCCGGGACGACCCACCCTGACCCACGTTGCTGTTCCGGCACCTGCGGTGATCTACCGCATCTGACCGCAGCCCCGGGAACCCTAGGCCTGTCCTGTGGCGGAACCGGGAACATGACCCAGACCCGTGAGCTCCCATCCTCTCCGGCAGCCCCTGAACCGGACCTGGCCAGTCACACCACGGCGGTGATGCAGCGGGCCCGGGTTGCTGCCGGAATCTTCAGCCAGTTCACCCAGGCCCAGGTGGACCGCATCGTCGAAGCGGTCTATCGGGCGGGGTTCGATGCGCGAGTCTCTCTAGCGCGCATGGCGGCGCGGGAGACGGGCATCGGGCGCTGGCAGGACAAGGTGATCAAGAACGTGGTCGCCACCCAGTTCGTCTACGAGGACATCCGTGCCCTGCGCACCGTCGGCATCATCGCCGAGGACGAGGAGTGGGGCATCGTCGAACTGGCCCAGCCCGTCGGCCCGATTCTGGCGGTGATTCCCGTCACCAATCCCACCTCGACGGTGCTGTTCAAGGTCCTCAGTGCCCTCAAGACCCGCAACCCGATCATTGTCAGCCCAGCCAAGCGGGCTCTGCACTGCTCCGTCGCCACAGCCCGGCTCTGCTATCAGGCTGCCCTGGAAGCCGGAGCCCCGGAGGACTGCATCCAGTGGCTGGAAACGGTGTCGCGGGAGCAGACCCAGGCCCTGATGCGGCATCCCGGGCTGGCGCTGATTCTGGCCACCGGCGGCGAGAGCCTGGTGCACACCGCCTACAGCTCCGGCACCCCCACCCTGGGGGTGGGGCCGGGGAACGTGCCGGTGTTCATCGACCGCAGTTCTTTCATCGATTCGGCTGCCGCCGAGATCTACACCTC
>CAYZUY010000081.1:0-9730 GCA_964481495.1 uncultured bacterium
GACCAGTACGAGACTGCAGCCCTCGCCCGGCCAGGGGCGGATCCGCTCGCTCAGGACCGATAGGTCGAGGCCCTGCTCCTGCAGCCAGCGGTCTGTGCCGATGCGGATGCGCTGATCGCCAATCCGGGCTTCGGCACCGCATCCGGGCACGGCGGTGAAGCGATCCACCTCCGGCTCGGCGACTCCCTCGGCGGCGGCAAAGCTGACCAGGGCCGCTGCCAGAGGATGCTCGGAGCGGCGTTCCACCGCCGCCACCAGGGGCAGCACGTCGGCCTCCGGCCGCAGCAGAACATGACGGCCAACGCTGGGTTGTCCCAGGGTGAGGGTGCCGGTCTTATCGAAGACCACGGTGTCGATCCGGTTCAGGGTCTCCAGGGTGGCGGCATTGCGGACCAGCAGCCCGGCCTGGGCGGCCCGCCCGATGGCGACAGTAATCGAGGTGGGGGTTGCCAGCCCGAGGGCCCAGGGACAGGCAATCACCAGAATGCCGGTGAAGACGCGCACGGCGATCGCCCCATCCGCGCTCACCAGCCACCAGCTGAGACTGGAACCGATGGCCAGCACCAGCACCACCGGCACGAAGCGGGCGGTGACCTGATCCGCCAGCCGCTGGATCGGGGCCTTGGAACTCTGGGCCTGCTGCACCCGTTCCAGAATTCGGGCCAGGACGGTGTCGGCCCCCAGATGGGTGGTGCGGATCCGCAGGTGTCCGCTGCCGTTCAGGGTTGCTCCGACCACCGGGTCGCCCGGACCCTTCAGCACCGGCAGGCTCTCGCCGCTGAGCAGCGATTCGTCCACCTCGCTCTCGCCTGCCTCCACCTCGCCATCCACCGGAATCCGTTCCCCGGGACGCACCAGCACCCGGTCGCCGAGGGCGATCGCTTCCAGCGGCAGCTCCTGTTCCCGCCCATCCCGCAGTACCCGCACCTGCTTCACCTGCAGGCTGGCCAGCTGCCGGACCGCGCTGGCGGTTTCGCCCCGGGCGCCTTCCTCCAGCCAGCGGCCGAGCAGGGTGAGGGTGATGACGGCGGTCGCGGCCTCGAAGTAGAGGACGTGACCCCCCGGGGAGCTATGGCCATCGCTGACCAGGGCCGGCAGCGATGCCAGGTAGGCCGCACTGGTGCCGAGCACGATCAGTGTGTTCATATCGCTGCTGCCACGGCGCCAGGCCTGCCAGGCGCCGCGATAGAAGTCCTGCCCCACCCAGAACTGCACCGGGGTCGCCAGCAGCGCCTGGACCCAGGGCTGCAGCAGCCAGGCACTGCCGGGGAACGACCCGCCCAGGTGGCTGACCATGGTGGCCAGGATCAGCGGCAGGCTGCAGGCCAGTCCTACCCACAGACGCCGCTGTAGCCGACGTTGCTGCCGCTGCCGGGCCAGATCCCGGTCGGCCAGGGCTGCTGCGGCATCGCCGCTCAGAGGGCGGGCCCGATAGCCGCTGGCGGTAATGGCGGCGCTCAGGTCGGCCCAGGGGAGCGCTGTTCCACTCCAGTCCACCCGGGCCTCTCCGGTGGCCAGATTGACCACGGCCTGCTCTACCCCGGGCACGGCGTTCAGCGCCTGCTCCACCCGCTGAACGCAGGCGGCGCACTTCAGTCCATCGATGCCGAGACGCAGGCTTTCGCGCATGGGGTGACGGGTTGCTGTTCCGGTGCTAACACGGTGCCCCCGCCGATGGCTCAGGTGCGCAGCGCGGCAATCTCCCGCTTCACGGCCTCGTCCAGGGGCTTGGGATAAATCAGCCAGGCGGTGCGGCTGGGCTGGATCAGGGCCCGGATCAGGGGCGATCGCCCGCTGATCGGCTGGATTCCTTCATCGCTCAGCACCTTGATGCCCTGCCGGTAGCGGCTGTAGCCGAGACGGCTGCGTCGCCGCAGACCCACCATCATCTCGGCCTCCCATCCGGCGGCGGTGGCCCAGTCCCGGCAGCGCTGCAGCAGCTGTTCCTGGCCCTCGGTATCGAGGGCTTCGAGACTGCGGGCCTTGGGCAGATCCCGATCCTGGAAACGGCGACTGAGATCCCGCAGCAGAGGGTCCTCGGCCTGCCGCCAGCGTTCGAGGTGGTAGAGGCAGAGGGTGTCGTCTCCGGCCAGATAGCGCTCCAGCGGCAACTGGTCGATCGGACCCCGCAGCCAGGCGGCCAGGGTGTCGTCGCAGAACCAGCCCGGCTGACCCAGCAGTTGCCGGGCCCGGGCGAAGGTCTGTTCGAGCAGCCAGTTGGCGGCGATGTTCTTGGGGTGGTGGTAGACCTGGCCGTACATGAAGCTGCGCACGGTCAGGTAGTGCTCGATCGCCACCACGCCCTTGCGGTCCACGGCCAGTTCCCCCGAGTCCGGGTCGAAGCTGAGGGCGGCAAGGATGCGGTCCAGGTCCAGGTGGCCGTAGCTGGCCCCGCTGAAGTAGCTGTCGCGTATCAGGTAATCGAGGCGATCGCAGTCCAGCTGGCTGGAGACCAGCTGACTGATGATCGGCAGCGGATACCGGCGGGTGAGCACGGCCACCACCTGCTCGGCCAGCGCTGGATCATGGGCGTCGAGCAGCTCACGGATGGGCGCGGACTCCCGCACCAGCCGACAGCTCCAGGACTCGTGGTGGCTGCCGAAGATCTCCTCGCCGGTGTGGCTGAAGGGGCCGTGGCCGAGGTCGTGCAGCAGAGCGGTCACCAGCAGCACCGCCCGGTGCCGCCGCAGATCGGGGAACGGCTCGCTCAGGCTGTCGAGGGCGCGGCGGGCGACCTGCATCGCCCCCAGGGAGTGGGTGAAGCGTGAGGCTTCGGCCCCGTGGAAGGTGAGGCTGGCGGGACCGAGCTGGCGAATCCGCCGCAGACGCTGGAAGGCGGGAGTGTCGATCAGGCCGATCAGCAGCGCCTCGACCGGGTCATCCCGACGCAGGGTGATCGCCCCGTGCAGCGGGTCGTGGTAGGTGCGCTGGCGATCAGGACGCATGGGCGATCGCCCGGGGTGAGAGCAGCTTCAGGGCCGCCTGATACTGCGGGTCGGCGGCGGTGGCAATCTCGTCCGGGGCCAGGGGAGACTCCAGGGTCACCAGTTCATCGGGCTGAATGCCCTGTTTGTTGATGTCATGGTGGGCCGGGGTTTCGTACTTGGCAACGGTGACCGCCAGCCCCGAACCGTCCGAGAGTTCGAACAGCGACTGGATCAGCCCCTTGCCGAAGGTGCGATCGCCCACCAGCAGCGCCCGGCCGTTGTCCTGCAGGGCGCCCGCCAGAATCTCGCTGGCGCTGGCGGTGCCGCGGTTGACCAGCACCACCAGGGGCTTGTCGGTGATCTGCTGGCCCCGGGCCTCGTAGCTGTCGAACACCCCCTGGCGGTTGACCGTGTAGACGATGGTTCCCTCGTCGATCAGGTAGCGGCCGATTTCGATTCCGGCGGTGAGCAGCCCGCCGGGATTGTTACGCAGGTCGAGGATGAACCCGTCCGCGCCCTCCTTCTCCAGACGGCTGAAAGCGTGGGCCACCTCCATCGGGGCATTGGCGTTGAACTGGCTCAGGCGCAGATAGCCGATCTTGGGGCCGCTGCCGTCCTGCTTCAGCTCCGCCACCACCGGGTTGAGAGAGATGCGATCGCGGGTGAGAGTGAAGTGCAGCGTGCCGCCGTCCCGGGTCACGTCCAGGGCGACGGTGGTGCCTGCCGGTCCGCGCAGCCGGGTGGCAGCATCGTCGAGGCTGAGCCCCTGAACGGACTGACCGTCGATGGCGGTGATGCGATCACCGGGAGCTACACCCGCACCGGCGGCCGGGGAGCCCTCAATCGGGGCAATCACCACAATCTGCTGGCCGTCCTCGGCAAAGCCGATCTGCAGGCCCACGCCCGAGAGCTCACCGGAGGTCGAGACCTGCAGCCCCCGGTACTGGTCCGGCTCCAGGAAACGGGTGAAAGGATCGTCCAGGCGGGCCAGCAGATCGCGGATCGGCTGGTAGGCATCCTGGGGCCGGTTCAGGTTCAGCTTCTTGAGCGCCTTCTCACGAAGCATGTACCAGTTCTGGTGATTGAAGGTCGGGTCGAGGTAGGCGCCGTTGATCGTCCGCCAGGCTTCGTTGTAGAGCTGCTGCCCCTCGCTGAAGGCCAGCGCCCCCGGCGTGAACAGCGACCAGCCCAGCAGCAGGGGGGCGAGGAGCAGGACCAGGCGGCGAACCAGAACCCGTGTCATTTAACAGAATTTAATACTGTCTTTAAGGATAGCCTCGGAAGCCCGGGCCTCCGGCCGCTGACCGGGTGGGAAAACCGAAGCGGTGAACGGGCCCAAATCCAGCCCCGGCGGGAATTCTTCGACTCTGGCGCTGTGATACATTCATTATGAACATCAACAGTTTGTTAGGAACTGCGGTTTCATGTCGAAGGTCTACGACTGGTTCGAGGAACGTCTGGAGATCCAGGCGATCGCCGACGACGTCAGCAGCAAGTACGTTCCACCCCACGTCAATATCTTCTACTGTCTCGGCGGCATCACCCTGACCTGCTTCCTGATTCAGTTCGCCACCGGCTTCGCCATGACCTTCTACTACAAACCCACTGTGGTAGAAGCGTTCAATTCGGTGCAGTACATCATGAACGAGGTCAACTTCGGTTGGCTGATTCGCTCCATCCACCGCTGGTCCGCCAGCATGATGGTGCTGATGATGATCCTGCACGTCTTCCGCGTGTACCTCACCGGTGGCTTCAAGCGTCCCCGTGAACTCACCTGGGTGACCGGCGTGGTCATGGCTGTGATCACCGTCAGCTTCGGTGTGACCGGCTACTCCCTCCCCTGGGACCAGGTTGGCTACTGGGCCGTGAAGATTGTGTCCGGTGTTCCCGAGGCCATTCCCGTGGTCGGTTCCTTCATGGTGGAACTGCTCCGTGGCGGTCAGAGCGTCGGTCAGGCGACCCTCACCCGCTTCTACAGCCTGCACACCTTCGTGCTGCCCTGGCTGCTGGCCGTGTTCATGCTCATGCACTTCCTGATGATCCGGAAGCAGGGCATCTCCGGTCCCCTCTAAACCCGGCCTTGCAGAGCAGGGGCGATCGGATCGCTCCTGCTTTGACTCTGTTCTCTCTCTCATCAGAGCGATTTAGGAGCTTCCGACAATGTCCGTACTGAAGAAGCCGGATCTCAGCGATCCGATCCTGCGCGCCAAGCTGGCCAAGGGCATGGGCCACAACTATTACGGTGAGCCCGCCTGGCCCAACGACCTGCTCTACATCTTCCCGGTCTGCATCCTCGGCACCCTGACCTGCCTGGTCGGTCTGGCTGTGATGGAGCCCACCCTGGTCGGTGAACCGGCGAACCCCTTCGCCACCCCGCTGGAGATTCTGCCGGAGTGGTACCTGTTCCCGGTGTTCCAGATCCTGCGGGTCGTCCCCAACAAGCTGCTGGGGATTGCCATTCAGACGATGGTGCCCCTGGGCCTGATGCTCATCCCCTTCATCGAGAGCGTCAACAAGTTCCAGAACCCCTTCCGCCGTCCGGTGGCGATGGCGGTTTTCCTGTTCGGAACCGTCTTCACCCTCTACCTCGGCATCGGTGCGGCTCTGCCCATCGACAAGTCCCTGACTCTGGGTCTGTTCTAGGCATCGCCTGAACCAGCTCCAACCCTCTGCGACAGCGGTGGTTCCCCGGCGGAATCACCGCTGTTGTGCGTTTGGGCTGGAGATAATGAAGCTCAGACCCTGTGTGGAGCTAGGCCCGTGAACCCCTGGCCGTTCGAACCGAAACCGGTGACGCCCCTGAGTCTGCTGCGATCGCTGCTGCCCCTATTTGGGGTGATTCTGCTGCTGCAGCTGCTGCCGGACTGGCTGATCGAAACGCTGCTGGGATTCGCGGGCCTGCTGCTGCTGCTGCCGGTGGTTGGCTTCTTCGGCTTCCGCTGGTGGCTGCGGCGCAATCTGGTGGTGGCTGACTGCCCGGTCTGCGGCACCGAACTGCAGGCCTTCCGGCAGGCCCAGACCCAGTGCCCCAACTGCGGGGAACTGCTGCAGGTCAGTAATGGCGGCTTTGAGCGGGTGACGCCCCCCGGCACGCTGGACGTGCAGGTGGTGGACGTCACCCCTCTCGACGACTGACGCCCCGGCTCGGGGCGTTCAGAGCCACTCGCTGGCCCGGGCCCCGAGCTCGATGGGTAGGCTGACGGCCTTGCCCAGGCGGGGCTTATCGGGATGGTTGACCAGGGCGTCGCGGATCTGGTCGCTGGCGCCCAGGGACCTCAGGTAACCGGCCACCTCCTCCAGGTGGGCCAGGTAGTCCGCCTCACTGACCGGGAAGGACGCCTGCTCCTGGTAGCGCCACATCACTTGGAAGAAGATCTTCCCCTGGGTGCGCCGCAGCTGGACGTCGTAGGAGGCGCCCCACTTGGTCAGCAGAATCTCGCGCAGTTCGACGCCGGTCATGGCAGCTCAGGCCTGAAGTTTACAAATTGCAACGCGCGAACGCCCGTCACCGTCAGCGGTTCAGGGTCTTAATGAATTGAAGGAATGCAATAATACTCCATTGCAGGATAGCCATCGCAGCGAAAGTCTATGACTCAGATTTCCGGAAGCGCCGATGTCCCCAGCATGGGCCGTCGTCAGTTCATGAACCTGCTGACCTTCGGTTCGGTGACGGGTGTCGCCCTGGGTGCCATCTTCCCGGCCGCAGCATACTTCGTCCCGCCCCGGAGCGGCGGCGGCGGCGGTGGCGTGACCGCCAAGGACGCACTGGGCAACGACGTGCAACTGTCCCAGTTCCTGTCTGAGCACAACGTCGGCGATCGCACCCTGGTGCAGGGCCTGAAGGGCGATCCCACCTACCTGGTGGTGGAAAGCAGCGAGGCGATCGCCAACTACGGCATCAATGCTGTCTGCACCCACCTCGGCTGCGTGGTGCCCTGGAACGCCAGCGAAAACAAGTTCATGTGCCCCTGCCACGGCTCCCAGTACGACGCCACCGGCAAGGTTGTGCGCGGTCCCGCGCCGCTGTCCCTGGCGCTGGCCCATGCCGATGTCACCGACGACAAGGTCGTCCTCTCGCCTTGGACGGAAACCGATTTCCGCACCGGCGATTCCCCCTGGTGGGCCTAACGGCTCCGACGGTCGGAGTTCCTCCCCGCACTCTTTTCCATCCAAGTTGAAGATGAAGACGTCTCTTTCCCTGACGACGCTGCGTCGTACCGTAGGCCTGGCGGGCAAGACCCTGGCGGTTCTGTTCGCGGCCCTGCTGCTCAACCTCGGCGCGGATATCCTGCGTCCTCAGGCGGCTTCTGCCTACCCCTTCTGGGCCCAGCAGAACTACGAAAGCCCCCGCGAAGCGACCGGCAAGATCGTCTGCGCCAACTGCCACCTCGGCAAGAAGCCGACCGAGATTGAAGTGCCCCAGTCCGTTCTGCCGGACACCGTCTTCAAGGCTGTGGTCAAGGTTCCCTACGATGCCAAGGCCCAGCAGGTGCTGGCCGATGGCAGCAAGGGTGGCCTGAACGTCGGTGCGGTGCTGATGCTGCCCGATGGCTTCACGCTTGCTCCCGCCGACCGCATCTCCGAAGAGCTGAAGGAAGAGGTCGGCGACCTCTACATCCAGCCCTATGCTGAAGACAAGCAGAACATCCTGATCGTTGGTCCGGTCTCCGGCGATGACCACAAGGAACTGGTGTTCCCGGTCCTCTCTCCCAACCCGGCCAACGACAAGAGCCTGCACTACGGCACCTACCAGATCCACGTCGGTGGTAACCGCGGTCGTGGTCAGGTCTACCCCACCGGTGAGAAGACCAACAATGGTGTCTTCACTGCCTCCGTGGCCGGTGTGATCGATGACGTCACCAGCGACGCCAGCGGCGCCAAGGTGACCATCCGTCAAGAAGACGGCACCACCGTCACCGACACCATCCCCGCCGGTCCTGAACTGCTGGTGGCCGCCGGTGATACCGTCAAGGCCGGTCAGCATCTGACCAACGACCCCAACGTCGGTGGCTTCGGCCAGCATGATGTGACCATCGTGCTGCAGAACCCCAACCGCGTCCTCGGCTTCGTGGCCTTCGTCTTCGCCGTGATGATCGCCCAGATCATGCTGGTGCTGAAGAAGAAGCAGGTCGAGAAGGTGCAGCTGGCCGAGATGGACTTCTAGAGTCCGGCTCTACTGCTGAATCCATGCATGAGGGGCGGGCCATGAGGCTCGCCCCTCATGCTTTTAGGGCCTGTGATACCGTAGCCCTGCGTACTGTGCGGAAGTCTCTGTGATGCTGCCGAGCCTGCTGGCGGAATTTGCCTCTCCTGGCCCGTTGCTGTTCCAGCTCGGCCCCATCAGCATCCGCTGGTACGGTCTGCTGATTGCGATCGCAGTGCTGCTGGGGGTCAGCCTCTCCTCCCGGCTGGCCCGGCGTCGGGCCCTCGACCCGGACCTGATCAACGATCTTGTGATCTGGCTGGTGATTGCGGCGATTCCCTGCGCCCGCCTCTACTACGTCCTGTTCGAGTGGCATCAGTACGCTGCCAATCCCGGTGAGATTCTGGCCATCTGGCGCGGTGGCATCGCCATCCACGGGGCAATCATCGGCGGTACGCTGGCGGCGCTGCTGTTCGCCCGTCTGCACCGCGTCTCCTTCTGGAGTCTGGCGGATGTGGTCGCCCCCTCACTGGCCCTGGGGCAGGCCATCGGTCGCTGGGGCAACTTCTTCAATTCCGAGGCCTTCGGCAATCCCACCAGCCTGCCCTGGAAGCTTTACATTCCGCCCCAGCAACGGCCGTCCCAGTACTGGGACCAGGCCTACTTCCATCCCACCTTCCTCTACGAATCCCTCTGGAATCTGGCAGTGGCGGCGCTGCTGCTCTGGTGGTTCCGGCAGCAGCCGGGTCCGAAGCGCGGGGCTGTGTTCTGTCTCTATGCTGTGGCCTACAGTCTGGGGCGGGTCTGGATTGAGGGCCTGCGCACCGACAGCCTGATGCTGGGGCCGCTCAAGGTAGCCCAGCTGGTCAGTCTGGTAGGAGTGTTGTTGGGTGGGCTCGGACTCTGGTGGCTCTACGGTCGCCGTCAACCCTTGCCGGATGTGATCGACCTGCCGCAAGGTTAGGACAGCGCACCTGTGAGGATTGATGACCCAGTCTGCCAGCTTCACCCCCGGGGTCTATATCGTCGGTGCCGGTCCTGGTGATCCGGATCTGCTGACGGTGCGCGGTCGCAGACTGCTGGAGGCCGCCGACACGATTCTGTTCACCGATTCCCTGGTGCCCCGGCAGATGCTGGCGATCGCCCGCGCCGATGCGGAGATTCTGCCCACAGCCCGCCGCACCCTGGAGGAAATCCTGCCGCTGCTGCTGGAGCGGGTGCGGGCCGGACAGGTGGTGGTGCGGCTGCATGACGGCGACCCCTGTCTCTACGGTGCGGTGCATGAGCAGATCCAGGCGCTGCTGCAGGCGGAGGTACCCTTCGAGGTGGTGCCGGGGATCAGCGCCTACCAGCTGGCGGCAGCTCGACTGGGGGTGGAGCTGACGATTCCCGGTCTGGTGCAGACGATTATCCTGTCGCGCATCAGCGGGCGGACCGAGGTGCCCCCGGCGGAGGAACTGGAGACCCTGGCGGCCCACCGGGCCAGTCTCTGTCTATATCTCAGTGCCCGCCACATCGAGTCGGTGCAGGAGAAGCTGCTGGCTCACTATCCGGCCGATACCCCGGTGGCGATCTGCTTCCGGCTCGGCTGGCCGGATGAGCAGGTCTGGTTGGTGCCCCTGGCGCAGCTGGCGACATTCAGCCGGGAGCAGAACCTGAT
>CAYZUY010000082.1:0-9289 GCA_964481495.1 uncultured bacterium
TACTGCAAGAAGATGGGCGGCGGCAGCGTCGGTGCTACCGTCCAGTTCAACTTCGCTGTGGATGAGGCCTCCCTGATCGAAAACGGCCGCCTCACCAAGCCCCTCAAGGGCGCCACCCTGATCGGCGAAGCCACCGAGATCATGCAGAAGATCTCGATGTGTTCCGACGACCTCGGACTGGCCCCCGGTTTCTGTGGCTCGGTCAGCGGCAGCGTCTACGTCACCGTCGGCCAGCCCCACCTCAAGGTCGATGCGATCACCGTCGGGGGACGCTGAGTTCCCGTTTCCGCGCCCTTCGTCGTCAACCCCGTCATTTCCCATGCCCCTCGCGATTGATTCCCTCGCCGCCGAAATCCAGGCGATCGCCACCCGCCTCGGCATCCAGAAGTACGATATCTCCGGTTCCTCCGTGGAGGAGACCAGCGTCCAGGTGGACAAGGGCGAACCCAAGCAGGTGAAAGCCTCCCAGCGCAGCGGCGTCACCGTGCGGGTCTGGAACGCCCAGGGTCAGGTGGGCATCACCAGCACCACCGACACCGATGCGGCCGGTCTGGAACTGGCCCTGCGCACCGCCCAGGAGGCCAGCGAGTTCGGCCCCACCGAGAACGCCCCCGACTTCAGCCCCGAAGCCACTCTGCCGCTGGAACCCCTGAATCTGCCGGAGTTTCCGGCCGAGCCGGTACCCACCCTGCTGGCACAGCTGAGCGAGGCGGAGCGGCAACTGCTGGAGCGCCACAGCGCGATTGAAAGCGTCCCCTACAACGGTCTGGCCCAGCGCCGCAGCGAAGCCTTCTACCTGAACAGCGCCGGAGCCCGGCGGGCCGAGGGTGGCACCTACGCTAGCTGCTACCTCTACAGCCGCACCGAGCAGGAGGGTCGCAAACCCCGCAGTGCCGGTGCCTTCCGGGTCGGTCACGGGGTGCAGGAGCTGGCGATCGCCGACTGCGTGGCCGAAACCGCCGAGAAGACGATCAGTCACCTCGACTACGCACCGATCGCCACCGGCCGGTATCGGGTCTGCTTTAGCCCCGAAGCCTTCCTGGATCTGCTGGGGGCCTTCTCGAATCTGTTCAACGCCCAGCAGGTGCTCGATCGCCAGAGCCTGTCGAGTGTCGACAGCCTCGGCCAGCCTCTGGCCTCTCCCCTGCTCAGTCTCTACGACGACGCCCGTCATCCGGCCAACATCGGAGCCAGTGCCTTCGACGGCGAGGGCACACCCACCCGCCGGGTCACCCTGATCGAGGGTGGGATTCTGCGCAGCTTCCTGCACAGTGCCGGAACCGCCAAGCGGATGAATGCCCAGCCCACCGGCCACGCCAATCTGGGTGCCAAGGTGACCGTCAGTCCTGACTTCTTCGTGGTCGAAGCAGCTGCCCAACCCGAGCAGACCTTCGACCTATCCACCGCTGAGAATGTGGTGCTGATTGACGACCTGCAGGCACTCCACGCCGGCGTGCAGGCGCTGCAAGGCTCGTTCTCCCTGCCCTTCGACGGCTGGCTGGTGAACCGGGGCGATCGCACCAGTATCGAGTCGGCCACCGTGGCCGGAGATATCCGCAGCCTGCTCAACAGCATCGTCTACGTCGAACCGGAGGCCAAGGCCACCCCCGGTGGCGTCTGCCCGCGCATCTGGGTCGAGGGCCTGTCGATCACCGGTGAAGGGGAGAACTGATCATGACCGTGGCTCCGACCGGCACCACCCTCGCCCCCAGCTTTGCCATCCCCGTGGTACTCACCCTGGCGGGCGCGGGCCTCTGCTTCCTCTCCCTGTGGGTGGGCGTCCCGGTGGCCCTGTTCGCCCTCTTCCTGCTGGTGCAGACCGTCAGTCTGCGGCTGCAGTTCACCGAGCGGGCCCTGGAGGTCAGCCGCAACGGCACGGTGTTCCGCAGCTTTCCCTACGACGAATGGATTCACTGGGAACTGTGGTGGGATCGCTTCCCGGTGCTGTTCTATTTCCGGGAGGTGAAGAGCATTCACTTCCTGCCCATCCTCTTCGATGCGGTCGAGTTGCGCCGGTGTCTGGAGCTACACTGTAGTCGCCGTTCCTAGGGCCGTGATGCGGCCGTTGCCCGGTGACCCACTCCGCCGAATCCCACCCCAGCGACGAATCCCTGACTCCGCTGCCGGAACTGGGCTCGACGGCCGCTGACGCCGAGGCACCGGTCTCCGAACCGGTGGCCGAGACTGCCGCCGCACCGGAGGCTGCGCCAGCGCCCTCCGCAACGGAAACCCGGGCGGAGCTCCGGGCCACCTCCCGGGCGGTGGAGCAGGCCGGGATGATCGAGCAGGACATCGCCCACCTACAGCGTCTCAAATCGGACCTCGAAGCCCAGGTAGAGGCCACTCGCCAGCGGCTGGAGCAGGTTGTGGCCGACTCTCTAGGGGATCTCGAAGCCCGGCAGGAACAGCTGCGCCAGTCGGTTGAGAAGCTGGAGCGCCGTCGGGAACGCCTGCGCGAGGAGATGCGCCAGAACTTCGCCGGAGCCTCCCAGGAGGTGGCCCTGCGGGTCCAGGGATTCCGTGACTACCTGGTGGGCAGTCTGCAGGATCTGGCCGCCGCCGCCGAACAGCTGCAACTGGTGCCGCCTACGCCCATCGCGGCCCCGGACACGGCGATCGCAGCTCCCGCTGCCACCCCGGTGGCGGGTGAACCGGTCGCGCCTCCCCTGCGGCCCGGATTTGCCGAACCCACCTTCGAGCGGGATGAAGTGGCCCTGATCGAGGAGCAACTGACCCGATACCAGAACGAACCGGATTACTACGGTGCCCCCTGGAGCCTGCGTCGCACCTTTGAACCGATGCATGCGGAGAAGGTCCGTGACTGGTTCTTCACCCAGGGCGGCCGGGGTGCCGTCCAGAGCCTGGGCAGCCGCCTCCAGAACATCCTGGTGGCCTCGGCGGTGATCTCGGTGCTGAACTTTCTCTACGGTGCCAAGCTGCAAGTGCTGGTGCTGGCCAACAGCCCGGAGCGACTGGGCGACTGGCGGCGGGGGCTGCAGGACTGCCTGGGCCTGAGCCGCGAGGACTTCAGCCCCAACCAGGGCATCGCCATCTTCCCCGAAGCGGAGCCGCTGATTGCCCGGGCCCAGCGAATTGATGAGGCCGGGGATCTGGCGCTGATCATCGTCGATGAAAGCGAGGACCGTATCGCCACCGGCCTGCTGCAGTTCCCGCTGCTGCTGGCCTTCGCCCGCGACACAACCCAGCCGGGCTACGACTACTTCTGAGACTGCTGAGACCCCATGACCCATCTGCTGATGCTGTGGCTGACGACGGCGATCGCCCTGCTGGTGGTGGCCAACCTGCCGACCGGAGTCGAGATCAGAGGGTTCGGCACCGCCCTGGCGGCGGCCTTCACCTTCGGCATTCTGAATGTGCTGGTCAAACCGATTCTGGCCCTGCTGGCCCTGCCGCTCACCATCCTGACCCTGGGCCTGTTCAGCTTCATCATCAACGCGATCATCTTTGCGCTGGCAGCATCTCTGGTGGATGGCTTCCGTCTGCGGAACGGCTTCATCAGCGCAATCTGGGGCTCTCTCACCCTCAGTCTGGTGGGATTGGTGGGGCGGATCTTCTTCCCGGTATAGACCCAGTTCCCAGGCCTACTCTTCTTGCTCAGCGGAGCGGCATGGCCGCTACGGGGCAGCCCGAGCCTCATCGCTGACACGGAGGCTTCCGCAGGCCTTTGCGCCGGCTGCAAAGGCCTGCGGAAGCCGAGTAGAAACACTCATTGATCGACTTGCTTCTAAGAATTATTCTTAGCTAAATCCCTCGAACAGGAGTT
Source organism: uncultured bacterium (assembly GCA_964481495.1). Classification (GTDB taxonomy): domain Bacteria; phylum Cyanobacteriota; class Cyanobacteriia; order Synechococcales; family Synechococcaceae; genus CAWUMD01. Next base: position 3,785 of record CAYZUY010000082.1, read on the forward strand.
CCTCCATGGACCTCAGCAACAACGCCACCCGCACCAATCTCGAAGCGGCCTTCGGCGGCGAGTCGATGGCCAACCGCAAGTACCTGTTCTTCGCCGATCTCTGCAAGCGCATGGGTATGGGCGACCTCGCCAAGCTCTTCCGGGAGACAGCCAACCAGGAGACCGAGCATGCCTTTGCCCACTTCCGCCTGCTCCATCCCGAACTCGATGTGCAGGACCCGGCCAGCCTGAGTGATGCCCAGAAGCAGGCCCTGGCCGCCCGCTGTCTGGAGCTGGCCATCGAAGGGGAGACCTACGAGTACCAGACCATGTACCCCGAGTTCCGGCAGCAGGCCGTGACGGATGAGGATACCAGCGCTGCTGCGGAATTTCAGGAGCAGGAGGACGAATCCCGTGAACACGCCGCAATGTTCCACACGGCAGCGCGCAATTTCGGTCTGCTGACCCACATCGAGCAGCACCATGCCCAGCAGTACACCGTGGCGTTGCGGGGGCTGGAAGGCGAGTCCGTGACACCGGGCCGCAGTGGTGATGGTCGCTGGATCTGCCTGCAGTGCTCGATGATCTACGACCCGACGGTGGGTGATCCCGATTCCGGCATCGCCCCGGGCACTGCCTTCGAGGCGATCCCCGACGATTGGCAATGTCCGATCTGTGGAGCCACCAAGAAATCCTTCGTGCCCTACGTCGAACCGATGGCAGCCTGATTGGCGGCGTCAAGCCTGCGTTCGATCGACTCACTTGCTGACACAAAAATAATTAAGTTAAGCTGGATGACTTAACTTAATCACTTCCGCAGTTTCAGCTGTCGACTCGATCGCCCAACCGTGGATTAAAAGCCTTCTCCCATGTATCGGGAGGAGGCTATTTTCGCCTGAAAGTACTTAATTACTTCTTAAGATTTTCCTTGGGATCATGGCGTAGCATGAAGGAACCTTGATGGACTGACGCCATGTCCAGTCATCCCCACTGCGGTCAGTGCAGCCACTGGAGCCGATTCCTGGGTACGGGTCTGGGGCGCTGCCAGCAGCATGACCGTACGTCCAGCTGTGTGCATCGTTGCAGCGATTTCGTGGATTGCCTGACGCCGATCCCCGGCCAAACTGAGCACCAGTCTGATGTCGTCAGACCCGCTCTGTCGATGGTTTCGTCCCTGGCCATCATCCGTGTCGATCGATCGCGTCATGCCCAACCGGTATCGGTGTGATTGCCGTCAGCGAGCAGAGGGATAGGCAATCCGCTTGTGGTGGAACTGTTCCCAGATCTGAACGAATACCTGGGCAATCACAATCAGATCCGAGCGGGTCAGGCCTGATTCATCCAGCTGGTGGTCCTGCCAGCGAGCCCGGATGATCCGTTTGACCATGTTCAGGGCATCGGTCGAGGAGGCATCCCGCAGCGATCGCAGCGCCGCCTCACAGGAGTCGGCCAGCATGACGATCCCGGTCTCCCGGGAGCGGGGTCGTGGCCCGTCGTAGCGGAATTCCGCCTCAACCACCGCCCGCGGCGCCACCCCGCTCTCGGCCAGCGTCCGGGCCTGCTGATAGAAGTAGCCGATCAGCATCGTGCCCTGGTGTTCGGGGATGAAGTCCCGGACAGCCCGGGGCAGACCGCAGCGTCTGGCCATCACCAGCCCCTCGCTGACGTGCCGCTTGATGATTTCGGCGCTGACCCAGGGGTCGGCAATCTGCTCGTGCTTGTTCGGCCCGCCCCGCTGGTTCTCGATGAAGGACTGCGGGTCGTACATCTTCCCGAGGTCGTGGTAGAGCGTCCCGGCCCGCACCAGTTCCACATTGCAGCCCAGGGCCCGGGCCGCACTTTCCGCCAGAGTGGCGACGAACAGGGTGTGCTGGAAGGTTCCCGGCGACTCCCGTGCCAATCGCTGCAGCATCGGCCGGTTGGGATTGGAGAGTTCCGCCAGTCGGATTGGGGTGACCAGATCGAAGAGCCGCTCCAGGTAAGGACTCAGGCCCAGGGCAACCACCGAGCAGGCCAGCCCGAGCAGAGCCACCTCCAGGGAGGACAGCAACAGGCCCGCCAGGCCGTCGCTCAGCCCGGGACCGATCACCAGGGAGAGCAGCAACTGTGCCAGACCGTCGGCGGCCCCCACCGCCAGACCGAGCACCGCCAGTTCCTCCCGGGCCCGCAGGCGTCCGGCCTGCAGTGCTGCCACCAGGGCCGCGATCGCACTGGCCAGGAACCCGGTCAGCTCCAGACCGACCTGCAGGGGCAGACCCAGGGGCATCAGGGCCGTCAGCAGCCCCACCAGCACGGAGCCGACCATCGGCCCGTAGAAGCAGCCTGCCAGCAGTCCCACCGCTGGCAGGGTGGAGAGGTGGAACGGCAGCCCCAGCCCGATGGGCACCGACAGGGTGAGCAGCAGCAGCAGCAGATGGTCGCGCAGGCGCAGTCCCGGCCGCCAGCGGCGGGCAGTGAGCAGGAAGGCGGCGATCGCTGCGCTCACCAGAGCGGCGTACTGCAGCAGCCCCAGCAGATTCACCCGCCGCCGGGTCTGCTGCAGGGCATCGAGAATCACGAACTGCCGTTCGCTGATCGGCTCCCCGGCCCGCACCAGCTCCTGGCCGGGTTCGAGGCTGATCGTCACCGGCTCCAGGGTGCGCACCCGCAGGTCCGCCAGAAAACGGGAGCGCACCGGGTCGACCACCAGAGTCACCTGGTTGCGCAGCAGCGGCTCCAGCAGGGCCTGACCCAGCTTCTGCTGCTCGGGGGGCAGTTCCCCCTCGAACTGGAGGGCGATCGCCTGCTGCAGCATCTGGGGTGGCAGGCCCTGGGGCAACCCCTGGGCCAGGATACGGTTGAGGGCGCGCTGAGTGGCCGCCTTCAGCTGCGCCCAGTCCTCGGGGGGCAGGGTCCTGAGCTGGGCCAGATGCAGCGGATTCAGGTCCGGGTCGGCCACCTGGGCGCGACGGTGACGCTCCAGCTGCTCCAGCAGGGTTCCGAGCCGCTGCCGGGTGCGGACCAGTTCGAAGCTGTCCTGCTCGAGCACCGGCGCCACGCCCAGTCGGGCCTGTTCGCGTTGCCGCTCCGTGGCAATCGGGTCGACAATCGTCCGGCGTTCACGGATCACCACTGTTTCCGGGGCCCGGGAACCGATGCCGAGGGTGGGCTGGCTGTAATAGGATTGCCCGCCGATGCCGGTGATCAGCAGTACCGCCAACAGCAGCAGTAACCAGCGCCGTCGTCGGCCCTGGCCCAGGTCAGGCGGGATGGCCCCGGAACCATGCGGGCTCATCGGACGACGGATTGCCCCAGCCGTAAGGAAATCGTCAGGACCAAGCGGAGTAGTGTCTGAGCCGGGAACAGGTCAGGGGGCGTTGTCCACCGGGACGGTAGGGCGGGCCTCCTGGGAAAATTATAGAGGCGCGACCCGGAACCGTCGGGACCCCTGTGGGAAACTGACGGGTATCCGCTGGGCCCTGCCGCAGCGGCTGTTTCGGCTGGACAAAGGATTGGCGCTCATGAGTTCTCCCGCCCGTATTCTCGACGGCAAGGCCCTGGCGGCCGAGGTACGCCAGCAGCTGCGTGGTCTTGTCGACCGGGTACAGCCCCAGGTCGGGCGGGCCCCCGGACTGGCGGTACTGATGGTGGGCGACAACCCGGCCAGCGCCGTCTACGTGCGTAACAAGGAGCGGGCCTGCGAACAGACCGGGATCGTCTCCTTCGGCCAGCACCTGAGCGCCGACACGCCCTTCGACACCCTGAAGGGGATCATCCATGAGCTCAATCAGGACGAGCGGGTAGACGGCATCCTGATCCAGCTGCCCCTGCCCGGCAGCCTCGATTCCGTGGCGCTGCTGCTGGAGATCGACCCGGACAAGGACGCCGATGGTCTGCACCCGACCAACCTCGGTCGTCTGGTGCGCGGTGAACCGGGACTGCGCAGCTGCACCCCCGCCGGGGTGATGGGGATCCTGCGCCACGGCAACATCGACGTCGCTGGCAAGAAGGCGGTCGTGGTCGGCCGCAGCATCCTGGTTGGTAAGCCCCTGGCCCTGATGCTGCTCGAGCAGAACGCCACGGTCACCATAGCCCACTCCCGCACGCCGGATCTGGCGGCGGTCTGCCGCGAGGCGGACATTCTGGTGGCTGCCGTCGGACGACCGGAACTGATCACTGCGGATTACGTCAAACCGGGCGCGGTGGTGCTCGATGTCGGCATCAACCGGGTCGAGACCCCGGATGGTCAGGGCCGGATTGTCGGCGACGTCGAGTTCAGCGGTGCGGCGGCGATCGCCTCGGCCATTACCCCGGTCCCGGGCGGAGTCGGGCCGATGACTGTCGCCATGCTGCTGCATAATACGGTCTTGAGTTATTGCCGGACGCACGGTCAGCCCTTCGCGCTCTGATTGATCCCGGCGGACTCTGCCGAGCCGCACCCCAACCCCATGACTGCCACCCCCATCGCTGACGCCCCCGCCTTCGACCTGAAGGCCTACCTCACCGAGAAGCAGCAGCTGGTGGAGGCAGCCCTGGACCGGATCCTGCCGCTGCAGGAACCGAAGACCGTCTACGAATCGATGCGCTATTCGCTGCTGGCCGGGGGCAAGCGGCTGCGCCCGATTCTCTGTCTGGCCACCTGCGAACTGGCAGGCGGCAACGTCGAGATGGCCATGCCCACGGCCTGCGCCCTGGAGATGGTCCACACCATGTCGCTGATCCATGACGACCTGCCCGCCATGGACAACGATGACTATCGGCGCGGTCGCCTCACCAACCACAAGGTCTACGGCGAGGACATCGCCATTTTGGCCGGAGACGGCCTGCTCACCTACGCCTTCGAGGCGATCGCCGCCCAGACCCACGGCGTGCCCGCTGAGCGGGTGCTGCAGGTGGTGGCTGGCCTGGGTAAGGCCGTCGGCGGTGAAGGGCTGGTGGGCGGCCAGGTGGTCGACCTCGAGTCCGAGGGCAAGACCGACGTCACCGTCGAGACCCTGAACTACATCCACAGTCATAAGACCGCTGCCCTGCTGGAGATCTCCGTGGTCTCGGGTGCGATTCTGGCCGGGGCGGATGCCGACACCCAGGCCCGGCTGGGACGCTTTGCCCAGGACATCGGTCTGGCCTTCCAGATCATCGACGACATCCTCGACATCACCGCCACCTCCGAAGAATTGGGCAAGAGCGCCGGCAAGGACCTCGCCGCCCAGAAGGCCACCTACCCCAGCCTGCTGGGCCTGGAGGAGTCCCGCCGTCGGGCGGATGCCCTGATTGAGGCGGCCAAGGCGGAACTGACCCCCTACGGCGAGAAGGCAGCCCCGCTGCTGGCGATCGCCGACTACATCACCGCCCGCACCCACTAGACCATGGGTGAATTCCAGTCCCTGCTGATCAATCCCCCCCTGGTGGTTGCCCTGGTCGCCTGCGGGCTGGCCCAGCTGAGCAAGCTGATCGTCGAGCTGGTTCAGCACCGCCGCTTCAACCCGAAGGTGCTGGTGGAAACCGGCGGTATGCCCAGCTCCCACTCCGCCTTCGTTGCTGCTCTGG
>CAYZUY010000082.1:9299-9601 GCA_964481495.1 uncultured bacterium
ATGTACGACGCCGCCGGAGTGCGCTGGGCCGCTGGTCGCCAGGCCGCCGCCCTCAACCAGCTGATCGAGCGCCTCGAACCCGAGCAGGCCGAGGAGTTCAGCGCCCTCAAGGAAGCTCTGGGCCACACCAAGCCCGAAGTCTTCATAGGCAGCGTCATCGGAGTGGCGGTGGCCATGCTCGCCTACGAGCTTCTGCCCCTGGCGTAAGCTCAGGGAAAGACGCACGAGAGCCCGTCATGGCTACCACCCCCGTCAGCGCCCCGGACCTGTTCCGGGCCGCCTACAAAAACCGCTACACCTGG
>CAYZUY010000083.1:0-9524 GCA_964481495.1 uncultured bacterium
CGATCGCGTCCAGGGCGTGGTGCTCGACTTCGCCGCTCTGCGGGAGTTTCTGGCCCAGACCTGCCGTCAGGCTGGGGGCAGTGTGCTGATGGGGCATCGTTACCTGGGCCGCTCGTCCCTGCCGGGGGGTGGCCATCAGGTGCGGCTGAAGCGCCGCGCCGATGGCGAGATTCTGACGCTGCGGGCCGAGGTGATCGTCGATGCCACCGGCGGGGCCCGGCGGGTGATCTACCAGCTCGGTGAACCCCGACCGACCTATCAGGCGGCCATCGGCAGCGAACTGCTGATCGAGGTACCCGAGGCCGTCTTCGAGCAGTGGGACGACAGCCTCAGCTTCTTCCTGGGCCACCACTGGATGCCACGTGGCTACGGCTGGATTTTCCCGATGCAGCCCCGACGCCTCAAGGTTGGAGTCTGCTGGTTTCTCGAAGCCCATGCCCTGGACCTGAAGACCGAGTCCTACCGCTTTTACCTCGATCAGCTGCTGCAGGAACGCATCGGCCCCGACTACCGGGTCCTCGATGCCCACGGCGGCCGTCTCGACTACTGCGATAGCCTCACCGATCGCTACCACCAGGGGTCGCTGGTGGCGATTGGCGATGCCGTCAGTGCCGTCAACTTCCTGGGCGGCGAGGGCATCCGTCCGGGCCTGGAGACTGCGGAACTGGCGGCGGCCCGGATTCGGGACTATCTGGGGGGCGATCGCCGCGCCCTGGGCCGCTACGAACGGCAGGTACGTCAGCGCTTCGACCGGGCCTGGAAGCTGACCGCCCGCCTGGGTCGGCAGAAGTATCTGGTGGACCCGGACACCAAGATCGACCGTATCGTCCGGCTCTGCCAGCCCCTGTCCGCTGAGGATCTGGTGCAGATCCTCTTCCACTACCGCATCCACCGCCTCGGCCGACGGCTGGGACGACTGGTCTGGCTGGTGCTGCGCAGCAGCCTGGAACGGCGCTGGCAGCGTTGGCAGGCTCGCAGGAGCGCCGCATGAAACCCTGGATGGCCATCCCGCTGGCAGACTGCGGTGAACCCCTGGTGCCCCTGGACGAGGCCGAGTTCAGTCTCGAGACACCCCATCCCTACGCGGCACTCGGAGCCCCCTACGGCGATCGCAGCCCCTGGATGCTGCGCCGGTCGGTGCGGGATCGGCTGCGCCGGGCCCAGGCACGACTCCAGGCCGAACAGCCGGGCTGGCGACTGCATCTGCTTGATGCCTACCGCCCGGTGGCGGTGCAGGCGTTCATGGTCGACCACACCGACCGGCAGATTGCTGTGGCGGAACCAAATCTGTCGGAGGCGGAGCGGCGGGCGAAGGTGCTCACCTTCTGGGCCCTACCCAGCCCGAACCCGGCCACCCCGCCCCCCCACAGTACCGGGGCAGCCCTGGACCTGACCCTGGTGGATGATCAGGGCGCCGTCGTGGATATGGGCTCACCCTTCGATGAGCCCAGCCCCCGCTCCTACCCGGACCACTTTGCGGCCGCGACCGACCCCATCGGCCAGCGGGCTCACCGGCAGCGGCAGTTGCTCAACACCGTGATGACGGAGGCAGGCTTCCGGCGCCACCCGAACGAGTGGTGGCACTTCTCCTGGGGCGATCAGCTCTGGGCCTGGCAGACCGGTGAAGCGATCGCCCGCTACGGGGGCGTCTGAGCCTCAGAGATCCTCGGGACGGATGCCGTCCTCGGGGAAGACCCACTGGGGCCCGCTGCTCTGGGCAGCCTGCATCCGCTCCTGCTGACGGCGCCGCACGGCGGCTTCGGCCATCTCCAGCATCCGGTCCAGGGAGGTGTCCTCGATGAACTGGGCCGCCTGACCGACGAAGCCCTCGCCGACGCAGGCATCCGGACGCACGCAGCCGTTGACGCAGTCCACGGCGCAGTTGATGCCGGAGCCGGGAGCCGGGGCAGTAGTCGGAGCGGCGGGCAGGGCTGCCCCCCAGGTACCGCTGAACACCCGCTCCGCCGGACCGGTCATGATCAGCCGGTTATCGGCCCGCCACTCGATCTCCAGCGGCCCGCCGGGCAGTTCGACGATGGCCTGGCGATCGCTGCGGCCGGTGAGCACCGCCGCCACCAGGGTGGCGCAGGCGCCGGTGCCGCAGGCGAGGGTGATGCCCGCGCCCCGCTCCCAGACGCGCATCTTCAGGTGGCGGCGATTGACCACCTCCACGAATTCGGTGTTGGTCTTGGCGGGAAAGACCGGATGGGTTTCGAACTGGGGTCCGATCTGCTCCAGGGGCACCGCCGCGACGGACTCGACGAAGGTGATGCAGTGGGGGTTGCCCATGCTGACCGTGGTCACGGCCCAGTCCTGACCGGCCACGCTCAGGGGCACGTCCACAACCTCGTTGGCGGTGGCGGCCGGTTGCAGGTGGGTGGGGATCTCGGCGGGGGTGAGGCGGGGCTCGCCCATGTCTACCGCCACCTGACCGTCGGCGCGCAGCTGCGGCACGATCAGCCCGGCCCCGGTCCAGATGCGGTAGGTCTTTTCGCGCACCCCCTCCAGATCGGCGACGAAACGGGCCATGCAGCGGATGCCATTACCGCACATCTCCGGCTCGGAACCGTCGGAGTTATAGATGCGCATCGTGTAGTCGGCGCCGTTGCTGCCGGGTAGGGCGAAGATCACCCCGTCAGCGCCGATGCCGAAGTGGCGATCGCACCAGCGGGCCGCTTCCTCGGGCGTGAGCAGCGGCTCGCTCTGATGGCGGTTGTCGATCAGGATGAAGTCGTTGCCGAGACCCTGGTATTTGGAGAAGGCGAGCGTCATCGCAGCGGGAGGAAATGCACCAAGCAATCTTATCGCCCGCCCCGACCGGCTCAGGCCGACAGCGTCTCCAGGGAGAGATGGAAGTTGCTCACCCGGCGGCTGCCTCCCGGGGCGGGCATCTCCCGCTCCACCTGGTAGGGACTGACCAGCTGGCGCAGCTGTTCGCGCACCAGGGGCTGACGGCAGTGGGGGCTGGCGATCGCCAGATCCGAGATCAGCACGGCATCCTCATGGAACTCCCAACTGACCTGATAGTCGCCCGGCGGCAGATCGCCGCTGGCAACGGCGCCGCGGATGGCCAGTTCGATGCTGCGGGCGGCGGTGGCCAGGGCCCCCTCGCTGAAGGGGTCGATGCGGCCCTCGCCGAGCTCCGGGCTGACGGCGGTGGCGGGCGACGGCGGGCGCTGCTGGGCGAACAGGCGACAGAGCTCCTGCCATTCAGCGGCAGGCAGCCGCTCCTCAAGGGCGGCGTAGGCCTCGGCGGCCGTCAGCGGGCAGCGGAAGCTGCGGGAGATGCGGTCAGCGGGCACGGGGGCGACTCCCTCCGGACGAGCGACCTAACGATTGTGCGGTTCGCGTCCCCCGACCGGGACCGCTGCTTTGCAAACCTTGTTGAAGTCGAGGGCCGCCAGGGCCGGCCGGTCAGCAATCAGGGTGAGGTCGGGGTGGTGCTGCAGGGCCGATGCCGGTCGTTCGGTCGATGGCTCCAGGGTGAGACTGCGGCTGAGGACTTCTGCCTTGGCTGCCCCGGTGACCAGCAGCAGAATCGAGCGCGCTTCGAGGATGGTGGCGATGCCCATAGTGACGGCGGTGGTGGGCACCGCCCGCCAGTCGCCGCCGAACAGAGCGGCGTTCTGATGCCGGGTGGCCTCATCCAGGTTGACGCGGCGGGTACGGCTGTCGAAGGCCGAGCCGGGTTCGTTGAAGCCGATGTGACCGTTGCTGCCCAGACCGAGCAGCTGCAGGTCGATGCCACCGGCGGCGGCGATCGCCTGCTCGTAGGCCCGGCCATCCCCGTCGGGGTTCGGCAGGTGGGTGTGCTCCGGCTGCAGATCGACGGCCCCGAACAACTGCTCTGCCATGAAGCTACGGAAGCTGCGGCGATCGCCGGGGGGCAGTTCGGCGTACTCGTCGAGGTTGAAGGTGGTGCAGCTCGCGAAGCTCAGGCCCCGCTGATGGCGCTGCCGCAGTTCGCCGTAGAGGGGCTCCATGGTGCGGCCGGTGGCCAGCCCGAGGACGGCAGCGGGCTGCTGCCCGAGCAGGGTCTCGATCCGATCCGCGGCAGCGATCGCCACCGCCCGGGCATCGTCACAGGCGATCAGCCGCACGGGGGCACCTCCGCCGCCAGCAGGCCAGGATGCTGGGCTGCGAAGTCCAGCAGCAGTGCCCGGTGGGGTTTCCCGAGGGGCCGGGTCTGGGCAATCCGCTCGGAGTGGCACTCGCCCCGTTCCACGGCCGCCAGGGGTACCAGTCCGAGGTCCTGACCCTCCATCAGGGTGAGCTGCTCGAGGTCGCAGTCCAGGTCGGCCCGGAACAGGTGGCGGCGCACCCCCTGGCGATCGCTCCAGCCGAGAGAGTGCAGCACCGTCGGGCAGTGGCCGATTTCCTCGAGCAGTTCCCGCCGACAGGCCGACTCGGGGTCTTCCCCAGCTTCCATGTGGCCTCCGAACAGTCCCCAGCAGCCGGGGTAGAGGATATGGGGCAGGTCATCGCGCAGCTGCATCAGAAACTGCCCGTCCCGGAGCAGAATCGCCAGCGCCACCTCAACCGGTGCAGTCATGGCAGGAACCTAGATGGAGCGGAGCGCGACGATCGGGTCGAGGCGGGCGGCCTGCCGGGCCGGGAAGACCCCGAAGAACAGCCCGATGCCGCCGGAGATGCCGACGGTGACCAGCACCGTCACCGGGGCGAAGGTGGCCTTGAGAGGCGAGAAGGCGGCGATCGCCGCGATCGCACCGCCCCCCAGCAAGGTGCCCACCACCCCGCCTGCTGCCGAGAGAATCACGGCCTCGAGCATGAACTGGGTGAGCACGTCCCGTTCGGTCGCTCCGATCGCCTTGCGCAGACCGATTTCCTGCGTGCGTTCGCTCACCGACACCAGCATGATGTTCATGATGCCGATGCCGCCCACCAGCAGCGAGACCCCGGCGATCGCCGCCAGCAGCAGCGTCAGGCCACCGGTGACGGTGCCGACGATGCTAAGGATGTCCTTCTGGGAGCGGACGGCGAAGTCGTCCTCGCCGGTGATCTGGTGCCGTCGCCGCAGCAGGTTGGCGATCTGGAACTCTGCGGCCTTGACGCTGGCATCGCCCCGCGCCTGCACTGAGATGAAGGTCAGCTCCTGGCCGTAGGGGGAGGTCTGACCGGTGATCCGGGCTGCCATCGTGCTCAGGGGCAGGTAGATGGCGTCATCCTGGTTCTGGCCGAAGAAGCTGCCCTTGGGCTCCATGACGCCGATCACCTCGAAGCTGGCGTCCTTGATCCGCAGCCGGGTGCCCACCGGGTCCGAGGGCCCGTAGAGCTTGTCGGCCAGATCGCTGCCCAGCACCGCTACATTCAGGCCCCGCTCCTGATCCAAGGGCGAGAAGAAACGTCCCTTGGCAATGCGGAAGCTGCGCACCGGCAGAAATTCGGGCGTCACCCCCAGGACGGAACTGGTAGCGGACTCGCCCCGGTAGGTGACCTGCTCCCGTCCCTGGAGCTGCGGCGCCACCTGTACCACACTGGGTACCTGGGCGGCGATCGCCTCGGCGTCCGAGAGCACCAGGGTCTTGGGGTTCTCGATGTTGGCGCGGCGGGTGTCGTTGTTGCCCGGCACCACGAACAGCACATTCGGGCCGAGGGTCTCGAACTGTTCCGAAGCGAGCTTCTGCGCCCCCTGGCCGATGCCGACCATGACAATCACCGACGAGTTCCCGATGACGATGCCGAGCATCGTCAGGGCACTACGCAGACGGTTGGCGCTCAGGGTGGTGAGCGCCATCTTCAGGCTTTCAGCGAGGTCGACGGCCATGATCTCAGCTCAGGGACTGGGCGTGGCCGGTGCGGCGGCAGGTCAGCTGGCGCTGATGCTGCGATCGCTCGGGCCGTTCACCAGTTCCACCTTAATCAGATCCGTGGAACCGGAGACGCCGGGCAGAGTACCGGCGGTCATCACCACCAGTTCGCCATCGTTGAGCAGGTGGCGTTCCTGGGCCATGGTCAGGGCCGCCTTGAAGGTCTGGCTGGTGGACGGCATATCCACCACCAGCAGCGGCTTCACGCCCCAGACCATCTGCAGTTGCCGGGCCACGTCGATGTGGGGGGTGACCGCCAGAATCGGCGTCGTCGGCCGGAACTTGGAGACATTGCGGGCGGTGGCCCCGGTCTGGGTCAGGGTCATAATCGCCGTGGCGTTCAGCTGACCGGCAATCAGGCCGACGGCCTTGCTGATCGCGTTGGGAATCGATTCGCTGGGGGTGGGGTGCAGGTTGACGTACTGCTGCTCGCGCTCGATCCGACAGGCGATGGTGGCCATGGTCGAGACGGCCTCGACCGGAAACTTGCCGACGGCGGTCTCATTGGAGAGCATCACCGCATCGGTGCCGTCGAGAATCGCGTTGGCAACGTCGGAGATCTCGGCCCGGGTGGCGCGGGGGTTGCTGACCATGCTGTCGAGCATCTGGGTCGCCGTGATGATCGGAATCCCCAGCTCGTTGGCCTTGGCAATCAGCCGTTTCTGGAGGATAGGCACATCCTCGGCGGGCAGTTCCACGCCCAGGTCACCTCGGGCCACCATGACGCCGTCGCAGAGGGGCAGAATCTCGTCCATCTGCTCGATCGCTTCGTGCTTCTCGATCTTGGCGACCACGGGCACGTGCTTACCGGCCTGGGCAATCAGGCCCTTGATCTCGCGGATGTCGTCGGGGTTACGCACGAAGCTGAGGGCGACCCAGTCGACGCCCTGCTCGAGACCGAAGACCAGATCCTCGCGGTCCTTGTCGGTCAGGGCCTTGATGGACAGGTAAACCCCGGGGAAGTTGACGCCCTTGTTGTTGGAGAGCACACCGCCGACCACGACGCGGCAGTGAAGCTGGTCGTTGGCCCGGTCGACCTTCTCCACCTTCATCTCCACCTTGCCGTCGTCGAGCAGGATGGTGGCGCCCTCGGGTACTTCGGCGATCAGGTTGTCGTAGGTGACGCAGCTGATCTCCTGGGTGCCGGGCTGGATGCGGCTGGTGAGGATGTAGGGATCGCCGTTCTGGAGGGTGATCGGGCCGTCGGCGAACTTGCCGAGGCGGATCTTCGGCCCCTGGAGATCCTGGAGGATGCCGACCGGCTTGTTGAGCTCGAAGGAAATCTGGCGGATCAGCTGGATATTGCGCCGGTGATCCTCGTGGCTGCCGTGGGAGAAGTTGAGCCGCAGGGTGGAGGCCCCGGCTTCGATGATTGCCCGCAGCGCTTCCGGCGAGGAGGTGGCAGGACCAATAGTGGCGACGATCTTGGTACGGCGCTGGAAGTCGTTCGGGCGCATGGGCAGCTGACGCAGAAACAGTCGGACCCCGGCCAGTGCAACCCGGCACGAGACGTAACTGAGGCTAGCATGGTTGGGGTCTCGCGCCGGACGCTTTTTTGCCGCACGCTGACCGCCGCACGCGTCGGTATTTTGCATGGACTTTCAGGATTATCAGCAGCAGTCCCGTCGCACGGCGGTCTACCCCGAGGCGGGACATAACTTCGTCTATCCGGCCCTGGGCCTTTGTGGTGAAGCGGGCGAGGTGGCCGAGAAGCTGAAGAAGGTGCTGCGCGACAACGGCGGCGAACTCTCGGAGCAGACCCGGGCGGCCGTGGCCGCCGAGCTCGGCGATGTGCTCTGGTACGTGGCCCAGCTGGCCAGTGAACTGGGCCTGGACCTGGGGGCGATCGCCCAGGGCAATCTCGATAAGCTGGCCTCCCGTCAGCAGCGGGGGGTGCTGCAGGGCTCCGGCGACCAGCGCTGAGGACTCCTCCACTAAGCTGGAAGTCCGGGGCCGCTGGCCCGCCGTCACAAACCGGAAGGAACCCCTCCACCATGCCGATGCTGTTCACCTGGGGTCGTCGGGCGCTCACTGCGGTGCTGGCGATCGCCGTCTCCCTGGCTCTGGCCGTACCCTCCGCCCTGGCAGCGATTCAGGTGCCCCTGACGGATGTCACCTACCACGACTGCCCGCCGGAACTGGCGGCAGGGGCGGTGACCAGCGGCGGGCAGTCCCGCCCGGCCAACTGCTTCCTGATCACCGGCATCGCGGTCAACGCCAGCAGCACCAAGACGATCTACGACGCCGACATCTACGGCCGCATCCTCGATGCCGACGGTGAGCCGGTGATCCAGAACCGTACCCGCCTCGGTCTGATCGAGGAACTGCCGCCCGGCAAGCATCCCTTTGAGCTGCGGGTGTCCGTGCCCGCCAACCAGCCGACCCCCCTGCAGCTGAAGCAGTTCAAGGCCTCCGGTTTCAGCAGCCCTTCCCGCACCGCCTTCCTGAAGAAGGACTGACCCCGGCTCTCCAAATGCAAAGCGCCACCCCGACTTGGTCAGGGTGGCGCTTTCGCTTGGGACTGTCCTAGCGGTGTTCGATCAGCTCGCTGGCCGCGTAGCGGACCTTGGCCAAGCTGGCGTACTTGTCATCGCTGCCGCGATACCCGGCCGGGCAGACCACGCAGCTGCGGTAGTCCGTTCCCTCTAGGCCGAGGATGCGGTCGTACTCCGGCGGCGCGAAGCCCTCGATCGGGCAGGTATCGACCCCCAGCAGGGCGGCGCTGCTGAGCAGATTGCCGAGGGCGATGTAGACCTGATTGCTGGCCCACTGGGCGATCGCCTGGCTGCGGGGGCCGTCCACCAGATCCCGCTGCATCATCTCGCGGTAGAAGGCCAGCGACTCGGTGGGAACACCGCGGATATCGCTGGTGGCGGTAATCAGGCGATCCAGATCGACGGCGGTGATTTCCCGGCGGGCCAGGAAGACCACGAGGTGGGAACAGTCGGTGATCTGGGACTGGTTCCAGGAATGGGGCCGTAGCTGGGCCTTCAGTTCGGGATCGGTGATCACCAGGAACTTCCAGGGCTGGAGGCCGTAGGAGGAGGGGGTCAGCACCAGGGTCTGCTCGAGGGCCGCCCAGGTGTCGGCCGGAATGGTGCGGCTGGGGTCAAAGGCCTTGACGGCGTAGCGCCACTGCAGGGCATCGAGCAGCTGGCTCGTCTCAATCGGCATGGCTTTCACAGCAGTATCGGGACCGACCCGGAGCGATCGCCCCGGGCCGGTCTGGATTCTAGGCCGAAATCAGGGCGAAGTCGCTGAAGCGGAACTCCTGTTCCGTGACCTCGCCGTTCAGTTCGGTGCAAATGGCCCGGCGCTTGAGCAGCCAGTAGCCGCCCACCGGCGCGTACTCGTCCTCGAAGCGGTTGTGGCCGCCCTTCTGCTCACCGGTGGCCGGATCGGCGTAGACCGAGTTGTAGCGGTGGGAGAGGTATCCCTCACCGGTCTGATGGCTGCTTTCGGTGTGGATGGTGACGACCACGCCGTGGATGTGGCGGTGGACCATGGTCACTTCGTTGTCGCGCACTTCGTAGCGATCGCCCTCGGCCTTGCCGCCCAGCAGGATTTCCTGGCTACCGTCTGCCTTCGCTTCGCCGTAGGTGAAGGTGTTCTCGCCGTGGGTCTGCTCGAAGCTGCGGCGCACCCGGTGAATGGCCACCTCGAACAGCTGGCCGTGGATGGCCTTGGCGTCAGCTT
>CAYZUY010000084.1:0-7225 GCA_964481495.1 uncultured bacterium
CAGTGACCAGATCCGGCAGTCGCTGGCCCCGGGCGATCGCCGTCGACAGTACGGCGGCCAGGGCATCGGCCTCGGGGCCCTCCAGACGGGCACCGCCCAGGCATCCCCGTCGTCGGCTGAGGAACAGTTCCAGGCCTGGGTCCGCGCAGGCAGGCGTGGTGGCGATCGCTCCCAACTCCAGGTAGGGCCCGTCCAGCTGCAGCCGACGCCAGGGGATGGTCCGGCGCGGGCAACGCAGGCCAAATAGCCGCTGGCGCAGCCGTTCTGTCAGGCGGGTGAGATCGCGGCGGGGAAGGTTGCCCGGCAGGGACAGAACCTCCCCAACCGCTGTAGGGCCAGGATGCAGGCCTGCCTCGCTGAGTCGGTGGAGAATGCGTTGCCGACTGGGCTCACTCCAGTCCGATAGCGGCGGCTGGTCAGCCGTCCAATGCACGGGCAGTCCGGCCCGGTGCAGGACCCAGAGACTCTCGACAGCTAATGTGCCGCTGCCGCGAATCGTCAGGGGAGCTGTGGGTGCCTGGGCAAGGCGATCGCGCAGCGGAGTGGCGTGGGGCGGCAGTTGCAGGATGTGGCGGGTGAGCAGGCGGCGATCGCCCGCAATCACCCAGTGACGGCGGTGCACCCGGGCGGTGGCCTCGACCACATCGATGCCCTCCTGCATCAGCTGCAGCGGGGTGAGGTCGGGTGGGGGTGCGACCAGGGCTTCTGCCAGGCTCAGACCCTGGCGCAGGCGATCGCGCAGAACCTGATCCGGATCATCGGGCTGCCAGGCCCCGTCACTGACCAGGGCGACCCGCGCCTGCCAGCGGGCCGCGATGCGGGCGGCGGCAAGGCCAGTGGGGGAAGCCCCAATCACCACCAGGTCGTAGTCCTTGGCCATCAGCGGCAGATCTCCCGCAGCGCGGTCACCAACTGCTGATTCTCCTCGGGCAGGCGCACGGCGACCCGGAACCAGCGATCGCCCAGCCCCGCGAAGCTGCGGCAGTCGCGGATCAGGATGTGGAACTGCTGCAGTAGGGTGTCCTGCAACTCGGATACAGACCTCTCGCTGGCCACCAGCAGAAAGTTGGCCGCTCCCGGCAGGGCCTGCAGACCGGGAATGGTATTCAGGTCGCGGTGCAGGGTGTCGCGGGCGGGCGGTAGCCAGTCCCAGCTGCGCTGTTGGAAGTCGCGATCGCTCAGCAGCAGCGGACCCGCCGCGGCAGCCAGACCATTGACGCTCCAGGGATCGCGCCACTGCTGCCAGCGTTGCAACGGCTCGGGGTAGCCGAGGGCGTAGCCCAGTCGCAGTCCCGGCAGGCTGTAGAACTTGGTCAGTGATCGCAGAATCACCAGATTCGGCAGGGTAGCCAGGGCCGGAATCAGGCTGGGTTGCTGGCTGGGGGGCAGGAAGTCCATGAAGGCTTCATCGACGATCACCCGGGCGAAGCGGGCCAGCTCCGGCAGGCGATCGCCCAGCGCCCAGCAGGCACTACTGGGATTGTGGGGGTTATTGAGCAGCAGAGCACTGCATTCCGGCTGATCGGCCAGGGCGGGACCCAGATTGAGCTGATGGGGCTGGCTCAGATCCAGAGGCAGATTCCGCATCGTCAGCCCTTCGGCCCGCAGGGCGCGGTCGTAGTCGGCAAAGCCGGGGCTGAGGCGCCAGACCTGCTTCAGGGATTGGCAGTCGCGGGCGGCCCAGGTGAGCAGTTCGGCGGCACCGTTGCCGGGCAGCACCTGCTCCGGAGACAGTTGATGGTGGGCGGCGATCGCCTGCCGCAGCTCCCGATACTCGGGGTCCGGATAGTGGGTCAGCCAGGGCTGGGGATGGGAGAGCAGGGGCCCGAGGCAGTCGGGCGGTCCCAGCGGGCTGATGCTGGCGGAGAAATCGACAATCTGGTCGGGGGAACACCCGGCCCGGGCGGCGGCCCAGCGCAGGTTTCCCCCATGGGTGGGATGCTTCACCGGCGATGGCGCAGGCGGTGAACTACTGGCCGACCTGTTCCTTGAAGAGCTTACCAGCGGAGAAGGCAGGCACCTTGCTGGCCGGAATCTGCATCTTCTCGCCGGTCTTGGGGTTACGACCTTCGCGGGCCTTGCGTTCGCGGGGCTCGAAGGAGCCGAAGCCGACCAGGGTCACCTTGTCGCCGCTGGCCACGGCATCGATGATCGCGTCGAGGGTGGCCGAGACGATGGCGTCCGCCTGCTTCTTCGAGACATTGGCCGATTCGGCCACTTTGTCGATGAGCTCGCCCTTGTTCATGCGGAGTCTCCATGGGTACGGACCTGGGACAGACCCAGGGAGCCGGACGGGGATCGGGCGCACTCACAGGCCAAACCCTTATCCCGACTGGCTTCAAGGCTCATTCTAGGGGGGTGGAGGGGCAATGCCAGCCACCCGCCCGGTTGCCGCAGTGAAACTTCACGATCCAGACCCTGCCTAGGGTTGAGCCATGCCGTACCCGGCAGTCGAGAACTGGGTGTCGTCGATGACGCGGGGAGTGAGGACGACAATCACCTCACGGCGATCGCGCTCAGTTGTAGATCCGCGGAAGAGCGCTCCCAATAGGGGGATATCCCCCAGAAGAGGAACTTTATAGGAAACATTCCGTTCGGAGTCCTGGATGATCCCGGAGAGAACGAGTGTTTGGCCATCACGGATTCGAATGCGACCGGAAGAGGTGGATCGCCGCTGTAAGGGTGTGACAAAAGTTTCTGTTGAGGCACAGAGCCCTGTCTCGACTTTTGGCAGTGGAGAGCTGATGTCAGGGGTGACCTGTAGAGTGACAAATCCATTGTCATCGATGCGTTCTATTTCCAGCCCTAGCTTCAGTCCCGCCTCGGCGAGTTCTGGATTGGTGGCGAAGACTGTATTGTTATTTGTTGTGGTTGTTGTGCAGGTTATTTTAGAAACGATCTGGGAAGTCATATTTACTAGAGACCGTTCACCTTCCTGCACTACAAGAGTAGGGTCGGTGAGGAGCTTGGCATTGCCGCTCTGAACAGTGGCGGCCAATCTTGCCATGAACTGTGCGGGTAGAGTGAGTGCCGTTTGGTTGCCACTTAGAGGCACGGTTGTTCCTGGGGCAGACGTTGGAAAAGCAACGGGACCAAGGTTTAACCCGAGAACACCATTCTGGCTGGTGACAAAAGTATCGCCAACTCTGAAGGAGAAGCTGACTCCCATTTCGTTCAGATCGGCAAGATTGAGATCGACGACCTTGACGTTGATGGAGACTTGGCGCTTGCGCAGATCGAGCTGCTTCAGATAGTCGGCAGCCAGTTTGACCAGTTCCTCGCGACCGACGATGGTGACCTGATTGAGGCGTTCGTCGGAAGCTACGGTCAGGCCCTTGAGCGGGTAGTAGACTCCGGGCGTGCTGGGGGGCTGAAGCGTCGTGATGACGGGACCGGACTCCTGCACGATGATGTCGCTGGAGACGGTTGTGCCGGAGCCTCCACTGGCTGTGCCTGAGCCACTTGAACCGGAGCCGCTGGGCACGAACTGCCGGGGAACAGTGATTGTTGAAACGGCGGCGCCCTGAAGATTTAGATAGTTGGCGGCGGTTCCCGCCTTGGCCTGGTTCAGTCGGACTGTGCGGGACACCAGCTTCACGGCCGAGGAGGGCAGATTGTCACCCACCAGAATGGTGTTGCCCATGCGAGCAGCCTGCAGGCCGGAGATGGAAACAATGCTGTTGAAGGCCTCCTCGACGGTCACATTCGCCAGATCCAGGCTGATCTTCTGACTGATTGGGGCTGCGGTGGTGGGTGTGCTGGTGGTGCCTGTACTGCTAGCGCTGGCGGGGGTACTGCTGGCGGAACTGCCGCTGCCGACCTGGAAGACCAGGTTGGTACGGGCGGCACGGGCCAGCATGGCCAGGACATCACTGACGTTGGCGTTGCTCAGCACCAGCCGGGAGATGCGCTGGGTGTTGCTGAAGGTGATGCGGATACCGGGTACCGAAACATTGGAGACGGCGTTATCCCCCAGGGGTGGGGCGATCGCCTGCCCGATCAGCGGCGGCACCTGACCGGGGGGCGTCACTGGCCGTCGGCCCGCCAGTTCCGGGTTGATTAGCTGCAGTTCCACGCCCCGCGGCCCTGGAGTCGCCAGCACCGTCGTGTTGGCTGGAACCGTGGCGGTCAGACGCAGGCGATCCGGGCCGACCTGGGCGATCTGCAGGTTCTGCAGGGCCCGACTGCCACTGGTGCGCTGGGCCACCCGGTCGGGAGTGAGCTGACTGACGGCACCGCTGATTTCGGCCACCAACTGCTGACCCTGGACCGAGGCGAAGGCCTGGGCCTGGCCATTGCTGCTGACCAGGCGAACCATCAGGCCTGAGGGGCCCGGCAGCACTTCCAGGTCGGTGACCAGGGCCACGGATGCCTGAACCTGGGCGACCAGGGGGGCCGGATGCATCAGCCCCAGTCCCATCAGGCCCGTCAGGGCGGCGGCCAGTTGTCGTTGTGCCATGATCCTCACTCCACCGAAACTGCGTTGAACCCGGAACTGACCGCCTAGGGGGCTGTGGCGGCAGGTTGGCCGGGTGGACTGGTGCCCGTGGGCTGCTCGGTCGCCTGCCCTTTGGCTGTGGCCGCAGCCGTCTGCCGATCCGCCTCCGTCAGGGGGCTGATGGCCCCAAGGGTCAGGCTCAGCTGCAGGGGGATAGCCCCGGCGGGTGCTTTATCCTTGCTGCTGTCGCCCACCAGTTTGACGCCGCTGACCAGCAGCAGCGGCTGCAACTGCTCCAGTCCCTGCAGAAACTGCCGGGTGTCGGTGTAGCTCCCCTGCAGGTCCAGCTCGACGGTCGAGCGACGCAGCCGACCATTAGCCGCCGAACCCAGGGAGCCGTCGGTGACGATGGCGCTGCCCTTGGATTCGTAGCGCAGCAGTTTCAGCCCCGGCGCCAGCTTGACCCGGCCGTTCACGTCCAGCAGCAGCGTGTCCATTACCTGCGGCTGCGCGAACAGCTTCTGGATGGCCTGTAGTCGGGCCTGCGCCTGGGCTCTGGCCTGCAGCGCCGCGGCCTGGGCCTGGATTCGGCTCTGCTGCTGCTGGGCCTGGGCCTCCAGGGTGCTCACCTCCTGGGTGAGCTGGGTGGTCTGCTCCTGCAGGGGCGGCAGCAGCAGTGACCAGAGGTAGCCCGCGCCACCGAGGCCGGCCACCCCCAGTAGCCCGCCGATGACGTTGGGGGTGAGCGTGAGGCCGAACAGGGTCGGGTAGTTGCCGCTGCTCTGGGTCATGGCTTCAGCACTCCCAGGCGCTGGAGGGACTGGATGCGGGCCACCAGGCCGTTGGCCCCCAGTTGCGAGAGCTGGGGCAGCAGTTGGGTGGCGGGGGTGGTGCTGAGACTGCCGCTCAGGGTGAAGCTCACCAGGGCCGGGGGCGGGGGACCGGTGGGTTTGCCGTCCTTGCCGGTGGGTGCGGGGGCTTCGGTGCGGGTGGCTTTCTGCAGCCCCAGACTGGTGGGGCTGTAGAGGGGCGATCGCTGCAGGGACAGCAGCAGATCATTGGCGCTGTCGTAGCTGCGGGCCTGTCCCTGGAGCTGGATATTGCTGCCGCCGCCGGGCTGGTCGAGGGTGGTGATCTGGACGTCCCGGGGCGTGCGTTTCGCCAGGTCCGTGAGCAGGGCCGACCAGGAGCGCAGGCCGGTGAAGATGCTGGCCAGACTGTCGGCGTCCTGGTTGAGCCGGGCGGTTTCCTGCTGCAGTTTCTCCACCTGCTTGGCCTGGCTGCGCAGACCGATCAGCTGACTGTTGAGCAGATCCCGGCGGGCCTGCAGGGTCGCCACATCCTGACCCTGTTTCCACCACAGACCCAGTACCGCGACCGGGGCAACCACGGCGATCGCCAGACCGCCCAGCAGCGGTAGGGGCGAGCCACTCGGCGCCCGGCGGGTGGGGGTAGGGCTGCTGCCGCTGCGTTCCCGCAGCAGATTCAGATCGAGGCTGTACATCTCCTAACCCTCCCGCAGTGCCAGTCCGATGGCTGTGGCCAGGGCGGGGCGTTGCTCCGCGCTCAGCTGTCCCTCCAGGCCGGCCTCACTGAAGGGGTCCACCAGGGCGGTCGGCAGCCCCAGCCGTTCGGTGAAGTAGTCCGCCAGCCCCTCCAGGGCCGCCACCGCACCGCTGAGGTAGAGCTGCACCACCTCCACCTGGGAGTCCTGGGAGAGGTAGAAATCGACGGATCGCCGCAGTTCGTCCTCCAGATCCCGCAGGCCCCGCAGTAGTGCCTGTTCCTCCGGGCTACCGCTGGCAGCCTCGTCGCCCAGCCGCACCGGAATCGCCAGCAGCCGTTCCAGCTCCGGCGGGGCGATCAGCCCCTGGGCCCGGTCCGTGAGGGTGAGTAGCTGCCAGCCGCCGCTGGGCACCACCCGGCTGAAGCGGGGGATGCTGTCGACGAGGATGCTGATTTCGGTGTTGTCGGGGTTGAGGCTGATCAGCACCACGGCCTCCTGACTGCTGAACTGGCGCAGGGGCTCCCGCAGGGCCCGGATCAGGGCGAAGACAGCCGGTTCCAGCACGGCCAGGGAGAGTCCGGCGCTGCGGCTGACCTCCAGATAGCGATCGGTGATGGCCTTGCGGGTGGCCACCATCAGCACGTTCACCTTCTCGATCTCATCGATGTCGATGAAGTAGTCGAGCTTCAGGTAGTCGAGGTCCGCCTCCTCCCGGGCGTAGGGCAGGTAGAGGGCGGCTTCCTGGTGGGAGAGCAGGGCCTCCAGGTCGGCATCCTCCAGCTCCGCGGGCAGCGGCACGAGACGGGTGATCGCATCCTGGGTGGGCAGGGCCATGACTGTGCGCCGGGCCGGAAGCCGATGCTGCTTGAGAATCTGGCGCAGGCGATCGCCCGCCAGATCCGGCCGGACCATCTCGCCATCCCGGAAGCAGTCCACGCCCAGGGGTTCCCGCAGGGCCTGTTTCAGTTGCGCCCGCCCTCCCTGGCGCTGCACCAGAGCCAGATGGATGGCTTCGGGCGTCAGTTCGATGCCGAGCACCGCGGGGGCCGGGAAGAGGTTGCGGAGGGCGGGAATCAAGGCGGTCAGCCCCGGGAAGGCACCTGAATCCTACCGGAGGAACCCGGACCTGCCCACTGTGCCGATGGCAATCCTTAACCTTCGCAACCGACGGCCTCGTGCAGGTGGCTGAAGCCCCGCTCCCGTAGCCGCTGACTGAGGCCCTGCTGGATCTCCCGCACCAGCCCCGGGCCTTCGTAGATCCAGCCGGTGTAGACCTGCAC
>CAYZUY010000084.1:7235-9511 GCA_964481495.1 uncultured bacterium
CCCAGGCATCCTCGGCGCTGAAGATGCCGCCGACGCCGATGATCGGCAGGCTGCCACCGGTGTGGCGGTGGATGAGCCGGATCACCTCGGTGGAGCGCTGACGCACCGGGGCACCGCTGATTCCCCCGGCTTCCTGATCGATCGGGTTGCCGGTGCGGGCCAGGGTGCGGGTCTTCAGCTGGTCCCGGCGGATGGTGGTGTTGGTGGCGATGATCCCGGCCATGCCCTGGGCCCGAGCCAGATCCACCACGGCGATCACATCCTCGTCGCTCAGGTCCGGCGCGATCTTCACCAGCAGCGGTCGGCCCTCGTGGTTCTCCGCCTGCAGCCCCGCCAGGATCGGCTCCAGCTCACGGGTGGCCTGCAGGTCCCGCAGCCCCGGCGTGTTCGGGGAGGAGACATTGATCACGAAGTAGTCGCCCAGGTCCCGCAGCAGCCGGAAGCTGCCGATGTAGTCCTGAGGCGCATCGGCCAGGGCGGTGACCTTCGACTTGCCCAGGTTCACCCCCAGGGGTACGGGGTGGGGCGCGGCGCCGACGCTGGCCTGCAGCCGCTCCGCCATGGCGGCGGCGCCCTCGTTGTTGAAGCCCATACGGTTGAGCGCCGCCAGATCCTCCGGTAGGCGGAACAGGCGGGGCTGAGGGTTGCCCGGCTGGGCATGGAAGGTGACGGTGCCGACCTCGGCGAACCCGAAACCGAGATCCGGCCAGACTTCGGCGGCGAGACCGTTCTTGTCGAACCCGGCGGCGAGGCCGACGGGGTTGGCGAAGTTCAGGCCCCAGAGGGACTGGGCCAGGCTGGGGTCCGGGGTGCTGCAGGCATTGCGCAACTGGTTCCGCAGCAGTTTCGTGGGCCAGCTGTTGCGGTTGTAGTGCAGCCCGGCCAGGAAGGCGATCGCCTGCTGGGACATCCACTCGGGGTCGGCATCCACATCGGCCATCAGCAGAGGACGGACCAGGGCTTTGTAGAGATCCACAGGGCGATCGCGCAGCGTCACAATCAGATCCACTGTAAGTTGCCCCCGGAACTTCCCGGAGGATGGATGGAGGCGCACCCATGACCCCGGACCCCCTGCTGGAGCGGATGTGCCACGACTACGCCACCTTCCCGGCGGACCAGGGCTACGACCTCTACGCCGAGAACGTGGAATTCCGTGATCCCCTCAACCATTTCAGGGGTCTGGATCGCTACCGGGCCAACATCGACTTCATCGCCCGCTGGTTCCGCGACATCGACCTGGAGCTGCACGAAATCCGGCGCGACAGTGAGGACTGCATCCACACCCGCTGGACCCTCAGTTTCACCAGCCCCTTCCCCTGGCGTCCCCGCACCGTGATCAGCGGGCGCACCGAGATGACGCTGAATGCCGCAGGGCTGATTGCCCGCCACATCGACACCTGGGATCTCTCCCCCTGGGCCGTGCTGCGCCAGCAGTTTGCCGGACAACGAACGGCCCCGGGATCACGCCCTTAGAATGGGGTTCATATTTCGTTGCAAAACCCTGCGAGGCCCGCATGCGCGTAATTCTGATGACCGGCAAGGGCGGCGTCGGCAAGACGTCGGTTGCCGCGGCGACGGGCCTGCGCTGCGCCGAACTCGGCTACAAGACCCTGGTGCTGAGCACCGATCCGGCCCACTCCCTGGCCGACAGCTTCGATCTCGAACTCAGCCACGAACCCCGCGAAGTGAAGCCCAATCTCTACGGGGCTGAACTGGATGCCCTGATGGAGCTGGAGGGCAACTGGGGCGCGGTGAAGCGCTACATCAGCGAAGTGCTCCAGGCCCGTGGCCTCGATGGCGTCGAAGCCGAGGAACTGGCGATTCTGCCGGGGATGGACGAGATCTTCAGTCTGGTGCGGATGAAGCGGCACTACGACGAAGGCGAGTTCGACGTGCTGATCATCGACTCCGCGCCCACGGGGACGGCCCTGCGCCTGCTCAGCCTGCCGGAGGTGGCGGGCTGGTACATGCGCCGTTTCTACAAGCCGCTGCAGGCAGTGTCGGCGGCCCTGCGCCCCCTGGTTGAACCGCTGTTCCGGCCGGTGGCCGGGTTCTCCCTGCCCAACACCGAGGTGATGTCGGCCCCCTACGAGTTCTACGAGCAGCTGGAAGCCCTGGAGAAGGTGCTGACCGACCCGACCCAGACCTCGGTGCGGCTGGTGTGCAACCCCGAGAAGATGGTGATCAAGGAGTCCCTACGGGCCCACGCCTACCTCAGCCTCTACAACGTCGGCACGGATATGGTGATCGCCAACCGGATCATCCCCGACAGCGTC
>CAYZUY010000085.1:0-9426 GCA_964481495.1 uncultured bacterium
GAGGCCCAATCGAGATCCGCGTCGGCCGCCGAACTGGGCCGCATGGGGGCCGACATCCGCGAACGGCCCGATGGGCTGGAGATTGTCGGTGGTCAGCCGCTGCGGGGTGCCGAGGTGGACAGCTTCACCGACCACCGCATTGCCATGGCTCTGGCGATCGCCGCCCTGCGGGCCGAAGGCACCACCAGCATCGTCCGGGCCGAAGCGGCGGCGGTCTCCTACCCCAGCTTCGTGCCCAGCCTCGAATCCCTGATCCAGGCATGACGCCCACCTGGGAGCCCCAGGTCACTGCGGACGGCTCCTTCACCTTCTACTCCGAGGAGTTCCAGGAGGCCTTCCACAGCCGCCTTGGGGCCCGGGACGAGGCCGAGAGCAAGTACGTGCGCTGGTGTCGTCTGCGGGAGCGGGCCACCGGCACCGGGCCCCTGCGCCTACTCGATGTCTGCTACGGCCTCGGCTACAACAGCGCTGCCGCTCTGGCGGCAATCCGGTCGGTGAACCCCAACTACCCGGTGGAGATTGTGGCGCTGGAGCTGGATCCGACGGTTCCGGTTGCGGTGGTCGAGTCGCCGCTGCTGCAGGACTGGCCGGAGACGGTGCAGCCGCTGCTGACCGCCCTGGCCCGGCAGCAGCCCTGGCGCGAGGGCGACAGCTGGGGTGAGCTGCGCATCGGCGATGCCCGGGACACTATCCGCACCCTGGCTGCCAGCGACTGGCGGGCGGATGCGATCTTCCTGGACCCCTTCTCCCCCAAACACTGTCCCCAGCTCTGGACCGTGGAGTTCCTGGCGCAGGTGGCTCGCTGCCTCGCCCCCGAGGGCATTCTCGTCACCTACTGCCGGGCGGCTGCGGTGCGCTCAGCCCTGCAGCAGGCCGGTCTGCACCTGGGCAGCATTCCGCCCCTGGAGGGGGCACCCCAGCACCAGTGGTCGATGGGAACCGTGGCCCGCTGGCAGCCCCGGGATCTGCCGCCGCTGCCCCTGGCCGAGCAGGAGCACCTACTCACCCGAGCCGCCGTGCCCTACCGCGACCCCACGCTGGATAGCGATGCGGCGACCATCGTTCGCCGCCGTCAGCAGGAGCAGGCCGGTTCTCCCCTGGAGTCCACCAGTGCCTGGCGTCGCCGCTGGGCGATCGATTAGGGACTCCGGCCCCCTGCCCTTGTTCCGGTTGCGGTGGGGTTATAGATTGGCGGAGGTTTTTCGGATTTGCTGACATGGTCGCTGTCGCAGTGCTTGCCGCCGGTAAGGGAACGCGGATGAAGTCGAAGCTCCCCAAGGTGCTGCACCAGCTGGGCGGCGTCACCCTGGTGGAGCGGGCCCTGCGCTGTGCCGCCGGGCTCGATGTTGACCGGCAGCTGGCGATCGTCGGCTATCAGGCGGATCTGGTGCGGGAGGCCCTGACCCACCTCGAGATCACCTTCGTCGAGCAGACCGAACAGCTGGGTACCGGCCACGCCGTGCAGCAGCTGCTGCCCCACCTCCAGGGCTACGACGGTGATGTGCTGATCCTCAACGGTGATGTGCCGCTGCTGCGCCCTGAAACCCTGGCGGCGATGCTCAAGCAGCACCGGGAGACCGGCGCCGATGCCACCCTGCTCACCGCTCAGCTGCCCGATCCCACGGGCTACGGCCGGGTGTTCTGTGACGAGCACCAGCGGGTCTCGGAAATCATCGAGCACCGCGACTGCACGGATGCCCAGCGCCAGAACCGGCGCGGCAACGCGGGCATCTACTGTTTCCGCTGGGCTTCCCTGGAGCGGGTGCTGCCGCAGCTGAGCAACGACAACGACCAGCACGAGTACTACCTCACCGATGCGATCGCCATGCTCGATGCGGTCTACGCCATCGATGTGGACGACTACCGCGAGACCCTGGGCATCAACGACCGCAAACAGCTGGCCGAGGCCTACGGCATTCTCCAGCAGCGCCTCCGCGATCACTGGATGGCCGCCGGGGTGACCCTGGTCGATCCCGACAGCGTCACCATCGATGACGGCGTGCAGCTGGGCCAGGATGTGGTGATCGAGCCCCAGACCCACCTGCGCGGCACCACCGTGATCGGCGATCGCTGCCGCATCGGTCCCGGCAGCCTGGTCGAGAACAGCACGATCGGTGCCGATGTGACCCTGCAGTTCTCGGTGGTCAGCGACAGTCGGGTGGCGGATGGCAGCCGGGTCGGACCCTACGCCCACCTGCGCGGTCAGGCTGAGATCGCCGAGGGCTGCCGCATCGGCAACTTCGTGGAAATCAAGAAGTCTCAGGTCGGCCCCGGCACCAACGTCGCCCACCTCTCCTACCTGGGTGATGCGGAACTGGGGGCAAAGGTGAATGTCGGCGCGGGCACCATCACCGCTAACTACGACGGTGTGAACAAGCACCGCACGGTGATTGGGGCAGGCAGCAAGACCGGAGCCAACTCCGTGCTGGTGGCCCCGATCACGGTCGGCCAGGGCGTGACCATCGCTGCGGGATCGACGATCACCAAGGATGTGCCGGACAACGCCCTGGCGATCGCCCGCTCCCGTCAGATGGTGCGCGAAGGCTGGGTAGGTCCCCAGAAAGCCTGATGACGAGGCGCTGCCGCTGGTGAACGCCAGCGGCACAGCACCCGGGTTCGTGTGGTGCCGAGGTCAGTTGACGTCGCAGACGGCCACGGAGACCTTCTGAGCCTTCACCTGTTCGCAGACCACCGCCGTGTGCCGCCTGGTGGCCTCGGTCAGCTTGCCGAGGTTGCAGGCGATCGCCCACTGACCGGCCAGGGCTCCGACCACCGCTGCCCCGAGCAGGGCTTCCTTGACGCTCTTACGCATGGTTCCTCTCACCGCAGGGCCCTGCGACTCGGGCAGGGCAGGTCACAGTCACCTTATCAGCCGACTATCGTGACCTCCTCGGAGGTTCATCCTCCGAAACAGGAAAAACGGTAGCCAATCGGACTGTGCGCAGGCTGATCCGCAGGCATCCTCAGCTCAAGCATTTTCCATGCGTCTCTCCTAGGTGATCCGCCACCCCGACCGGGGTGGCTTTTTTCTGGGCATGCGCTGGGTGGTCCCGGTTGCAGAAAAAACCGACCGCTGCGGAGGCCCTTGGGCCTGACCTGATCGCAGCAGCCGGTTGTTGGTTCGCCTTATGGGGTTGGCCCCAGCATGCCCGTTGCCCCAGGTAAGCCGGCTCGTAGCCCCCGGATCGGCACGATTTCGAGACAAATTGAAATCTGTCCCACCGAAGCAAAACGAAAGCCCCTCGGATTTCGAGGGGCTTTCGGGGGTGTTTAGCGGTATGGGTCGTCAGGGATTCGAACCCTGGGCCAATTGATTAAGAGTCAACTGCTCTACCGCTGAGCTAACGACCCGTTAGTAACGATACCGAAACCATTGCGAGTGCGCAAGCCCTCGGGGCGAATTTTTCGGGAATGGCATCAGCCGAACTGCTGGCGCCGCTGGGCAACCAGGGCTGCGAGGTCGAAGCGGTGTTCTGGCACGGGGCTGTGCCAGTCGGCGACGCAGTCTCCATCGCGGAACAGCAGCCCCTGACCGGGCTGGATGCGGGTCCACTCTTCGTTGTCCGTCAGGGGCTGGGTGGCGATTACCGTCACCACGTCGCCGCTGGTGGTGACGGGCGCGAAATCCAGCTCCAGATCCAGGTCGACGAGGTGCGCCCGGCGGAAGGGGGCCCGGCGGGTCAGATACCAGAGGTTGGTGGTGGCGAAGCTGAACAGCCAGTCCCCCTGGGAGATCAGGCAGTTGAAGCTGCCGTGCTGGGCCAGAGCCACGCAGCCTTCGTGCAGGGACTCGGCGATCGCCAGCGCATCGTCCGGGTCGGGGTCGAGCTGGTCGAGGCGGTCCAGCAGCCAGCAGAAGGCCGCTTCGCTGTCGGTGCTGCCGACGGGTCGGAAGCGCTGGCTGCTGCCCTCCGGCAGCCGTTCGAGGTGACCGTTGTGGGCCAGACTCCAGTAGCGGCCCCGCCACTCCCGCCGGAAGGGATGACAGTTCTCCAGCCCGGCGTCGCCGAAGGTGGCCTTGCGGATGTGGGCGATGATGCAGGTTGACTGGATCGGCCACTGCTGCAGCAGCCCGGCTGCCGGAGACTGGGCCGAAGGGGCGGCGTCGTGGAACAGCTGACAGCCCCGGCCCTGGTAGATGGCCATACCCCAGCCGTCGGCATGGTCGCCGGTACGCCCGCCGCGCTGGGCGAAGCCGCGGAAGGAGAAGCAGATGTCGGTAGGAACGTTGGCGTTCAGGCCCAGCAGTTCGCACATGGACAGATGTCGGGAGGCTGGAGGGGCGATGGATGCCCAGCAGTGTAACGGAGTCCCCCGGCGGTACGATGCCTCGGTCGATCTGTCACGACGTCATATCAGCCGAACTTATGGAGATGTGACATCGGCGGTTGGCGAACCTATCCTGAGTGGAGCCCACATGAATTTCTGTGACGCAACCTCTGCCACTCACCCAAGCGCCAGCCGAGCCGATGCGGCCGCCGGGGGGCCAGCCTGACAGCTTGAGCAAAAAAAACAGCCTGACCCTGGCGCTGCCCGCCCTGTTCGGTATCCCCGGACTGCTGGGCCGCCGGGATGGAGCCGCGTTCGTGCAGCTGCTGGTCCCGGTCGCCCGTCTGGTGGCCGGACCGGATGACCCCGCACGGCTGGAACCCCTGAACCGGGCGGAGGACCTGCAGCCCCAGCTGACCCGGCTGGAGCAGGAGCCCCTGGGTGGGGTGCTGACCTCGATGTCCCCCCTGGTGCTGCGCGGGGAAAACCCGGGCATTGCCCTGCAGACACTGCGGGAAGGGCCGGTACCGGTCGTCACCCTAAGCGGCGGCCCGGAAGCCCTCGTCCCGGTGTCCGGGCTGGAGACGTTGGCGCTGCTGCGGCTGGCCCTGGAGCGTTCGCTGGTTCACCCCGAGGATGGGGTGCCGGTGACGGTGCGGCTGGAGGGGGAGCCCCCGGAGGTGGCGGCAGCATCGGCGCCGACTGCCGAGGAGATGCACCGACAGCTGTGCGATCGCCTGATTGACCGCAGCCCGCTGCTGTCGCTGCCCGGCCTGATTCAGCCCGGCGGGGCCCGTCGCCGTCCCGGGGAACCCGGGTCGCCGCTGCTGACCCGGGCCAGTGTGGCCAGTGTGGTGGCCGAACTGCTCTGCGGTGGGGTGGCCAGCCAGCGGCGGCAGCGCTTCTACCGCCCGGAGATCGCCACCCCCGAAGCCCTGGATCAGGCCCTGGACCAGGCATTGGGGTTCTTCGACCAGCTGGTGGCTCTTCGCCCGCACTGGGCAGCGCTGCTGCGCACGGGTTCCCGGACGGACCAGCGGACTGACCTCAGTTTCACGCCCAGTCTGCTGCGGGTGCTGGCGGCAGCGGTCTACCGGCTCCGGCGGGACGGCAGTCTGACGGAGGCGCAGCTGCAGGCCGCGATCGCCTGGATTCTGAGCCAGCCCTACGAACCGACCAGTCCCCTGCTGCGGGATGCGGGCCTCGCCCGTCCTGTGGGGGGCGAGATACGGCTGTCGACCCAGCAGGACGACATCGTACGCACGGCCAACCGGCTGATCCGGCAGGCCCTGGCCGATCGGCAGTCCTGATCCCTGGCCCCGGGAGCGGGGGCGCCGACTAGAATAATCCTGCCGGTCCAGCGACCGGTACCGTCCTCTCGAGACCCTGTCCATGGCCCAGTCCATCCGTATCCGCCTGCGTATTCCCGAGGTCCGGAGCCAGGAGCCGCATATCTTCCGCCTGATCAAGAACCACCCGATTCAGGTGAACATCGCGGCGGCGACCATGGGCGCAGACGGGATCGGCGATGGCTGGTTCGATCTGCAGCTGTCCGGTGAGGATGCGGCCATCGAAGGGGCGCTCAACTATCTGCGCGGCGAAGGCCTCGAGGTCTACACCGAGAACGGCAACGACGACTGGTAACCCCGGGCCTCAGCGGTCCGGCAGGCTAGGGGGGTGGTTCGAGCCGTTCTCTGCCAGCAGCCGGGCCGCCAGCCAGCCCCCCAGGAACCCGAACAGGTGGCCCTGCCAGGAGACGCCGTAGCGGATCGGCAGCAGCCCCCAGAGCATCCCGCCGTAGAGCAGGAACGTGACCAGGGCCAGGGCGATCGCCCCGAGGCTGCGCTCCACCCAGGCCCGCATCAGCAGAAATCCGAAGTAGCCGAACACCAGCCCACTGGCGCCGACATGGACGCTGTTGGGAGCCCCGAACAGCCAGATTCCCAGGCCGCTGCAGAGCCAGACGATGGCCGTGACCGGGAAGAAGTCGCTGAACCGGCGCAGCATCACCAGCCAGCCGAGGATGAAGAAGGGCACGGTATTGGAGACCAGATGGGCCAGCCCGCCGTGCAGGAAGGGGTAGAAGACGATCCCCAGCAGGCTGCCGCGGGGGTGGATGCCCCAGTTGACCATCTGTCCCTGGAAGAACAGCCCATTGATCAGGGCGGCGGCCCACATCGTCCCGAGCAGGGTGAGCAGAATGCTCAGCTGGGTTTCGATGCGCTCGCCGAGGCGGGCCTTCACCGGTTTCATGGCAGCGGCTCACCTCGCATCGAGCGATCGAGCAGCTGCATCGGGTGCAGCACCGGCAGCGGCTGACCCTGCAGACCCAGGTGGCGCGAAATCTGCACGTAGCAGCCGATGTTGGCTGATGCCACCACGGTCGCCCCGGTATTGACCAGGGACTCGGCCTTCATCCGGCCCAGTTCCTCGGCGACCTCGCTCTGGAGGATGTTGTAGACCCCAGCGCTGCCGCAGCAGAGGCCTGGGTCGACCGGTTCGCGCAGTTCGACGCCCGGAATCCGGGCCAGCAGGTCCCGGGGCTGCTGGCGGATGCCCTGACCGTGAATCATGTGGCAGGCGTCCTGGTAGACGATGGCCAGCGGTTCATCCTGCAGCGGCTGCAGCGGGGCCGTCAGGCCCACCTCGGCCAGAAATTCCTGGACGTCCTTCACCTGGGCGGCGAAGGCGGCAGCCTTCTCGGCATAGTCGGGGTCATCGGCCAGCAGGTGACCGTAGAGCTTGAGGGTGTGACCGCAACCGGAGGCGTTGATCAGAATCGCATCGAGGTCGTGGGCGGCGAAGCGGTCGATCAGGTCCCGGGCCAGGGCGCGGGTCTGCTCCTCTTCGCCCTGGTGGTGGGTGACGGCCCCGCAGCAGCCGGCATCGGGGGGGATTACCACCTCGCAGCTGTTGCCGGTCAGAACCCGCACCGTGGCCTCGTTCACCGCCGGGTTGAACAGCCGCTGCACACAGCCGAGCAGCAGTCCGACCCGGTAGCGGCGATCGCCCTGGGCCGGGATGACCATGGGGAAGGGATCTCGGAAACTCGCCTCCTCCAGTTCCGGCAGCAGGGCTTCCAGCGCGGCGAGGGGCTTGGGTAGCGCCTTGGTCAGTCCACTGTTCCGCAGCCATTGCTGCAGACCCAGCTTCTGACCGACCTGGGCCAGCCGCAGCAGCGGCCGCAGTCGCTCAGGGTAGGGCAGTAGCGCAAACAGACTGCGGCGCAGCAGCAGCTCGGGCCAGGAACGCTGCCAGTTGCGGGTGACCTGGCCGCGGGTGGCTTCGATCAGCTGGTCGTACTGGACCCCGGAGGGGCAGGCACTGACGCAGGCCAGACAGCCGAGGCAGCTGTCGAAGTGGCTGACGGCGGTCTCGTTCAGCTCCGCCCGGCCCGACTGGATGGCGTCCATCAGGTAGACCCGGCCCCGGGGGGAGTCCATCTCGGAGCCCAATACCCGGTAGCTGGGGCAGTTGGAGAGACAGAAGCCGCAGTGGACGCAGGCGTCGAGCTGGTCGCGCCGGGGGGGATTACAGGCGTCGAAGCCGTTCGCCGCCGCGATCGGGGAGGAGGAGGAGGTCATAGCAGCTCAATCGAGTCCGGGCAGGAACCGACCCGGGCTGAACAGCCGCTGGGGGTCGAAGCGATCGCGGATCGCCCGCATCCGGGGCAGGGCACTGCCATCGTACCCCCAGACCTCAAAGGCCTGTTTGAGGGCGATCGGCCCTTCCATCAGGGTCAGGTAGCCCTGGCACTGTCCGCAGAACCGGCGCCAGTTCTGCAGATCGGCGACGGGGGTGTCCGGGGCGAGGCGCACGTAACCGACACCACTGCCTGCGTGCAGCCGGGCGATCGCACTGTCGGGTAGCTGTTCCAGTAAAGTCGGGAGCTGGCTGGACATCAGGGCCAGTCGTACCAGGGGCGCCAGCCCATCGGCGTCGTTTTCCAGGGGTTGGGTAATCTCCTGGCTCCAGAAGCCGGGGTCGTCGGCGATCACCCGGCAGCGTTGGGTTCCGGCCAGGGCCAGCAGCTGTTCGGTCTGGTGCACGACGGCCGCTTCGACGCCGCCGAAGCGCACCAGCAGCTGCGGCCCATTCAGGCCCAGGGGGGTGGCCAGACCGGCACTGATCAGGTCGAAGGCGATCGGGCTGAGGCGGGAGTCAGCGATGCGGCGGCGCAGGTCGCCCAGTTCGGCGATCGGGGCGGCGATCGCCACAGTGCGGCAGACTTCCGGCAGCGGATAGACCCGCAACGTCACCTCGGTGATCAGGCCCAAGGTTCCGAAACTGCCATGGTAGAGCTTCATCAGGTCGTAGCCTGCGACGTTCTTCACCACCCGGCCGCCGGCCTTCGCGGCTTCGCCGTCCCAGCGCAGAATCTCGATGCCCAGGAGCAGGTCCCGCAGGGTGCCGTAGCGGTGCCGCAGGGACCCGGCGTGGGCGGTGGCGATCAGCCCCCCCAGGGTGGTGGCTCCGGCATAGAGCGGATCGATGGGCAGGAACTGCTGCTCGCGGGCCAGGTGCTGCTGCAGCTCCGCCAGGGTCATTCCGGCTTCGGCGGTAACGGTCAGGTCCCCGGCAGCATGGTCGATCAGGCGGTTGAGGCGGCGGCTGGAGAGGGCGATCGCCGGGCGGCTCAGCAGGCCGCCCCAATCGAGACGGCTGCCACTCCCGGCGGGCACCAGGGCCAGCCCCTCGGCCTGGGCCGCACAGATGCTCTGGGCCAGGGCGTCTCGGTCGGGGGGCTGCTGCCAGCCGCAGGGCTGGCCCAGCCGGGTCAGTCGCGGCAGGGTGGTCGATTCCTCAGGCACGGTCGGGGGCACAGCCACGGTTGGTGCGAAACTGCTCCCCACCATACCGAGTTTTGCGGGCCCGACCATAACCAACGGGGCGGCCTCGGTAATCCGGGGCCGCCCCGAAGTGCGGATTCTAGAACCGGCGTCCTAGTCGTTGAAGTGGCGGATGATCGCCTCGGCGAACTCGGAGCACTTCAGCGGCGGCTCGACGGCGGGTTCCATCAGCCGGGCCAGATCGTAGGTGACCTCACGGCTGGCGATCGCGCCGCTGATCCCCTTGGTGATCAGGTCGGCCGCTTCCTGCCAGCCCATGTACTCGAGCATCATCACGCCCGAGAGAATCACCGAGCCGGGGTTGATC
>CAYZUY010000086.1:0-2646 GCA_964481495.1 uncultured bacterium
TGCACGAACGGAATGCCCACAACTTCCCGCTGGACCTGGCCTCCGGTGAGGAAACCCCGGTGGCTCTGACGGCTCCGGCCATCCACGGCTAGCGTCCGCACCTCTTTCCGTTTTCAGCCCGGGGGTGGCACGATGGGTGCCACCCCTTTTCTGTGGAGACCATCCCAACGGCGATGCGGGCCCGAATCGACGATGATCTGCTCTACCTGCATGCCCGGGATGTGCCTCCCTTCAAGCGCAGCGGTTCCCAGGTCCGGAACAATTATTTCTGGGCGCTGCGCTCCATCGCCGGTCATGCTCGCCCCGAGCATGACTGGGAGTTCGAGCCGGAAATCTGGCCGGCCCTGGTGCGGATGCTGGGCAGTTTCATGGCCTCGGGCTACCTGGGGCTGCGCGAGACCCAGCTGGAGTTCGCCGCGGATGCGGAGATCCCGCCGCTGCTGCGTCCCGTAGCCACCTGGGCCGATCTGAGCTGGGATGAGGAATCCGACTGACCATGACCCGTCCGACGCCCCTGACCCCACCGCCGACCAACACCCCGGACTCCCATCGTCAGTGGCTGGGTTGGAGCCTGCTGCTCTCGCTGCTGCTGCTGGGGGGCGGTTCGATCTGGTGGATGCGCGAGCAGTCCCTGGTGGCCCAGCGGGATCAGCGCCAGGAGCAGACGCTTCGGCAGGCCCGCCGCTCTGCCCAGCAGGGGGATCTGCTGGCAGCGCTGCGCCTGATCGAGTCCCTGGCACCGGATTCTCCGGCGGGTCAGGCCTCCCAGGCGCTGCGGCAGCAGTGGACCGAGCAGCTGATCGAGCAGGCGCGTCAGGAATACACCCAGGGGCGGCTGGAGCCGGCCCTGCAGCGGCTGGCGAAGTTGCCCCGCAGCCGCGAGATCGAGGTGATCGCCGCCACCTGGCGCCGAGACTGGGCGAACGATACCGCCCTGCTGGCCCGCATCCGCCAGGAGATTGCTCAGGCCCGCTGGTGGGAGGTGGAGCGGACCGCCACCCGGGTCAGCACCAACCCCTACTGGCAGCGGCAGGCCCGACAACTGGTGGCCCAGACCAGGGCGGTGATTGAGAAACTGGCGGCAGCCCCGGTGGATCATCCCCGCACGGGCAGTGAGCGCACCATTGCCGATGCCCAGCTTGAGCCCCTGTTCAATCGCTACCGGGCCCAGGGGCAGGATGAATACACCGCCTGGAACCGGGCCTGCCGGGATGCGGGCGGGCGGGCCGTGGATGCCGGACCTGAGACCCTGTGCGAGCGTGAGTAGAACGGCCTGATATTGTGAGCAGCAATCCGTCTGCACCGACCATGTCCTCTGCCGCGCCGGACGCTGCCACCCCCGCACCGCTGCCGGAACCGACCTCCCTGCTCTGGGTCTCCGGACCGCCGCGCCGGGAACTGCCGCTGCGCTGGCAGCAGCGCTACCAGGCGATCGCCCCCCAGGTCTGGATCGACCGTTTTCCCCAGCGTCCCTGCGGGGAAGGGGTACCGATTTCCCTGCTGCCCTATCTGACCCTGTTCGATCTCCAGGCCCACCTGCCCAGCCTCTACGGCTGTGACGATAGCGAGGCGGAGCGTCTGGTGCTGCTTGGGCGGGTACCCCTCACCCCCGAGGCGGCACTGCTGCCGGATCTGCCCGCAGTTCTGGCGGGCGCATCTGCCCTGCGCCAGACCCGCTGGCTGGCCCAGCACATCGGCCTCTGGTCCCGGCTGGCGGAACAGGGGGTGGCGGTGAGTCTGCTGCGCCCCGATAACCTGCGGGTGGATGGCACCGACCTGCGGCTGCTGGAACTCTACGGACGGCGGGATGCCCCCCTGGGGATCAGCCGGCCGGGGCAGGAGCAGGCCACCCTGGCTGAACTGGCCTGGCTCTGGGGGCAATGGCTGCCCGGGCTCGACCCCGCGCTGCGGGACTGGCTGGCGCCCTGGCTGAGCCGCCTGAGTGAAAGCCGCGACCCACTGGCCCTGCAGGAGGCCCTGGAACAGCGGGCCCGGGAGCTGGCGGCGGCTCTACCCCTGAGTCTGCGGATTGCCGCCCGCACCGATGCGGGTCCCCAGCGCGACCACAACGAGGATGCCTGCCATCCCCAGCCCGGTGAACGCAGTGCCCGCTGGCTGGCGGTCTGCGATGGCCTCGGGGGCCACGCCGGTGGCGAGGAAGCCAGCCGGATGGCTCTGGAGGTGATTCGACCCCGCCTGGAAGCCCTGGTGTCCGAGGCGACCGGCGCCGCTGTCCCCCTGGACGACGCCCGCATCCGTGACTGGCTGACCCGGATTGTGCTGGAGGCCAACGAGGCGATCTTCCGCCATAACGACCAGCGCAGTGGGGTCTCCCGCATGGGCACCACCCTGGTGCTGGCCCTGCACCTGCCCCACCGTCTGGCCAATGGAGACCTCTGTCACGACCTGCATCTGGTCAATGTCGGAGACAGTCGCGCCTACTGGATGACAGGCGATCGCTGCCGTCAGCTGACCCTCGATGACGATGTCGCCACTCAGCTCACCCGCCAGCAGCAGGCCACCTACCATCAGGCCAGCCTGGACGGCAGCAACGGCGCTCTCACCCAGGCCCTGGGGATCTTTCCCTCCGCAACCCTGCGGGTGGCGGTGCAGCGCCTGCCGATCGAGGAGGAGGGCATGCTCTTC
>CAYZUY010000086.1:2656-3929 GCA_964481495.1 uncultured bacterium
ACGCAGCCGGACAGGTGTTCCCGTGACGGGATGCGACATCAACGGTGATGGCGTCAGCGACTTCGATCTGGTGGATCGGTTCGCGGTGCCCGAGGCCCGACGGCTCCTGGCCGGTGAGATCCCGCTGGCAGCCTGGACCGAAGCCTGGATCGCCCGGGCTAACCAGCTCAACGGCCATGACAATGCCACCGTGGCGGCCATGCACTGTTCTCTGACAGCCCCGCCCCCCGAGCCGGAACCGGAGCCGCCGGTCGCGATCCGTTCCCGTCCGCACCGTCCCCCCGTCCGTCTGGACCGGGATCTGCTGGGGTTGGTGGGGGGCTTCGGTGCCGGGCTGGTACTGACGACCCTGGCCGGTCTGCTGCAGCCGCCCACCCCGCCATCGCCCCTGAACGGCGGCTTATCCCCGACGCCTGTGGGAAAATGACAGGCGGTCAATCCGGCGACTCCGCCGGAGACAGCAGCCCTCTGACAGGATCTCAACCCCCATGAACATCGGCGATCGCGTCCGCGTATCCGAAAGCGTCGTGGTCTTCCACCACCCCGAACACCGTGCCGCTGCCTTCGACCTGAAGGGACAGGAAGGGGAGATTGTGGCGATTCTCCACGAGCACAACGGCCGGCCGATCAGCGCCAACCTGCCGATCCTGGTGGCCTTCGGTCCCCGCTTCAAGGCTCACCTGCGCGACACCGAACTGGAAGCGGTCTAGGCCCGGCGCGCCAACTCCACGCCCTCCCGTCCATCCAGCTCCGGAATGCAGACCTGGATGGACTCCTCCCGGGCGGTGGGCACCACCTTACCGACGAAATCCGGCTGGATCGGCACCTCCCGATGGCCACGGTCGATCATCGTCGCCAGCCGAATCACCGCCGGACGACCGTAGTCGTTGAGCGCATCCATGGCGGCGCGGATCGTCCGTCCGGTGAAGATGACGTCATCCACCAGTACGACGGTGCAACCGGTGAGATCGCAGGGAATGCGGCTGGCCTGGGGCGTGCGGCTACCGATACGACTGAGGTCATCTCGGTAGAAGGTGATATCGATGGCCCCCACCGGCACCGGTCGCCCCTCCAGATGGGTAATCGCCTGGGCCAGCTGCTGCGCCAGATAGACACCCCGGGTGTAGATGCCGATCAGCACCAGCCGGTCGATGGCCTCAGCCCGTTCCACAATCTGGGACGCCAGCCGATTCAGGGTGCGGCGCTGGTCCTCGGCACTGAGCAGCTCGACGGTGGCCATCGTGAGCAGGGGGTGAAGGGGTCGTGAAATCAT
>CAYZUY010000086.1:3939-6490 GCA_964481495.1 uncultured bacterium
GAGGAGGAGGAGGAGGCCAGCCAGCAGCGGGCTGCCGACCTGGCGGCCCCGCCTCTGCCCTAGGGCACGTTGGAGACAGCGTTCGTGCGGGAGCGGCCATGGGCAGTCTGAGGGGTTCGGCGATCGCCGGCGGGTTGCTCCTGGTCCTGACCGGGGCCCCGGTCGCCCTGGCCCGGCCCCTGCCCGACGGCGACTATCTGTTCGGCGAAGCGCCCCGCCCCGGGGAACTGGGGCGCACGTACCTGATGCTGGCGATCGCCCGGGGCCGGGTCGCCGGAGCGATGTATATGCCCCGCTCCTCCTTCGACTGCGTGGAAGGGCGGCTGGTGCCCGAGGGACTGCAGCTGATCATCCGCGACAGCTACAGCCGCGAACCGAACCCGGTACTGCTCAGCCTCGATCCGCGCCGGGGGGCCCCGGAAGGATTCCATCGGCTGCGGCCCCAGGCCAACGACCGCCGCATGCTCGATGTCTGCCGGGCCGCACTGACGGCGGGGCCCTGAGGCCGCCGTACAATGCCCTCCATGGCACGTTTCCTGCACCTGGCGGACATCCACCTCGGCTTCGACCGCTACGGCAACGCCGAGCGCACCCGGGACTTCTTCTTCGCCCTGGAGGATGTGCTCCAGCGCTACGCCATCGACGCCAAGGTCGACTTCGTGCTGATCGCCGGTGACCTGTTCGAGTACCGCCAGATTCTGCCCGGCGTGCTCAACCAGGCCAAGAGCGCGCTCGGAATGCTGCGCAAGGCCGGGATTCCGGTGCTGGCGATCGAGGGCAACCACGACCACCGGCCCTTTGGCAGTAACACCAGCTGGCTGCGGCATCTGGCCGACTGGGGCGACCTGATTCTGCTCGAACCCGACCAGGAGGAGGACAGCGGTGAGACCTGTTTCCGGGCCTGGGACCCCGAGACCCTCAAGGGGGGCTACATCGATCTCGACTGCGGCGTGCGCGTCTACGGAAGCCACTGGTACGGCTCGGCGGCGCCCCAGATGATTCCACGGCTGGCGGCGGCGATCGCCCCTCTGCCCCCGGCCCCCGGTCCCCAGGTGATGCTCTTCCACCACGGCCTGGAGGGGCAGATCGCCCGTTATGCCGGGGCACTGCGCAGGGAGGATCTCGAACCGTTGCGGGCGGCAGGAATCGACTACCTGGCGCTCGGGCACATTCATAAGCACTACGCCGTTGACGACTGGATCTTCAACCCCGGCTCCCTCGAGGCCAACAGCATCGCCGAAGGGCAGGATCAGATGCCCCGCGGGGCGCTGCTGGTCGAGCTGGAACCGGGGCGGGTCAGCGCCACCCTGCAGCAGGACTACGAGCAGCGGCCGATCACCCGCCTACGGCTCGATGTGGAGAAGCGCTGGTCCCTAGCCCAGGTGCAGGAGGAGGCCCGCCGCTGCATCCGCACCGCCCGTAACCGGGGCCGCACCGAGGATGCGGTGGTAGAGCTGCGAATCTGCGGTCAGGTGGGCTTCTCGCGGCTTGACCTGGATGTACGGCGCCTGCGCGAGGAACTGCTGGAGCTGAGCGGGGCACTGATTCTGCTGCTGCGCTCGGAAATCGTCGGCAGCGAGTACGAGACGCCGCTGCCCCAGGCGGAGCGCCTCAGCCCCCAGGCGATTGAGTCGGTCGTCTTCGGGGACCTGCTGGCCGCCAACGAAGCCTACGCGCCCCGGGCAAATCAGCTGGCTCGGGTACTCTGCGACCTGAAGACAGACCTGCTGGAGAAACGGTCCGAGGCGGATCTCTACGCCTTTCTGGAGGAACTGCTGACAGACTCAGCCCTTGACGCCGCTGGCGGCATCACTGGGGACGATGTAGCGCTGCAGCACCAGGAAGACCGCCAGCACCGGCAGGATGGAGAGGACGGACCCGGCGGCGACCAGCCGCCAGTCGAGGGAGAAGCCGCTGGCGAGGGTGGCGACGCCGAGGGGCAGGGTGTAGCGGCTCGGCTCGTCGAGAATGATCAGGGGCCAGAGGAAGTCGCTCCAGGCGCCGATGAAGACGAAGATGGCCAGGGTGATTAGGGCCGGTTTCACCGCCGGAATCATCACGTGCCACCAGATGCCCAACTCGCTGCAGCCATCGATGCGGGCCGATTCCTCTAGCTCCTTGGGCACCCCCAGAAAGGCCTGCCGCAGCAGGAAGATGCCGAAGGCCGACGCCAGGTAGGGGAAGACCAGCCCGAAGGTGGTATTCCGCAGCCCCAGCTTCACCACCAGGATGTAGAGCGGAATCATCACTACCTGGAAGGGGATCAGGATGGTGGCCACAATCAGGCCGAACAGCAGTTCCCGCCCTGCGAAGCGCATCCGGGCCAGGGGGTAGGCGGCCAGGGCACAGAAGAGCAGATTCAGACCCACCGTCAGCAGTGCCACCACCGTGCTGTTGAGGAAGTACTGGCCGAAGGGATTCTGCTGCCAGACCTGGATGAAGTTGTCGAGGGTGGGCTGGCTGGGCAGGAGCTGGGGCGGAAAACCGAAGATGTCTTCCCCGGCAGACTTGAGGGCGGTACTCAGCAGCCAGAGCAGGGGCGGCAGGCCCA
>CAYZUY010000086.1:6500-9421 GCA_964481495.1 uncultured bacterium
GCAGCAGCAGGGGCAGCAGCATCCCGACGGCGATCGCACTCAGCAGCCCGTAGGTCGGCAGATGGCGCAGGCGCGGATGGGAACGACGGGGCGAAGCCATGGCAGCGGGGATGCGACTGGGGCCTATTCTGCCATCCGCCGGTTCGCGCCACCGGAGCGTCCCCGCTCGGGTGGCTGAAGAAAACCCGCAGAAACCCCAATGACACAAACCCTGCGCTAGGGTATGGCCAGCTGAAGACAAACGGCTCAGAGAAAGCCAGCGGGACCCAAGACGTCTGTCCCGAGGAGAAAACCATGATCAGAACCTCTGCCCTCCAGGGGGCTGCCGCCCGTCAGGGCATCCGCCCGATTACCCCGATTCATTTCGCCACTGACCTGAAGTCGGCACAGTTCAAGGGCCACTTCACCGGTGCCTACCGCAACGGTCAGGTGGGTGACTTTCTGGCCCGCGAGGGCGAACAGGGTGAGCTATCGATCGAAGGGCTCGCCTGAACCCACAGCTCAGCGGGCGTAGACTGCCCGCTGAGCGGAGCCCAACAGCTCAATGCACCATCGCTTCCAGCCCCAGGCAACCGCAGAGCAGCATCAGGTGGGCGATGGAGAATTTGAACAGACCCCGGGCCCGCTCCCGGTCGGTGGGTTGCTCGAGCAGCAGGCTGCAGCGGCGGATCAGTTCCCAGCCGAGGGCGATCGCCGCGATCGCGTAGAACCAGCCTGCCACCCCCAGGGGCCAGACCAGCAGCAGGCTGACCGGCAGCAGCACCAGGGCGTAAAGCAGCGTCTGCCGGGCGGTCCGCTCCTCACCGACCACACAGGGCAGCATCGGCACCCGCACGGCGGCGTAGTCCTCGCGGATCAGCAGGGCCAGGGCCCAGAAGTGAGGCGGTGTCCAGAGAAAGACCAGAGCGAACAGGACCCAGGCGGGCCAGTCGAGCCCACCAGTGACCGCAGCCCAGCCCACCAGGGGGGGCACGGCCCCGGCACTGCCGCCGAGGACGATGTTCTGATCGCTGTGACGCTTCAGCCAGTGGGTGTAGACCAGCACGTAGAGCACAATCCCGGCCATCGCCAGCTGGGCCGCCAGGGGATTGGCCCCGAGACTGAGCAGGCTGTAGCTGAGTCCGGCCAGGGTGAGGGCGAAGGCCCAGGCTGAAGCGACGGAAATCCGGCCGCTGGGAATCGGCCGCTGGCGGGTGCGCTCCATCACCGCATCGATGTCACGGTCGTAGATGCAGTTGAGGGTGTTGGCGGCCCCGGCGGCACAGGCCCCGGCCACCAGTGTCAGCAGCAGCAGGCCCGGATCGAGGG
This sequence comes from uncultured bacterium, assembly GCA_964481495.1. Lineage (GTDB taxonomy): Bacteria > Cyanobacteriota > Cyanobacteriia > Synechococcales > Synechococcaceae > CAWUMD01. The sequence goes on from CAYZUY010000086.1 coordinate 7,809, forward strand.
CCGACCCGGCCGCCAGCAGCATGCCTGCAGCGGTGGAGATCAGCAGCAGCAGGATGATCCGTGGCTTGGTCAGCTGCAGGTAATCGCGCAGCAGCGTTGAGCCGAAGACTCCGGGCGTGGCGACGATCATGCGGAGACCTCCGGTTCGGCAGACGGCAGGGAGTGGCCCAGGCCCAGGGCCAGCAGCAGGGCAGCGGTCATCTGGTGGGCCACGGTCAGTGGTTCAATCTGCAGGTGCCAGCGGAACATACCCCAGCCCAGCACCAGTTGCAGGCCCAGTAACGCCGCCAGCCGCCAGTCCCGCTGTCGCCAGGCCAGCAGCAGCACCAGCAGCGCCACCGGCAGCACGCTCCAGAGGTGACTGGAGAGGACCGTGCAGAGGCGATCGCCACCCAGACACTGGTGCAGGGCCCAGCGGGAGCCGGTCAGCCCCCCGAGCAGAGACTGGGCGTAGACGGCCAGACTGGTCACCGCCGCCAGCGGCATCACGGCAACGATCGGGCCCGAGAGGGCGCGGCGCAGTCCGACCAGCAGCCCGAACAGCAGCAGCGCTGTGCCCAGGTGAGCAGTGACGATGTCGAAGCGCAGCAGTTGGGTCACCGTCAGTGCCCCCAGCCCGGCCTGGAGCACCACCAGCAGCAGTGACAGGCTGGCGAAGCCCGGCACCCAGGCGGGCATCTGCGATCGCCATACCCAGGACAGACCGGTCAGCCCCAGCAGCCCAAACCCCACGAGGGCGGCGTCGAGGCGGTGGAACCACTCAAGGAAGACCTGCAGATTCATCTGGGCCAGGGGCAGCCAGCGGCCGTAGCAGAGGGGCCAGTCCGGGCAGGCCAGCCCGGCGTTCATCACCCGGGTGGCGCAGCCCACGCCCATCAGCAGCCAGACGGCGATCGCCAGATGGCCACAGAGCCGGGCCAGGATGCGAGGGGCCTGTTGGGGCGCGGTTGATGGCAGAACCAGCGTCATAGCAGGAATTTTTCAACCGAGCTTAGCCACCCCAACCCCGTTTGCTCCGGGTGGCAGACGGATCTTCAGTTTTTCTTCGGAAAGAACGTTAAGGAAAACAAAGGGGATCAGCACCCCCCGGAGCGGTTACCGAGAATAGGCCAGCACTGTACGGGTTCGCACTGTGGCCATTCCTCGCAGCATTCTGACGCTGCTGGTCGGCATCGCTCTCACCCTGATCAGCCTCTGGGTCGGTCGGCACCACGGCCTGATGCCCGAGGCCGCCTCCACCGATGCGCCTCTGATCGACGGCCTGTTCGACACGATGATCACCATCGCCACGGGCCTGTTCCTGATCGTCCAGGGGGTGCTGATCTACGCCGTCTGGCGCTTCCGCCGCCGCCCCGGTGAGACCGGCGATCCGGAACCGGTCGAGGGCAATCTGGCCCTTGAAGCCCTCTGGACCGCCATCCCGGTGGTGATTGTCTTCGGCCTGGCCATCTACAGCCTCGATGTCTACCAGCGCATGGGCGGTCTGTCGGTCGGTCACGGCGGCGGGCACAGCCACCATCACGCCGAGATGGCCGACATGGCCATGGCTTCACCGCGAATCTCGGCCGGTCTGGGTGAAGCCCAGGGCAACGCCCCGGCCCTGACGGTGGACG
>CAYZUY010000087.1:0-7868 GCA_964481495.1 uncultured bacterium
CCAGCGCAACTTCGGTCGCCTCAGCAATCACAGCTGGGGTGTTTTCAGGCTGAACATCCTCGAGAGCAGTCTGACCACATTCCTGTCGAGTCTGGTCACCATTCTGATTCTCTGGCTGGGCAGTTACAGCGTGATCGAACGACAGATCAGTATCGGTCAGCTGATCGCCTTCAGCGGCATGAGCGGCAACTGCCTCGGCTTCCTGGGGATGATGGTCGGGCTGGTGGATGAACTGCTCACGGCCCGGGTGGTGGTGCAGCGTCTCGGGGAAGTGATGGACGCCACGCCCGAAACCGATGCCCAGGCCCGCAAGCCCAGCGTCACCCTGCCTCGGGGCAGCATGATCAGCTGCAGCGACGTCAGCTTCCACCACGTCGGCCGGGTCGACCTGCTCAAGGACTTCAACCTCGTCATCCCCGGCGGGCAGGTGACCGCCATCGTCGGCCAGTCCGGCTGCGGCAAGAGCACCCTGGTGAAACTGCTGGCCGGGCTCTACCCGCCCCAGAGCGGCAACATCCGCTTCGGTCCCTACAACCTGCGTGACATCGATCTGGAATGCCTGCGCCAGCAGGTGGTGCTGATCCCCCAGGAGGCCCACTTCTGGAGTCGCTCGATCCTCGATAACTTCCGCTTCGCCTACCCCGATGCCAGCTTCGAGGCGATTGTCGAAGCCTGCCGCATCGCCCTGGCGGACGGCTTCATCAGCGAGTTGCCGGACCAGTACCACACCGTCCTCGGCGAGTTCGGCGCCAACCTCTCCGGTGGCCAGAAGCAGCGGCTGGCGATTGCCCGCGCCCTGCTGGCCAACCCGGAGGTGCTGATTCTCGACGAGTCCACCAGTGCTCTCGACCCGGTGCTGGAGGGCGAAGTGCTCGAGCAGCTGCTGGCCCACCGCCAGGGCCGCACCACCATCCTGATCAGCCACCGCCCCCGGGTCGTGCTGCGGGCCGACTACGTCGTCTATCTGGAGCGCGGCACCGTCCGCTTCCAGGGCCATCCCAAGGAGTTGCTGGCCCTGCCCGGTCAGCACCAGGAATACCTTCGCCCCTGAACCCCCATGACCCAGGAACATCTTCCCGCCATCCCGGATCTGCCGGGGGCCCTGATTCCCCAGAGCCTGCCGGAGGTGCAGGCCGAGGACTTCCTGCCCGCCATCGGCCGCTGGAGCCGGGTCGGCGGCTGGGTGCTGCTGGGCGGCTTCGGCCTGGCAGTGGTGCTCGGCGCCGTTCTCCAGTACCGGGTCGTGGTCAAGGCCAGCGCCGTCGTGAGGCCCGAGGGGGAACTGCGCCAGGTGCAGGCCACCAGCGAGGGCAAAGTGCTGCAGATTCTGGCCCGGGACAACCAGTGGGTGCACCAGGGACAGGTGCTGGCCCGGCTGGATGACTCCCGCCTGCTGACCCGGGAGCGGCAGCTGCGCAGCAGCATCGCCCAGTCGGAACTGCAGCAGCGGCAGGTGCAGCTGCAGCTGGCCGATAAGGAGCGCCAGATCCGGCTGGAGCAGGCCGCGCTGGATCGGGTGATGGCCGCCAGTAATGCCGAGGTAGCCGTCAGCCAGCGTAGCTACCGCGATCGCCGCCAGATTGCCCTGGCGGAATCCCAGGAGGCCGCCGCTGCGGTGGATCTGGCCCGGGAGGAGCTGAACCGCTACCGCCAGTTGCAGAACACCGGTGCCATTTCCCAACTACAGATGCGGGAGAAGGAGGCCAACCTGAAGGTGGCGATCGCCCGCCGCCTCAAGGCCGACACCAGCCTCAACCCGGACCGGGGCGAGGTGGTGCGCACCGAGCAGCGCCGCCTGCAGGAACAGTCGAGCGGTCTGGCCAGCATTGCCCGCCTGCGCCAGGAACAGCAGCAACTGCTGCAGAGCCAGGCGGATCTGCAGCGTCGCCTGCAGGAGGACCGGGAGAACCTGCGTCAGACCCGGGTGGAACTGGATAACACCGTCGTTCGGGCCCCGGTCAGCGGTCATCTGCAGCAGTTCCAGCTGCGCAACCCAGGTCAGGTGGTGGCCGCCGGGACCGTGCTCGCCCAGATGCTGCCGGATAACGCCCGGCTGGTGGTCAAGGCCCAAGTACCCACCGAGGACATCAGCAAGCTGAAGCTGGGCCAGCGGGTCGCCCTGCGCATCGGCTCCTGCCCTTACCCCGACTTCGGCACCTTGGCCGGTCAGGTGACGGCAATCTCCTCCGACGCGATCGCCGCCCCCCGAGCCCCAGAAGGCAGCAGCAGTCCCGCGGCTCCCGCCAGCTACGAGGTGACGATCCGCCCGGATGCGGCCCAGCTGCGCAGCCAGAGTCAGCGCTGCAGCCTGCAGGCGGGCATGCCCGGTCAGGCGGACATCATCACCCGCGAGGAGACAGTCCTGAGCTTCTTCCTGCGTAAGGCCAGGCTGATGTCGAATCTGTAGCTCAGGTCTGCAGTTGCGCCAGCAACGGGGGCCGGTTCACTTTGCCCTGGCTGTTGCGGGGCAGGGAGGGCAGGCAGAGCCACTGCTTGGGGCGTTTGTAGGGGGCGAGGCGCGATCGCAGCGCTGCCTCCAGGGTCGGCAGGTCAGTCCCCGGCTGCAGCACCACCGCCGCTGCTACCCGCTGCCCCCAGTCGGCATCCGGCACCCCGAGGACCGCCACATCCGCCACCAGTCCTGTTGCGCGGATCTGCGCTTCCACTTCGCCCGCCCAGACGTTTTCGCCGCCGCTGAGGATTTTGTCGCTGGCCCGTCCCAGCAGCCGCAGCCCCGCCGGAGTCCACTCACCCCGGTCATCGGGCCGGAAGGGCTGACCCTCACCCGTCAGCGGTACCAGCTGCCCGGGAGCTTCCCAGTAGCCCAGGGCCAGGGAGGGCGATCGCAGCGCCAGCGCCCCCTCCGGCTCCAGGGTCAGCGCCACGTGGGGCAGCGGTGGCCCCGCACCCTCGGCACCCGCCCGGAACGCCCGGGGGGCCAGCAGCGTCACCATTGCCGCCGTCTCGCTCATGCCGTAGCAGGGGGCCAAGGGCAGATCCAACTGCCGTGCCTGGATGAGCAGTGTCGGCCAAGCCGGGGCTCCACCCAGAAAGATCACGCGGCAACGACGCAGCCAATCGGCCCCCTGGGGCAGCAGTCGCTGCAGTTGGGTCGGCACCAGCGACAGTGCATAGCCCTCGGGGTCCGGCAGCAGTTCACCGCAGGCGATCGCCCCCTCCAGTTGCCGGTAGGCCTGCCAGCGGAAGCGGCCACCGGTGCCGAGGCTTCGCCAGAGCTGCATCAGGCCGCTGACGTGGAACAGCGGCAGCATGCACCAGCTGTCGAGGCGATGGCCCAGCCACCCCACCGCCCGCAGTCCCTCCACCGCTGCTGTCAGGGTGTGAGGGGTATGCACCGCAAAGCGCAATCGACCGCTGGTGCCGCCGGTGGGGATACCGATCCAGGGGCGATCGCCGGGGACTGTCGCCGTCATCTCCCGGGCCAGCCGCTGTTCCCGCTCCGACCAGGCCGGGTTACCCAGGAAGGTAGGCTGTCCCGCCGCCAGCCGGGCAAATAGCTGGCCCATCAGCCGTTCCGGCTGGGGCTCCAGCAGCAGCGCCTCTGCTGTGGGAGGGTGTTCCCAACTCCGGCGCAGCAGATCCGGGTCCAGCCCCTGCAGGCGATTCTCCACCAGCGCCTGCTGCAGCCCCGTCAGGTCAACCATTCCGGGGCCTCCAGCCAGTCGGCGGTGCCCAGCCCCATCGCCCGATGCGGATTGCCGCAGCGGCGGGCCAGGTCCCGCACCATCCCCCGTCCCGCATCCACCTCGAACACCGACGAGATCACCAGATCCAGCGGCCGTTGGGCCAGAAATGCCAGCAGGTCCCGGGGATCCCCGGCGATCGCCGGTTTCAGCACCAGCGGTCCCGGCCAGTCGGCCCAGTGCCGCAACTGCTCCAGCCCGGCAATGGATTCATCCAGGGCGACGGGGGTGCGGTGCTCCACCGCCAGGGCCTGCATAGCCGCTTCCTGCCCGGGTGGCAGGGGCTGCTCCAGCCACTCCACCCGCCCGAGGCGATCACAGCAGCGCAGCCAGGAGCGGGTCTGCTCCGGGGTCAGGCTGGCGTTGGCATCCAGGCGCAGGACAGCCTGCGGTGGCAACCGCTCCAGCAGTCGGGCCAGCCAGGACTGCTCCTGCTCCGGGGCAGCGACACCGATCTTCCACTTGAAGCAAGGCGCGGCCGGGAACGACTCCAGCGCCAGAGCCGCCACCCCCGTGGGCAACAGCACCGCACTGATCACCTCAGCGGGCTGCATCAGGTCATCCTGCTGCAGTTGCCGGAGCGCGGAGCCGAACCCAAAGCGGCAGGCGGGCAGGGTCACCGGGATGGACGCCAGCTCAGCCTCGGAGACCATCGGCGGCAGTTGCCGACACCAGGCGATCGCCGCCTCCAGGGTTTCGCTGCCGAAGGCCGGCAGCGGGGCGATTTCCCCACGGCCGCAGCGATCGCCCCGGCGCAGCTCCACCACCAGCCCCTCGCGCCAGACCCAGGGGCCATGGGCGGTGGCCAGAGGCCGACGGAAGCGGGCCCGGTAGCGGCGCCAGTGCAGGTCGTAGCCGCTCATCGGCGCTGACCCCGGATTTCATCGCAGAATCGGAGGGACTGCCGCAAGGACCCGACCCCATGACCGCTCCGTTTCCGGACCGTGACAGCGCCGAACAGTTCCTCAAACGCTTCGTCTGCAGCACCGGCGAGGAAGCCCTCAATTCCGAGGAGCAGGAGCAGACCCGCGCCGCCCTGCTGCTGCTGATCGGCGAGTCGGACTACCAGACCCTGGGGGTCTGCGCCGATGGCCGGGCCGAGGCGATCGCCGCCCTGGAACGCTTTCTGCCCGGTCTGGGTCACACCGACGCCAGCCTCGACAGCAGCGGCCTGCCGGACCTGAGCGGACCGGTGTTCCTGAAATACAACACCCGCAACCGCAGCGGTTACCTGTCGGAGTATGAAGGCCGCTACCGGGGCGTGCTGGTCACCTGCCAGTCGGATTTCGCCGACGGCGTCTGCGGCACCTACGGCCACTTCCCGCTCGACCTGTTCTAGGGCAGCCATTTCGGTCGCTGACCGGCAACATCGAAGCGCTGGGGCGGAGCGGGGCGATCGCCGTCCTGGCCCGGCGGTGCCAGCGGAATCAGCCAGAGTGCCCGGCGCTCCCGGTCCAGGGCCTGATCGAGCACCAGCGCCCGACCATCAGGGGCGAGGTCGAAGCTGCTGCCGTTCCCGGCACCCAGTTCCACCAAGGTGCGGGGTTGTCCCAGGGGAGCCCCGGCCGGGCTCAGGTCCAGACTGAGAATCTGCTCCCGTCCCGGCTGCCCCTCCTCCTGGGACTGCACCAGCAGGTAAAGGCGGCGGCGGGTCGGGTCGAACCGGGCCGACTCGAAGCTGCCGCGCAGCCGCAGCAGCTGCTGTTCCGGTGCCGCACTGCCGACCCGGAAGAGGGACTGGGTGAAGTCGGAATTGAAGCGCACCACCAGGGCCTGACTGCCGTCCGGCGCAAAGCGCAGCACCCGCCCGAATTTCGGCAGGAAGTCGAGGGCTGGCCGCTCCGGATCGAGGCTGAGCACCGCCAGTCCCTGGCCCTGGGCGATCGCCAGACTGGTGCTGTCCGGGGCAATCAGGAACTCACCGCCGGGGTCCCGGGCCAGGGTGCGGGGCCACTCGCCCTCCCGCAGTCGCCACAGCTCGACCGTGGCACTGGGGTCGTTGCGGGCCACCCGCTGCACGACAATCGTGCGTCCATCCGCCGCCAGATCGAAGCGCAGGTTCTGGTAGTCGCGGCTGTCAAGCAGCAGGGTCATCTCGCCCCGGGGCTGGCTCTGACAGGTTGCCGGGTCCGGCGGGCAGTAGTTCAGGCCGGTGCTGACGCTGTAGAGCTGGGCCTGGGTCGGGTCCGTGGTCCCCACCGGAATCGCCGACACCAGAATCCGGTTCCCCTGGGGGTAGGGGAGGAAATCCAGCACCCGCAGGCTGGCGGGGGTGAGAGGCGTATGGCGCTGGTCCGTCAGGTCATAGAGCACCAGCCGTCCTACCTCGGCACCGTCCTGGCCGAGGTAGGCGAAGGCCCGGTGTCGGGTGCGGAAGCGGGCCTGATAGGGCCTGAGCACCACCGGTCGACCATCCTTGCCCTGGCCTGAGCGCAGCTGCACCCGGAATTGCTGACCGTAGGGCAGGGGAGCATCCGGTGTGAAGGCCATCCGGCGCCCGGCCCAGCTGAACCGGCCCGGCAGCGGCGGCTCCAGGTGAAAACCCCGCTCCACGGTCGCAGGGTTCATCGGCCGATCGAAGGTGAACAGCAGCGCCGGATCGTCGGCACCCACATCCCGGTTGGCCCAGTTGAAGCTGCGCACCTGGGGAGCGGTGCGATCGCCCCAGAGCAGCAGGGCCAGGACCAGGACAATCAGCAGGGTTGCGAGCCCCAGGGCTCCCCGATCCAGCGGCTGACGGAAACGACCGGGCATAGACAGAAGCTGACGTGGCTTCCACTCTAGCAAGCCCCTGGGGCCGATCCCGCAGGATGTGGGGTTCCCGTGGGGATTCGATGAAGACGCGGTTCAGCTGCCGCAGGATTCGGCCCGTGGGGGCTTTCTGGGAGCAGTACCGGTCGCCAGCCATGACTCCTTCAGAGCCCTCACCCCGCGACCTGCCTCACCGCGATCGCCACCTGCTGCACTACATCCGCTCGCTCAGTCGCCGGGCGATCGAACTCGCCCGCCGTCACAGCCACGGTCACGAGCCGGAGCAGGGGGCAGTGCTGGCCACCCCGGCCGGACTGCGCTATCTCCACCGCAGTCAGCTGCATCAGCTGCGGAATCCTCCCCTGGAAAGCGAGCTGGACGCCGCCTTGGCTCACCCCGATGGGAAGCGCCAGCAGACGGTGCTCTGTCTGCTGGCGCCCAATGGAGACTATCGGATCATCTGTCTGGAGGCCGAAGCCGGTTAGGCCCGGCGGCGCACCGGGGCGGCGATAGGAACCGGCAATGGGGTCAGTGCCGTGCGGGCTGGCCGCCGCAGATCGAGGGAAACGGCGAGGGCAACAAGCAGCCCGGTAAGCAGGAGAACTTCAGGAATCAGGGGCATGGATTGATCTCCTCTGAAGGGTGCCTGGCATCAGCATGGCTAACCCACCCGAATCCGGTCGTAACCCAGGCTACGGATCGCCGAATCAGCGGACGTCGATCTGACGCAGACGCTCCCGCAGGGAGGGCCGGGCGCGATCGCCTGCCCCTTCAGCACCCGCGGGGGCAACCGGAGGTAGGGTGGCCGGCACAGCCACAGCGGTGCGGGCCCGGTGGTGGGGAGTGCGGGTGCCGATGGGCACCGTCGGAACATTCGCTTCCTTCTGACGCATCTCCCGCTTCAGTTGCTGAAGATGGGTCTGATGCTGACGCTGACTGCGAAAAAGGGACTTGATTTCAGGTTTCCAATCCATGCAAAGTGTCGATGGCGGGATTACCGCGGGGTCGACTGAGGACTCACAGCCCGGTACGGGACAATCATCGGAGGCGGCCGCAGTTCGCAGAAGCGGTCAATTCAGGCAGCCGTTCGCCGACGCTGGCCGACGGACTTCACGGAGCCGACCTGCGGGCCCCTCAACAATAGCGCATTCCCTGAAACCTGAACGGGGAAATTCCCGGCGATAGAATCGGGGGGTTTTGCTGGCGGTGCCCCCATGCCCAAGTCGAATCCGCTGCTGGAGCCCAGCCTGGAAGCGGCGGTGCAGGGTCGCGATCGTCCCCGGGCGGAACTGGATGCGATCCGGGTGCGGGGGGCGCGCCAGCACAACCTGAAGAACATCGATCTGGAACTGCCGCGCAATCAGCTGATCGTCTTCACCGGTGTCTCCGGCTCCGGCAAATCCTCTCTCGCCT
>CAYZUY010000087.1:7878-9291 GCA_964481495.1 uncultured bacterium
CTGGGGCAGGTGGACAAACCGGATGTAGATGCGATTGAGGGCCTCAGTCCGGCCATCTCCATCGATCAGAAGTCCACCAGCCATAACCCCCGCTCCACCGTCGGCACAGTGACGGAAATCTACGATTACCTACGACTGCTGTTCGGCCGGGCCGGAGAGCCGCACTGTCCGCACTGCGACCGCTCCATCGCCCCCCAGACCATCGACCAGATGGTGGACCGGATTCTGGAACTGCCGGAGCGGACCCGCTTCCAGGTTCTGGCACCGGTGGTGCGCGGCAAGAAAGGTACCCATAAAAAGCTGCTCTCGGCCCTGGCTGCTGAGGGTTTCGTGCGGGTGCGGGTGAACGGCGAGGTGCGGGACCTAGCCGACAGCATCGAGCTCGATAAGAATCACAGCCACAGCATCGAGGTGGTGGTGGACCGACTGGTACTCAAGCCGGGCCTGCAGGAACGACTGGTCGACTCCCTCAGCACCGCCCTGAAACGCTCCGAGGGGCTGGTGATCATCGAAGTGCTGCCGGATGCCAGCGGTCAGGTGGTGCCTCTGCCCGGCCTGCCCCAGGCCGCCGAGGCCGGAGCCAGCTACGGCAGTGCCCACGATCTGGTGTTCTCGGAGAACTTCGCCTGTCCCGAGCACGGAGCGGTGGTGGATGAGCTATCGCCGCGCCTGTTCTCCTTCAACAGTCCCTACGGAGCCTGCGCCAACTGCCATGGTCTGGGCAGCCTGCGCCGCTTCAGCGCCGATCTGGTGGTGCCCGACCCGAAGCTGCCGGTCTACGCAGCGATCGCCCCCTGGGCCGAGAAGGACCACAGCTACTACTTCTCGCTGCTCTACAGCGTCGGTCAGGCCTACGACTTCGAGATCAACCAGCCCTGGAGCAGCCTGACGTCGGAGCAGCAGCGGATTGTGCTTGAGGGCAGCGACCAGGAGATTCCCATTGAGTCCGACTCGCGCTTCCGCCAGCGGCGCACCGTCACCCGTGCTTACGAGGGGGTGCTGCCGATTCTGGAGCGCCAGTACCGCGACAGCAGTTCCGAGAGCTTCAAGCAGAAGCTGGAGAAGTATCTGGTGGACCAGCCCTGCGAGTGCTGCCGGGGCCAGCGGCTGAAGCCGGAGGCTCTGGCGGTGCGCGTCGGTCCCTACCGGATCGTCGACCTGACGGAGGTATCAGTGCGCGAAGGACTGCGCCGGGTCGAGCGACTGATGGGCAGTGATGGCGGTGCACCGCTGCTGGGCGATCGCCAGCGGCAGATCGGCGATCTGGTGCTGAAGGAGATCCGGGCCCGCCTGCGCTTTCTGGTGGATGTGGGCCTCGACTACCTGAGCCTGGACCGGGCGGCCATGACCCTGAGCGGTGGCGAAGCCCAGCGGATCCGGCTGGCGACGCAGATCGGTGCTGGCCTGATGGGG
>CAYZUY010000088.1:0-9282 GCA_964481495.1 uncultured bacterium
CAGTTCAGGGGTCTCTTCATCACTCTCAGCGGACGGGGGAATTTCGGGGGCAGTCGCAGCAGGTGCAGCGCTCTCGCTGTCTGTCGCCGCTGCCGGTTCGGCCGGCGTCTCGGCCGGGGCGGGCGCGTTGGCAACCGCTTCTGGGGCTGCCGTCCCCTCGGTCGAGATCTCAGCGGGGGTCGGGGCAGACTCGGCGGCGTCGCGCAGAAATTCCTTGCCGTGGCTCTTGCGGCCCTGCAGACCCCGCCAGAAGGCCACCAGAGGATTGGGGCCGGGAGTGGCGGCCTCCTTCTCCGGCAGACCGAGGCCGGAGCGCAGACCCGCCAGCAGATCGCCAAGGGATTGCCGCTGCAGGGCTCGCCACTGCTGCCGTGCCAGATCGCCACTACGGATTGCCTGCTGCTCCTCGGCACTGAGCAGGGCCCAGCGGCTCTGCAGCACCTGGGCACCCAGCCAGAGGATCAGGGCGATCGCCGCCAGTTGGCCCAGCAGCAGCGCCCCCTTCACCTGGGCGGTGCAGAACCAGAGCACCAGCGCATAGAACAGGGCCGCCGCCGACCAGGGCAGATCCGTGCGCCGCCCCAGGGTGGGCAGCAGCAGCACCGCCAGGTAAGCTCCCAGGCCTGTCAGGCCAACGGTCAGCGCCAGCAGCAGCGAAAGCATCGTCCGGTCCTCAGCCAGTCCTCCCAACTCTCGCAAGGGTCGAGCCACTTGACCAGCACCCGACAACCAGGGCCTTGCGGAGAGGACCGGGTTTATGCACCGGAAATCCGGAAGATTTAACAATTTCTTTACACCATCATTTCCAGCAGCCGAAATCCAACGGATAACCGATCGGATCGGGCGGCGTGGCCAGTCGCGATCGCCTTCGGGCAGGCCGGTTCCGGGTCTCGTAACAATGTTTTTGTTTTGTTCCGAACATCTGCCAATCCCAGGGTCCGGGCCTATAATTCGCCATAAATGCAGCTCCCGCTTCTGCTTCCGTCCTCTTGGAGCTGCGCTGGCCGGTCGGTATCCCACCCGAGCCTTTTCGGTCCCTCGACCATTTCGGTACGTGAGCATCTCTGCGGCACAACCGACGGGGCCACGCCGAATTCCTGGGTTCCTCGGACCCGGGACGCGTCTCAAGTTCAGCGATATCCCCCTCAGGAGCAGACGCCCGCATGAAACCCCGGATTCTGGTTATTGACGACGATGCCGCCATCCTCGAGCTCGTCGCGGTCAACCTGGAGATGGCCGGGTATGACGTCCGCAAGGCTGAGGATGGGATCAAGGGGCAGGCTCTGGCAGTACAGCTGGTACCCGACCTGATCCTGCTCGACCTGATGCTGCCCAAGGTGGACGGTTTCACGGTCTGCCAGCGCCTGCGCCGCGATGAGCGCACCACAGACGTGCCGGTGCTGATGCTCACCGCCCTCGGCCAGACCCAGGACAAGGTGGAAGGGTTCAACGCCGGGGCCGATGATTACCTGACCAAGCCCTTCGAGGTTGAGGAACTGCTGGCCCGGGTGCGGGCCCTGCTGCGCCGCACCGACCGCATTCCCCACGCCGCCAAGCATGCGGAAATTCTCAGCTACGGTCCCCTGACGCTGATTCCCGAGCGGTTTGAGGCAGTCTGGTTCGAGCGCAGTGTCAAGCTCACCCACCTGGAGTTCGAGCTGCTGCACTGTCTGCTGCAGCGCCACGGTCAGACCGTGGCCCCGAGCGAAATCCTCAAGGAAGTCTGGGGCTACGACCCCAACGACGACATCGAGACCATCCGCGTCCACGTGCGGCACCTGCGCACGAAGCTGGAGCCGGACCCCCGCCATCCCCAGTTCATCAAGACCGTCTACGGGGCAGGCTACTGCCTGGAACTGCCCGGCAGTAACGAAACGCCGGAAGCCGCTGCCACCGAGGATCTGGCGTCCGCCTGAGTCAGCGCTCCAGAAAGCCGATCAGCGTCGTTTCCCAGACCAGCCGCGGCTGCACGAACCCCAGCAGCTGGCGGCGGGTCTCTTCCATGCGTTTGAGGTCGTCCGCGCCCACCCGCCCGGACTGCCAGAGCTGCTGCTGCCAGTAGTCCAGCAGCCAGATCTGATCCTCCAGCTCCAGAGCCTTGTCGATCTCCCGGGCTAGGGTCAGCGCCTCGACCAGGGTGGTCGGCAGGGTGAGCAGCGACTGCAGTTGCTGGGAATCGAGACTCTGGAGCCGGTGCCAGTGGGCGATCGCCGCGCCGGGGCAGCCCTGGGCCAGGGAAAGCACAGCAGGCTGCTGCCGGATCTCGCCGTAGCCGCTGCGTTCGAGCACCGCGTCCATCGCCTCCGGGGCGAGCCGCTGAAAGGGGATGCGCTGACAGCGGCTGACCAGGGTCGGCAGCAGAGCCTCCGGACCGGGGGCCAGCAGAATCAGCGTCGCCGCACCGGGCTCCTCCAGGGTCTTCAGCAGACCATTGGCGGCGGCTTCGGCCATGGTTTCTGCCTGCTCGAGCACCACCACCGCCCGCCCGGCCTCGAGGCTGGGCCGGGCCAGGAAGCGGCCGATCTCGCGCACCTGCTCCAGGCGGATCTGGGGTGGGGTCTTACGGGCCTGGCCCTGGCGCCGGGCTTCGCTGGCGGGCACCGCCACGCCGTTGACCAGATAGCTGGGCTCGACCCAGAGCAGATCCGGGTGATTGCCCTGGGCCAGCTTCTGGCGGATCACCCCGGCCTGCTGGGGCTGCTCGGTGCAGAACAGGGTCTCGATGAAGCAGCGGGCCGCCAGGGCCCGACCGACGCCATCCGGCCCGGCGAACAGGTAGGCGGGGGGCACCCGCTGACGCTCGATCGCCGCCGTCAGCAGAGCGATCGCCTGCTCCTGACCGACCAGCGACGCGAAGGCGCTCTCCATCAGCTACCAGCGCTCCCGCACAGCCGACTGAACCCGGGCTGCCACCGTCTCGGCATCCCCCAGGGCATCAATGCGGACAATCCGCTCGGGATGGGCGGCGGCGAGCTCCCGGAAACCCTGGTGCAGGCGCTCGAAGAAATGGTCTCCGGCGGCTTCCATGCGGTCCTGGCGACCGCGCTCGGCGGCCCGCTCACGACAGACCGCCACCGGCAGATCGAGCCAGAGGGTGAGGTGGGGTTCCAGCCCGCCAGTGGCCAGCTGGGCCAGGGTGGTAATCGCCCCCCGATCCAGGCCACGGCCGTAGCCCTGGTAGGCCAGGGTCGAGTCGGTGTAGCGATCGCAGAGAATCATGTCCCCGGCCGCCAGACCCGGCCGCAGGCGGGCCGCCACGTGCTGAGCCCGATCGGCAGCGTAGAGCAGCAGCTCCGCCATCGGCGCCAGGGGCTCCGCGCCCCAGTCGGTGGTCAGCAGCAGTTCCCGCAGACGCTGACCGAGGGCGGAGTCCCCGGGCTCGCGGGTGCAGTCGATCCCCTGGCCGGGTGCCAGCAGCCCGGAGGTCGGCAGCCAGTCCGCCAGTCGCTGCAGTTGGGTGGTCTTACCGCAGCCGTCGACCCCTTCGAAGGTGATCAGCCGCCCGGTCGGTGCCGTCAATGTAATCGTTTCCTGAAGTGACAGTATCAGCCGGGACATAGCGACACCCGGGCGCTAGGCTTCAATGTACCTAGCAACCCCTCCCATCCGGACTGCCCCATGGCGCGATACGCCTGCTCCACCGTACTCGCCCTTTCGGCCGATCGGATTGATGAACGGATCAGCCTGCTGCTGAGTGTCTGCGACCTTGAACTGCTGCTGCGACGCGGCGACTACCTGATAGCCCGGGAACGGCCCGGCGGTGCCCCCCTGGCCCAGCTGGTCACCCTGGAGGTACTGATGGACCGCACCGCCGCCACCGACAACCGAATTTCGGTGCAGTTCATCTGCAAGAACGAGGAATTGCCCCTGCAGTCACGCAACCACTGCTGGCAGGTTTTCGAGCGGGTTACGACTGCCCTGGAGCAGACCCCCGAACTGCCGCTGATTGAGCTGGCCCGGACGGAGTAAGCCGCAGCCGCAGGGAGTTGAGCACCACCGCCAGGGAACTGGTGGCCATCAGAGCCGCCGCTGCAGTCGGGGTGAGGGTCTGGCCAGTCCAGGGCAGCAGCAGGCCCGCCGCCAGGGGCAGCGCCACCAGGTTGTAGCCAAAGGCCCAGGCGAGATTGACGCGGATGGTGGCCAGGGTGTGGCGTGCCAGGGTGAACAGCCCCGGCAGCAGGTCCAGGCGATCGCCCAGCAGCAGCACCTGGGCCCCCTCCCGGGCCAGATCCTGGGCCGACTCCAGACTGATGGCCACATCCGCCCCAACTAGGGCCGGGGCATCGTTGAGGCCGTCGCCCACCATCGCCACCACCGCACCCTGCTGGCGCTGCTCCGCCAGCCAGGCAGCCTTGGCCTCGGGGGTGCGGGCCGCCAGCACCCGCTCCTCGGGCAGTCCCAGCTGGGCCGCGATCGCCCGCGCCGTTCCCGGCTGATCGCCGGTCAGCATCCAAACCGTCAGACCCTGGCGACCCAGTTCGTCCAGGGCAGCGATCGCCTGCGGTCGCAGCCGGTCCGCCAGGGCCCAGCCCGCCAGAATCCGACGGTCCTGGGCCAGCCAGACCAGGGTCGAGCCCTGGTGAGCCCAGGTCTGGGCTTCGGCGGCCCAGGTCGGGGGCAGCAGCAGCCCCTGGGCCGCCAGCCAGTCGGCATGGCCGAGACAGTAGCGACGACCGTCGGACTCCGCCCGCACCCCGCTTCCGGGTTCGCGCTGGCGATCGCCCAGGGCCAGCGGAGTCACATCACCCACCAGAGTCGTCAGGGCCCGGGCCACCGGGTGACGGTCATCGGCGGTGAGAGCCGCCAGGGCCGCCTGCAAGGTCGCCTCATCGCAGTCAGACACCCGCCAGTTCTGCACCGGCTGTAGCTGCCCCTGGGTGAGGGTGCCGGTCTTGTCGAAGACCAGCGTCGTCACGGCGGCGCAGCGTTCGAGCACATCGCCGCCGCGCACCAGCAGGCCCGCCTCGGCAGCCGCACCACCCGCCACCAGCAGAGCGGTGGGCGTCGCCAGCCCGAGGGCACAGGGGCAGGCCACCACCAGCACGGCGATCGCCCGCTGCAGGGCGAACAGCCCCGGGCCGGGCATCGCTCCGCCGTGGTGGCTGCTCATCATCCAGCTGGGATCGGGGGTCAGCCCCAACCCCCACCAGACTGCGCCGGTGACCAGGGCCAGGACCAGGATGGCGTAGCAGAACCAGCCGGAAACCCGGTCCGCCAGGGTTTGGATCGGCGCTTTACGCAGCTGGGCTTCCGCCACCAGGGCGGCCATGCGGCCCACCCGGGTGAGGCGACCGCTGGACTCGGTACGCAGCAGCAGGCGATCGCCGAGGTTGATCGTCCCTGCCTGCACCCGTTCGCCCACGCCCCGGCTGACCGGCAGGGACTCGCCGGTCAGCATCGACTCGTCCAGCTCACTGCGACCGGCCAGAATCTCGCCGTCGACGGGGATGCGATCGCCCGCCGCCACCAGCACCCAGTCCCCGGGCCGCAACTGGTGGCTGTCGATGCTGCGCCGCGACCGCAACTGATCCGGGTCCGGGTGCCGGGCATCGCAGGGCAGGGCCAGGGTGGCCCGGTCCGGCAGGCGCTCCAGCAGACCGCGCAGCGCCCGACCGGCACGGTCCTCGGCCCGCTGCTCCAGGGTGCGCCCCAGCAGCACCACCCCGAGCAGCATCACCGGCTCATCGAAGAAGCAGTCCCAGCCCAGCCCCGGCCACAGCCAGGCCACCAGACTGGCCAGATAGGCGCTGACCGTTCCCAGGCCGATCAGGCTGTTCATGTTCGGGGCGCCGTGGCGCAGGCCCCGCCAGCCGTTGACCAGCAGCGATCGCCCCGGCCCCGCCAGGGCCAGGGTGGCCAGCAGGGCATGGGCCGGCAGACTGCCCAGGGGGGTGGCAGCCAGCAGCGAGCTATGACCGGCCAGAGAAAGCCCCAGCAGCAGCCCCGCCAGGGCCAGATCCCAACGGAGGCCGGGCGTCTCCGGGGCGGGTGCCAGCGGCGATCGCTCGAGATCACTCTCCCGGGGGTGGCAGTCGAAGCCGAGAGCCTGCACGCTGGCCGCCAGTTCCTCCGGCGGCGGAGCGGCGTCCTGGGCCTCCACCAGGGCCAGCTTCAGCAGGAGACTGACCGAAACATCGGCCACCCCCGGCTGCTGGCGCAGCCGTTTCTCCACCGCCGCCGCACACCCGGCGCACTTCATCCCCTGGACGTCCAGCAGCAGGGGCGCGGGGGGCTGGGGGGCGGCAGCGGTCATGGCAATGGCGGCAGTTTCCCTGGAGCATAGACAGCGATGCCGGGAATGACAGCCGCTGCGGCCCGGAAGCGAGCGGATAAACTGGAGAGCGACCCGCGCCCGAGCCTGCCGCCGATGCCCAGAACGCAGCGCAACGACAACTTCATCGACAAGTCCTTCACGGTCATGGCCGACATGATCCTGAAGATGCTGCCCACCAACCGCCGGTCGAAGGAAGCGTTCGCCTACTACCGCGACGGCATGTCGGCCCAGGCCGACGGCGAGTACGCCGAGGCGATGGAGAACTATCTGGAAGCCCTGAAGCTGGAGGACGACCCGGTCGACCGCAGCTTCATCCTCTACAACATCGCCCTGGTGCACACCAGCAACGGTGATCATCCCCTGGCCATCGAGTACTACGAGCAGGCCCTGGAGCTGAATCCGAAGATGCCCCAGGCCCTGAACAACATCGCCGTCATCTACCACCACCAGGGCGAGAAGGCCCGGGAGGCGGGCAACAAGGATGAGTCGGACGAACTGTTCAACCGCGCCGCCGACTACTGGACCCGCGCCATCCGTCTGGCCCCGAACAACTACATCGAAGCCCAGAACTGGCTCAAGACCACCGGTCGCGCCAAAATCGACGTCTACTTCTAACCCCTGTCATGACCATCGATCTCGCCCAGGTCCAGAAAGTCGCCCACCTGGCCCGGCTGGCCCTCACCCCCGAGGAGGAGCAGCTCTACACCACCCAGCTGAACAGCATCCTCGGCTACGTGGAGCAGCTCTCGGAACTCGACGTCAGCGGCGTTGAGCCCACCTTCCGGCCCGTGGACACCGTCAATGTGGTCCGCGCCGACGAGCACCGCCCCGTGGCCAACCGGGATGAATTGCTCGGCTGTGCCCCCGAGCAGGAAGGGGACTTCTTCCGGGTGCCCCAGATTCTCAACGACGAGTAGTGTCGCCCCTGCTGCTGCTCGGGCTGGCGATCGCCTGCGAGGTGGTCGCCACCACCAGCCTGAAGCTCTCCGAGGGATTCAGCCGGGCACTCCCTTCAGCCGTCGTGGTTCTCGGCTACGGGGCTGCCTTCTGGCTGCTGGGGCAGGCCCTGCGTAGCCTGCCGGTCAGCCTCTGCTACGCCATCTGGTCCGGCGTCGGCACCGTCGGCGTGGCCATTCTCGGCGTCTGGCTGTTCCGCGAACCCCTGAGCCTGCAGCTGGTGGTGGGCATCGCCCTGGTGATCGCCGGGGTGATTCTGCTCAACGGCGCTCACGCCCACTGATCGGCGCGGGTCCAGGCCAGACGGCTGCCGTCCCAGGTCCAGTGCAGCAGCTCACTGAGCGAGCGTGAAACGTAATCCTCAGGCTCAGCGGGAGCATCCCAGCCCATCGCCTGACGCGGGGCGATCGCCGCCAGGGCGATCGCCGTCTCCGGGTCACAGATGCCCCAGTCGGCCAGATTCAGCGCCCCGTCCAGCAGCGGCCGGGTCGTGCCCGAAAGGGTGCCGTCCTCCAGCCGACAGGTGCCGTTGGTCACGGTCATCGTCCGCTCGTCCCAGGGGTAGCGGCCATCCGGCAGCCCCAGGGGAGCCAGGGCATCACTGACCAGGAACAGATGCTCGCAGCCCTGACCGGCCCGCAGCAGCAGACTGAGCATGGTGCGGCCGATATGCTCTCCGTCGGCGATCACGCCGCAGCGGACGCCTGGCGTCGTCAGGGCGGCCCCCAGCAGCCCCGCTTCGCGGTGGTGCAGCGGTGGCATGGCATTGAAGGCATGGGTGACCATGGTCGCACCGCCCGCGAAGGCCACACGGGCCTCAGCTTCGGTGGCCAGACTGTGGCCGAGGCTGATGACAATACCCCGCTGCCGCAACCAGGGCACCGCCGTGCCGCTCGGGTCCAGTTCCGGCGCCAGGGTGACGATGCGTACCAGATCGGCGTGGGGGCCGATCAGTTGCTCGAGCACTGGCACCGTCAGCGGCTGCAGATGCTGCTGCGGGTGAGCCCCCCGCTTCGGCGGCGCCAGACAGGGGCCCTCCAGATGCACACCGAGAATGCGGGCGCGGCGGGGGGCCTTGTCCGTAGTCTGGAATGCTGCCAGCACCGCCAGGGAGCGGGAGATGTCTTCCAGACTGGCCGTCACCAGCGTAGGGAGATAGCCTTCCACCCCCTGCTGCCAGAGCCAGTCGCCAATCGCAGCCAGTTTCGTTTCATCTCCGGGCTGCAGGTCCGGGAAGGCCAGCCCGAGGCCACCGTTGATCTGCAGGTCGATGCCCGCCGGGGACAGCCAGCCCGAGGGGGCGTCCTTGCCGGGGGCGATCGCCGCGATCCGGCCTGCCGGTGAGCTCCCGGACAGCCCGGCAGACGAACCGTGAGCACCGCGTCGGACATGAGCGCACCGCATCCACAACCCCGCCCAGTCTACGGGCGCGACACCGCCATCTTCTAGGATCGGGACTGTTGCACGGATCCCGGCTATGACCTCCCCCCGCATCGGCATCATCATGGGCAGCGACTCGGATCTGCCGACCATGAAGGCAGCGATTGAGATCTGCGATCGCTTCCAGGTGTCCTGCGAAGTGGAGATCGTCTCCGCCCACCGCACCCCCGACCGGATGGTGGACTACGCCCGCAGCGCCCACCAGCGCGGCATCCAGGTGATCATCGCAGGGGCCGGTGGGGCAGCCCATCTACCGGGCATGGTCGCCTCCCTGACGCCGCTGCCGGTGATTGGCGTGCCGGTGCAGACCCGGACCCTGCAGGGGGTCGATTCCCTCTACTCCATCGTCCAGATGCCTGCGGGCATTCCCGTGGCCACCGTCGCCATCGGCAATGCTGCCAACGCCGGTCTGCTGGCGATCCGCATCCTCGCCGCCCAGGACCCGAGCCTGCTCGAGGCCATGCTCGGCTACCAGGAGGAGCTGCGGCAGATGGTCAGTGGCAAGCAGCAGAAACTGGACCAGCTCGGCTACCGCGACTATCTGGCCCAGCAGGGTCAGGCCTGAGCGATCGGCGACAGACTCAGCAGCAGCGGACCGATGACAGCCCCGC
>CAYZUY010000089.1:0-5430 GCA_964481495.1 uncultured bacterium
CCATGGGTTCGGTGTGCGGCAGCACGCTCGCCCTGATGGATGCCGGCGTACCCCTCAAGGCCCCCGTGAGCGGCGCCGCCATGGGCCTGATCCGCGAAGGCAAAGAAGTGCGGATCCTCACCGACATCCAGGGCATCGAGGACTTCCTCGGCGACATGGACTTCAAGGTGGCCGGGACCGATGCCGGGATCACCGCCCTGCAGATGGACATGAAGATTCACGGCCTGCCGATGGCCGTGATCCGCGACGCGGTCGAGAAGGCCCGTCCGGCCCGGATTCACATCCTCGGCAAGATGATGGAGGCGATCACCGAGCCCCGCACCGAGCTCTCGCCCTACGCTCCCCGACTGCTCACCCTGAAGATCGATCCCGACCAGATCGGCATGGTGATCGGTCCCGGTGGCAAGAACATCAAGGGCATCACCGAGCAGACCGGCACCAAGATCGACATCGCCGATGACGGTACCGTCACCATCGCGGGCGTGGACGGTGCAGCAGCCGAGAAGGCCCGCGGCATCATCGCCGGCATGACCCGTCGCCTCAACCCCGGCGACGTCTACGCCGGTCGCGTCACCCGCATCATCCCCATCGGCGCCTTCGTCGAGTTCCTGCCCGGCAAGGAAGGGATGATTCACATCTCCCAACTGGCGGACCACCGGGTCGCCAAGGTCGAGGACGAAGTGGCCGTGGGCGACGAAGTGGTCGTCAAGGTGCGTGAAGTCGACCAGAAGGGTCGGATCAACCTCACCCGCAAGGGGGTCGATCCCGATGAGGCGGCGGCCGCCCGTGCCTCTTCCCAGGTGCTGAACGGCTAAACCGGTTTTCTGAACGCTCCGGACGGGGGTGGGGGTCGAGCGACCCCCACCCCCGTCCGCTGTTTAGACTCGAGGACAGATTCTGTCCGGTGGTCGCCATGTCCGACGCTCCGCTGCTGCAGCCTACGCCGGTCGATTCCGGCCACTGCTACGACGTGGTGGTGGTGGGTGGCGGCATTGTTGGTGCCACAGCAGCCCTCGCCCTCTGCCGGGCCGGGCTGGAGGTGGTGCTGCTGGAGGCAAACCCGCCCCAGCGGGCGATCGCCCGAGACCGGGCCTACGCGCTGTCCCTGCAGTCCGCCGCCATCTTTCGCCAGCTGGACGTCTGGGATGCCCTGCGACCCCAGATCGAGGCCTTCGACACTATTCAGCTCTCGGACGGCGAGCACCCCGGCGTGGTCCGGTTCCGCCCGGAAGACCTGCAGCGGCACGACCTCGGTTACATCGGCGAGCACCGGCCGATCCTGTCCACCCTCTACCGGGCCCTGCAGGGTCAGCCGGGGTTCCGCTGGCCGGGGCCGGTACGGGTGGAGCAGATCGACTACCGGCGCGACCGGGTGCTGCTCCAGGGCAGTGACGACGACGATGAGGCGCTGACACTTCAGGCCCGGCTGGTGATTGCCGCCGATGGACCCCAGTCGCCTACCCGCGAGCAGGCGGGACTGCATTCCTGGGGCTGGCGCTACTGGCAGTCCTGCCTGACCTGTGTGGTCCGTCACGAGCGGCCCCACCAGCGCATCGCCTACGAGCGCTTCTGGCCCGAAGGCCCCTTCGCCATCCTGCCCCTGCCCGGCGATCGCTCCCAGGTGGTCTGGACGGCACCCCACGGTCAGGCCCAGGCCCTGGCGGAGGCTCCCGAGCCGGAGTTCCTGGCGGAGCTGCAGCGTCGCTACGGCACCCAGATGGGGGCGCTGCGGCTGGAGAACCGGCGCCAGGTGTTTCCGGTGGCCTTCCGCCAGGGTCGTTGCTACCGCAGCCGACGCCTGGCCCTGGTGGGGGATGCGGCCCACGGCTGTCACCCGGTGGGTGGCCAGGGTATGAACCTGGGCATCCGGGATGCGGCGGCTCTTGCAGAACTGGTGGGGGCGGCGGTGGCCGCCGGAGAGGACCCGGGCAGCGATCGCGTCCTGGCCCGCTACGACCGCTGGCGCCGCCCGGAGGTGCTGGTGATTCTGCTGTTCACCGATCTGCTGGACCGGCTGTTCTCCAACCGCTGGTGGCCCCTGGTCGGTCTGCGGCGGTTGGGCCTATGGCTGATGCGGCACCTGCCGCCAGCCCGGCACCTGGCCCTGCGACTGATGACCGGACAGCTGGGGCGATCGCCTCAGCTGCCGGTGCTGACCCGTTCCTGAGAGCTGGTTCCGGCGGGCAGGCTGATCGGTGATGTGCCGATTCGGGGCATGCTGTGCGAATCCTCTGCGAAGCCCCTTGACAGCCCAGTCTGGGGATGCAAGTATGAAGCGCCTTAACAAATAGTTAACCGCTGTCTGTAGCGGTCAACACAAAAATCCGTCCTGTCTGTGATTCCGTTCCCGATGTCTCCGATCGCCACTGTCACCCCCCTGCGCCCCCGCCAGCAGCCCGAGGCTGAGGGCTTGGAACTGGTGGCGTTTCTGCATCAGGAACTGGGGCTCTCCGACTCCTCCCTGGAACTGGCGCTGCGAGCCAGCCGTGAGGATCAGGGGCCGCTGCCGATGGTGCTGCACCGCTATGGACTGGTGACCGTGGATCAGCTCAGCCGCATCTACGACTGGATGGCTGCCGCCTGAAGTCCAGCGGTGAAGTAACGAAAAAGGGGCTCCAACTGGAGCCCCTTTTTCATGGTTCCTGTTCCGGTCGCGATCAGTAGGTGCAGAGAGAGATGATCGGCACCTCTGGCAGGCGCTGACGACCGGCCAGATCCAGCAGTTCAACCACGAAGGCGAAGCCGACGATCTCGGCGCCGCAGGTTTGCAGCAGATCGGCGGTGGCAGCGGCGGTACCACCGGTGGCCATCAGGTCATCCACCACCAGCACCCGCTGGCCAGCGTGCACCGCATCCTGGTGGATCTCCAGGCGATCGCTGCCGTATTCCAGGTCGTAGTCGACGCCGTGCACCGCAGCAGGCAGCTTGCCCGGCTTGCGTACCGGCACGAAGCCAAGGCCGAGGTTGTAGGCCATGGGGGCCCCGAGAATGAAACCGCGGGATTCGATGCCGACGATCACCTCCGGCTGCCAGTCCTGCACCGCGTCGCAGAGCCGGTCGATGGTCACCCGCCAGCCCTTGGGGTCCTTGAGCACGGTGGTGTAGTCGCGGAAGAGGAT
Source organism: uncultured bacterium (assembly GCA_964481495.1). Classification (GTDB taxonomy): domain Bacteria; phylum Cyanobacteriota; class Cyanobacteriia; order Synechococcales; family Synechococcaceae; genus CAWUMD01. The sequence goes on from CAYZUY010000089.1 coordinate 3,120, forward strand.
GCCCGGCTTGGGGAAGTCGGGGATGTCGCGGATCAGGGTCTTGAGGTCCATGGCAGCAGGGTTCAGGCCAACCTCCGATTTTAGGGTGCGGTCCCCGGACTGCGCGGTCTGCTAGATTGTGAGCCGGTCCGAGCCAGGGTTTCGGGCTGCTGTCGAACCCATTCGCCCAGGTCCTATGAGCCGCTACTGGAGTGCCGTGGTCCACGGCCTCACCCCCTACGTGCCGGGTGAGCAGCCCCGGATCGCCAACCTCGTCAAGCTGAATACCAACGAGAACCCCTACGGCCCCGGCCCGGCGGTACTCGAGGCGATCCGGTCGGCGGCTAGCGACGACCTGCGGCTCTACCCCGATCCCACGGCCCGTAGTCTGCGGGAGGCGATCGCCAGCCACTTCGACCTCAGCCCCGAGGACGTGTTCGTTGGCAACGGCTCCGACGAGGTGCTGGCTCACACCTTCCAGGCGCTGCTGCGCCATGAGCGACCTCTCGCCTTCCCCGACATCAGCTACAGCTTCTACCCGGTCTACTGCGGTCTCTACGGCATCACAGCCCAGCAGATTCCCCTGGCGGAGGATTTCAGCATCCGCGTCGATGACTACATCGGCGCGGAGATCGGCGCGGCCATCTTCCCCAATCCCAACGCCCCCACCGGCATGGCCCTGACCCGGGCCGAGATCGAGCGCCTGCTCCAGGCGCGGCCCGACATCCCGGTGGTGATCGACGAGGCCTACGTCGATTTCGGGGCCGAGAGCGTGGTGCCGCTGGTGCGCCGCTACCCCAACCTGCTGGTTACCCATACCCTCTCCAAGGGGCGCGGTCTGGCGGGCCTGCGGGTCGGCTATGCCCTGGGTCAGGCGCCGCTGATCGAGGCCCTGGTGCGGGTCAAGGATAGTTTCAACAGCTATCCTCTCGACCGGCTGGCCCTGGCCGGAGCGGAAGCCAGCTTCCGGGCCCCCGACTGGTTCGAGGCCACCCGGACGCGGGTGCTCGATACCCGTCTGGCCCTGGTGAGTGGCCTGGAGCGCCTCGGCTTCCGGGTACTGCCCTCGGCGGCTAATTTCGTCTTCGCCTCGCACTCCGGTCGGGCGGCGGCGGCGATCGCGTCGGCCCTGCGGGATCGGGGGGTGATCGTGCGCCACTTCAGCCGTCCCGAGCGGATTGCCGAGTTCCTGCGGATCACTGTTGGCACCGACGACCAGAACCGGATTCTGCTGGAGTCCCTGGCGGAGATCGTCTGAGACCGGGTATTCAGGCCCCCGGTTTGCTAAATTGTGAGGCTGTCCGGGCGAGGCCCGTCGCGTCCTGCGATCCTCGGAGACCCTTTCCGCCCCGGATGTCCGCGTGAGTGTCTCTGTGAGCGAATCCTCTGTAGCGGCAGCGGCCGCAACGCCCTCTGTCCCTCCGCGGCTGGCGGTCTTCGCCCCCCTGCCGACCCCGGTGCGGGAATGTCCCCGGCGAGTGCGCCAGCGCCTCGACCTGCTGCTGCTGGCGATTGAATGCCTCGATCTGGGCGGTCCGGAGGCCATCCACTGGATCAGCCGGGAACTGGGCCTCGACAGTATCCTTCAGGGGCGGGTGCAGGTCTGGCAGCTGCGCAGCACCAACCCCCTGCGGCGCAATACCCGCCGCCAGCCGATGACCCTCGAGGAGGGGCAGGCCCTGGCGACGGTGATCGCCACCCTGGCTCAGCGGCTGGCGGTGCCCCTACGCCAGGCCCTGCTCAGTCTGCAGCGGGTGCGTAGCCAGGAGCTGCCCGTGAGCAGCGACCCCCAGCTGGCTTTCTATCTGGAGCGCTTCCGCCGTCACTTCCGGGCCCGCATGAATCCGGCCCGGGCGGCGGTGATGGCACTGCGGGAAGAGGAGGCGATGGAGGCGATCGCCCTGGAACTGCTCCAGGCCCTGCTTTTCTGCACCGGTACCGCCGGACCCCAGCGTCTCTGGGCCGGTCTGTTCGACGGAGAACTCTAGCCCCATGCGGATGCAACGTCTTTACCAGCTGCCCAACTGCCAGCTGGTGGTGGAAGGCTTCTCCGATGTCAGTGCCAGCGATCGCCCCGAGGCCCTGCGCATTGTCACCGCGGTGGAATGTCGCTTCCCGCTCCAGGGCCAGATCCTGCAGGGTAACCGCGACTGGCTGACTCAACTGCTGGAGGTGGTGCGCAGCGGCGCCCAGCGTTGGGTGAGTGGCGTGGAGCGGCCCGAAACCCGGCTGCAGCGCGAGCAGGTGCAGCTGCAACCCACGGAGGCAGGTGCTGTGCTCACGTCGCGCCTGCCGGATCGCGAGCCCCAGGTGCTGACCCTGTCGACGGTGG
>CAYZUY010000089.1:5440-9147 GCA_964481495.1 uncultured bacterium
GAGCTGTTCGACCTCACCGAGGCGGTGGATCAGCTGCTGGCGGACCCGATGACCCTGCCGGATCTGAGCCTGAGTATCGATCCGCTGCCCCGCCGCGAGGTGCCGCCCGAGGCCCCGCTGACGGAACGGGCGGTGGCCCCGGCCGCCGGGGTGGCGGTGCTGGTGGCGGCGTCGGCGATCTTCTACGGTATGACGCCGCCGAAGGTGAAGGTGCCAACGGAGCACCAGACCGAACTGAGCAAGGTGCTGCCTCCGGCTCCGATCCGCGATCCGCAGCAGCGGGCGAAGCTGGCCGCTGGTCTGAAGGCTACGCTGAGCCGCGACTGGCAGGGGCTGCCGGACGTGAGCGAGCCGCTGCGCTACAGCGTCAGCGTCACGGCCAAGGGGGCGATCGCCGGAGTTCGGGGTCGGGATGTCCCGGCCATCCGCCGTCTGGCCGAGACGCCGCTCAAGAATGCCAAGCCCGCCGGAGCGGTGCCCCTGGCGGACTTCGAGGTCACCCTCAATCCCGACGGGCAGATTCAGGTTCAGCCCTGAGCGTGATCGGCGGTCGGTAGCGACTGCAGCAGGCTGTAGTGGGAGAGATCGCACTGCAGCGGCACGACGGTGATCCGTCCCTGGCGGATCGCCTCCACATCTGTGAGGTGGCCGGACTCGCAGGGGTGCTGCTCTTCCTCGATCGCCTCACCGGCCAGCCAGTAGTAGACCCGGCCGCGGGGGTCGGTGCGCCGGTCGAACTGCTCCCGGTAGCGGCGCAGGCCCTGACGCGCCCAGACCCAGCCCTGCATCTCGTCCGCCGCTAGGGGCGGCACATTCACGTTCAGCAGGGTGCCGACCGGCAGGGGGTTGGCCTGCAGGTGCGCCAGCAGGGTGAGGGCGAAGTCAGCGGCGGGCTGGAAGTCCCGGGCACCGAAGTCCGCCAGGCTGAAGGCGATGCCAGGTAATCCTTCGATCACCCCTTCCATCGCCGCCGAGACGGTGCCGGAGTAGAGCACATCCGTGCCCAGGTTGGGGCCGTGGTTGATCCCTGAAAGGACCGCATCCGGCGGGCTGTCGAGAATGGCATTCAGGGCCAGCTTGACGCAGTCCGAGGGGGTACCGGTGCAGGTCCAGGCCACTACCCGTGGGTCGAAGACCCCGTGCACCGGGTTGGCGTGCAGGGGCCGGTGCAGGGTGAGGCCGTGGCCGGTGGCTGACCGTTCCCGGTCCGGGCAGACCACGGTGACATCGTGCCCCGCAGCGGCCAGGGTATCGGCCAGGGTCTTGATGCCGAGGGCGAAGACACCGTCGTCGTTGCAGATCAGCAGGCGCATGGGAGGTCGGGGCCGAGCGTCTTCAATAGCCTACGGTTCTGCGCGAGAATAGGAAGCCGCTGCCCATCCCCGAACCCTGTCATGACCCTGACCCTGAGCGAGCTGGAAGCCCAGCTGAGTGACCTCCAGGCCCGCGCCGTGGCGGCGATCGCCAGCGCCGATTCCCTGGAGAGCCTCGAGCAGCTGCGCATCGCCTACCTGGGCAAGAAGGGCGAACTCTCGGCCATCCTCGGCGGTATGGGCAAGCTGGACGCCGCCGATCGACCCCGCATCGGCAGCCGCGCCAACGAGGTCAAGACCACGCTCCAGGGCGGTCTGGATGACCGTCGCGAAGCCCTGCAGGCGGCGGCTCTGGCGGCCCAACTGGCGGCAGAGACTCTGGATGTGACCATGCCCGGCAGCTACCGGCCCCAGGGTCGCAAGCATCCGCTCAACAGCACCATCGACCGCATCGTCGATATCCTCGTCGGTCTCGGCTACACCGTCTCCGAAGGGCCGGAGATGGAGACCGACTACTACAACTTCGAGGCCCTGAATATCCCGCCGGACCACCCCGCCCGGGATATGCAGGACACCTTCTACCTGCCCAACGGCCACCTGCTGCGCACCCACACCTCGCCGGTGCAGATCCGCTACATGAAGGAGAACGATCCGCCCCTGCGGGTGATCGCCCCTGGTCGGGTCTACCGTCGTGACAACGTCGATGCTACCCACTCGGCGGTCTTCCATCAGGTGGAACTGCTGGCCATCGACGAGGGGCTGACCTTCACTGACCTCAAGGGCACGGTCAAGACCTTCCTGCAGGAAATCTTCGGTGATATCCCGGTGCGCTTCCGGGCCAGCTACTTCCCCTTCACCGAGCCCTCCGCCGAGGTGGATGTGCAGTGGAAGGGCCGCTGGCTGGAGGTGATGGGCTGCGGCATGGTCGACCCGAACGTGCTCAAGGCCGTCGGCCTCGACCCCGAGGTCTACAGCGGTTTTGCCGCCGGTCTGGGGGTGGAGCGCTTCGCCATGGTGCTGCACCAGATGGATGACATCCGCCGTCTCTACAGCAGCGATCTGCGCTTCCTGCGCCAGTTCTAGGGTCGTTTGGAGCGGGCGGCTGCGCCCTGCAGCCGCTGCCAGAGAGCCTGCAGCCGTCGCCGTAGTCCCAGGGGTGATTCAGACCCCAAAGCCCGTTGAGCCCCGGTGCCGCTCCCGGCCGGGGGCAGCAGCAGACGCCGCCGGGGCTGCCCGGCCACGGCCTGTTCAATCAGGTTGCGGATGCGGGCCGGAGCAAAGCCCCTGGCCAGGGCCAGCCGCACCACCTGTAGCGGGTAGCGGTGCTGGCGGGCCAGCTGCAGCAGGGCTTCGCGCTGGAAGTGCAAATTTCGGTTCATCACGGTCGTCAGACAGTCAGAAATCCATCATCTGCAGCGGCTCCGGCCCCTGGCAACCTCCCCGTCTCGGGGTGAGCCGAACGGGAACCCCTGCGGTAGGCTGGATCGATCGAACGGCTTCAATCTCTGTGCCGCCGCTGGCAAGGCGATCGCCCATGGACCGCACCCCCAACCGCACTGTGATCGTCTCCCCGGCGAACCGCCCGCGCCCCTCGGACTCCCGGGGCGGGAACCGTCGCAGCGGCAATGGCGGCAGTGGCAATCCGCCGCCACCTCCGACCAGTCGTCGCCGTCGCGATCGCAGTCCCCAACCGCCGGACCCTCGCCGCACGATGCTGACCTTCGTGGCGGCCATCGGTGCTGCTTTCGGTGGCAGTTTTGCGCTGACCCTGCGTCTGAGCAATCCCCAACTGCCGTCGGTGCCGCTGCTCCAGACCCAGTCCTTTGGGGAAAAGCCCTTCCCCGGCAAGTCCCTGACCGAGCTGGAGGCCACCTACGGGACGGTGGACCTCAGCCCGGTTCCCGATCCTGAGCCGGTGGCAACTCCGGACCCCCTGGCGACCATGCCCAGCCCGGTGCAGCCGGACCTGTCAACCGAGCCACAGCCGGAACCGGAACCTGCCGTGACGCCGGAACCGGAACCCGCGCCGGAGCCGGAACCGGCCCCGCTGCCGGAGCCCACGTCGCCCGCTGCCCCGGGCCCTGTCCAGTAACCGGAGTCTGTGATGACCGACGACGCAGCCGATCGCGCCTACCGCCTGGGCCGTGCCCTGGCCGAGACCCTGCTGGATGAGGCCCGCGCCCAGGGGGTGGAACTGCTGGCCCAGCTGGGGCAGTGTCAGGCCGAGCAGTGGGCCCGCCTGCGCGACTTCAACGAGGCGGTGCAGCGCCGGGCCGAGGCGGCGGCTCCGGCGGGGACGTCCGCCTCGGCCTCCGACCCCGATCCCCTGGACCCGGCGGCGCTGCAGACGCTGCTGGATGACCTGCGGGCCGAGATTGCGGCGGTGCGCGATCG
>CAYZUY010000090.1:0-5121 GCA_964481495.1 uncultured bacterium
AACACCGGTGTCGACAATATCCGCGAGCTGATCGAGCGGGCTCAGTTCGCGCCGGTACAGTGCCGCTGGAAGGTGTACGTGGTCGACGAGTGCCACATGCTCAGCACGGCGGCCTTCAACGCCCTGCTCAAGACCCTGGAGGAACCGCCAGACCGGGTGGTTTTCGTCCTGGCGACCACCGACCCCCAGCGGGTGCTGCCGACCATCATCTCCCGCTGTCAGCGCTTCGACTTTCGGCGCATTCCCCTGGAAGCGATGATCGGCCACCTGCGCCGAATTGCCGACATCGAACAGATCGGAATCACTGACGAGGCGATCGCCCTGGTGGCGCAGATTGCCCAGGGGGGCCTGCGCGATGCTGAGAGTCTGCTGGATCAGCTGGGCCTGCTGCCGCCGCCGGTGAGCCCGGAGGCGGTTTGGGATCTGGTGGGGGCGGTGCCGGAGCGGGACCTGTTCGCCCTGGTGCGGGCGATCGCTGCCGACCAGCCTGAGGCCGTGCTGGAGCAGGCCCGCCACCTGATGAACCGGGGCCGGGAACCGCTGATTGTGCTCCAGAACCTGGCGGCCTTCTATCGGGATCTACTGATTGCCCGCACGGCCCCCGATCGCCCTGACCTGACGGCGATCACCGAGGCCAGCTGGTCTGACCTCTGCACCTTCGCCCGTGACTGTGAGCTGGACCGCATCCTGCGCGGCCAGCAGCAGCTGCGCCAGGCGGAAGCCCAGGTGAAGAACACCACCCAGCCGCGGCTCTGGCTGGAGATTACCCTGCTGGGGCTGTTGCCAGCTTCGCTGGCCGCCAATGCCGCCCCGGTCGTGGTTCCTGCTGCACCCAGGGCGGTGGCTCCGGCGCTACCCTCCTCGGTGCCGCCGTCAGGCCCCGTGGCCGCCACGCCCACTCCGACTGTCGGAATGGCTGCCACTTCCCTGCCTGCCGCCCCGGTGGCTTCGGTGCCGGTATCGGAGCCGCCTCCGGCTGCGGTGTCGTCCGTGCCGCCGACCTCCGACCCGGATCTGCCCACGGTCTGGAGTCAGGCCCTGAACCGCATGGGCTCGATGCGCGGCACCCAGATGCTGCTGCAACAGCAGGGACAACTGCTGCGGATTGAGCCCGATCGGGTGGTGGTCGGCGTGACAGCCAAGTGGCTGGGCACCCTGCAGCTACGCCAGGAGGCGATCGCCTCGGCCTTCTCCCAAGTCCTCGGTCGCCCGCTGACACTGCAGTTCGACAGCCAGGGAACAGCGGCGGCACCATCTCCGGCCGCGCCCGTACCCCTGGCGGCGGTGCAGCCCTTGGCCGTGGCCCCGCCCCGCCCGGTTCCCCGGTCGGTCAGCGTACCCCCCGCTCCGGTGGGAGCCGCCCCTCCGGTGACCCCGCCTCCGGCGCCTGCAACCCCGGAACTGCCCGGGGTACCCACCGTGTCAGTGCCGGTGGTGGCGGTCCCTGAATCTACCCTGGCGCCGGTTCCGAGCCCTCCGGTGCCCCGACCGGCAGCGCCCGACGTCCGGGCTGAGGTCCCTGGGGATGCGGTGGCCGCACCGTCGGTGACCCCAATAGCTCCCGCATCCTGGCAGGACCCTCCGGCGCTCAAGGCTGCCCGCAGTCTGGCTCAGTTCTTCAACGGGCAGCTCGTGGAGGATGCTCCGGCGGATGCCGAAAATCCGGCTGCTACGGACGACTGAGCGGCGGCTTCAGGCCTCGCCGGGGTGACCGTGGTCGGTCTTCACCCACCGGAAGCGTTTGGGCACGAAGGCCATGCGATGGGTGTTCCAGGCTACGACCGGCAGCCAGTGGCACATGTAGAGGAAGCCGACGACGCTGCGGCCGATCCGACCCGGCAGCCCGACGTTGTCCTCCTTCTCGCTGCGGACCAGTCCCCGGTCGATGCCCAGAATGGTGAGCAGGAACATGATCACCCCGGTGAGACCGAAGATCGGCAGCTGTCCGGTCAGTGCCGCTCCGATGAAGTCGGGAATGCCCACCGTCGGCAGAAAATACTGGGTCACCCAGAACATCGCCATGTCGTAGGTGCGGGCCGGGCCGAGCCGACCGGAGAGCAGCCAGGGCCAGTAGTCGAGAAAGCGCTGGTAGCCCCCCTCGGCCCAGCGGTTGCGCTGTGGCCAGAGGGCTTTCCATTGGGTCACGCCCTCTTCGCCCACTGCCGGGAACAGCTGGAAGCCGATGCGCCAGCCGTCGAGGTGCAGGCGGAAGGTGAGGTCGAGGTCGTCGGTGATCGTCTCCTCGTTGAAGCCGCCGCAGCGGTCCACGGCGGTGCGGCGCAGGACCTCGCCGTTGCCCCGCAGTTCGCCCAGCCCGCCGATGGCGATCCGCTGCTGCTGAAAGAAGGCATCGACCGTCATTTCCGCCCGCTGGCTGTGGGTGAGGAAGTTGGTGTCGTAATTACTGACGGCTTTGCGGATCTGGACCGCGCCGATGACCGGGTCAGCGAACTGGGGCAGCACCTGCCGCAGCAGATTGCGCGGCACCTGGGCGTCGGCGTCGAAGACGGCCACGAACTCGCCGCCGCTTACCTGCCAGCAGGCGTTGAGCGCCCCGGACTTGCCGCCCTTGGCTCCCTCCTCCCGCCGCAGCACCTGCAGCTGGGGCAGTCGCTGCTGCAGCTGGGCCAGAATCTCGGGCGTGCGATCGCTGCTGGCGTCGTCGATGATCCAGACCTGCAGTTTCTCGGCCGGGTAGTCGAGACTGCAGAGTTCCTCTGCCAGCCGACCGATTACGCCCTCCTCGTTCTTGGCCGCCACCAGCAGGGCCACGGTGGGCCAGTCTGCCCGACTGCTGTCATCCAGGGGCGCGGGTTCGGTGGCGGCGGCGGCGGTGAGCAGGCGCAGGGCATGGAATCCGAACAGGCCGGCCAGTCCGTAACCCACCCAGGGGCCGACGGGGGTGTAGTGCAGACCGATGGAGCCTCCCCAGAGCAGACCCAGCAGACCGGCGGCCTTGAGACGGCGGCCGCCCAGGTGACCGTAGTAGTCGGTGGTCGTGGCGATGGATGCAGGGGCGCTCACCGGAGCGGGCTCAGTCGTCATGCAGCGGTTCCGTGGGGGCTGGCCGGGCCCGGAAGGGCTCTAATCAGCATACGTTTCCGGCTTCGCCGTCGGTGTCCAGAGCAGCTGACCGGGCTGCAGCGGGGTCAGGGTCGTGCCCGGGAAGTAGAACCCGAGGATGCGCCGGAAGTCCCAGCCTGCGTCGGCCAGGTGATAGCTGCCGGTCTGGCTGAGGCCGACGCCGTGGCCGAAGCCACCGCCGATGAACCACACCGCCAGCAGGCGATCGCCCTGCCGTACCGGCTCCAGATAGAACAGAGTGCTGTAGAGGCCCCGGAAGGCCCGCCGCAGCTCGTCACGCTCCAGAATGACGGGACCCCGGTCGGTGGTTACCGTCATCCGCAGGGCCCGACCGCTGGGGCTGCGATCGCTGACCCGGATGTCCCGGACTTCGCGGAACCGGGCCAGGGGATGCTTGCGGCTGGCCAGATAGCGCTGCAGCAGGCTGGTCAGTTCCGCCTGGGTGCGCTGCACCTGCCAGCGGAAGCGGGGCCAGCCACTGCTGTTGAAGCCATCGTTCCGGGCCAGGAAGCGGCGCAGATTGGCCTCCTGATTGAGGGGCGCCTGCTGGAGGTTCCAGGCCCCCTGAATACTGTCCACCACCGCCACCAGATAGGGTCTGGGCTGACCGCGCCAGGTGTCGTCGAATCGGGCGGTGACGCCGCCGCTGTTGGCGGAGTAGAGGGCGTCGATCAGTTGCCCATCGTCGCTGAGCACCAGACCGCGGCTGCGGGCGATCGCCCGGTCCGAAGACGGGCTGGGCTCCTGCCAGCCGCGGTAGACCTGGCATTGCTCATCGGCGCAGAGTTCATAGCCGTCGATCCGGAAACGGCGCAGATTCCGCAGTACGTAGGTGCGGGCCAGCACGGCCTGGGCGGCGGCGGCAGCGGCGGGAGCCCGAGGCCCCAGTTCGTGGGGCACCACCCCCCGCAGGTAGTCCTCCAACCGAACCTGGTTGATCAGCGTGTAGCTGCCGTAGGCATTGGGCTGCAGGCTGAGGTTGCCGGGGTAGAGATGGCCGTCCACCCGCAGCCCGCCCTGGCCCTCCAGGGTCAGCTCCGGTGTCTCGAAGCGGCGCTGGCCCACCTGCACCACCAGCACCGGCCGTCCGCTGGCCGGTTGGCGGCGCCACTGCACGGTCTGGCCCCGCTGCTGTAGGTCGCGGGCCAGGGTCTGGCGGCTGGCTGGAGTCGGGTAGTGCTGGCGATCAGCCCAGACTTCCCAGGTCGCCGGTTGGGCCAGTTCCGTGGCGATGCCCTGCTGGTGCCAATGCTCAGCCTCGGCCTCGGCGCTCTCGAAGCTGCGGTGGCTGCTCAGCACCAGCTGTTCCTCGGTGGCTCCCGGCTTCAGCCGCACGCTCACCGTCAGGCTGGGGACGCTGAGGCGGCGGTTGCCGAACTGCACCTGCAACGGGCCCTGGGCGGCTCTCAGGTTGAGGCGATCGCCGGGTTTCTGACCGAACCGCTGCACGATGCCGATTTTCAGGATCGGGTTGGCCTCGCTGGCCCGCTGCTCTGCCGGGGCGGACGGGGGCGGGGTGCCCGGCTGGGTCTGGCTGCTGCCCTGGCAGCCCATGCCCAGGCTGGTGGCGATCAGCACGGCGGCAAGTCCCTGTCGTTTCATCGGCGGCGATCGCCCTGCAATGGTTCAGCTCTGTGTTTCCCTACTATCGGATGGCAGATGCCATCGGAGCGCACCATGGCCGCTGAAACGGAAGCACACCTGCAATCGCTGCGTCAGCAGCTCGGCTGCACCAGCTGGACTGCGCTGGCGGCCCGCCTGGGCCTGACTCCGGCTCGCCTGCGGCGGCTGCGCCGTCAGCCGCTGGAGCAGTGGCCCTACGCAGATCTGCAGCGCTGGGCGCAACTAGTCGGCACGTCGGTTCCGGTGCTGTTGGGGGACGCAGACCCTGCCCAGGCCCTGCGTCAGGAGTGTGAACGGCTGCAGCAGCAGCTGGCCCAGGCCAGTGAGCAGCAGCGCGACCAGTGGGAATTCGTAGCCCTGTCGCGCCTGGAACCCTGGCTGCTGAACTGGCCCCGGGCCGTGCAGGCTGCCCAG
>CAYZUY010000090.1:5221-9083 GCA_964481495.1 uncultured bacterium
CCCCGGTCACCGTGAAGCGACCCGGCTACCGCTGGCGCGGCCGACTGCTGCATCGGGCTGAGGTGCTTGGCTGACCCCTTGACAGCACGCTATAGTGGAAAGCTGTTCGATTCTGGTTTCGCCATGCCTAAGCTGAAGACCCGCAAGGCAGCGGCTAAGCGCTTCCGCACCAGCGGCAGCGGTAAGTTCATCCGCCGCAAAGCCTTCAAGAGCCACCTGCTCGAGCACAAGAGCCCCAAGCGTCGTCGCCGTCTGAGCGAAGCGGTTGTGGTTCACGAAACCGACACCGAACGGGTTCGTCTGATGCTCCCCTACGCCTAAATCCGGCGTAGATCCCACAACTTTTTCCGAAGGATTGAATCATGGCACGAGTGAAGCGGGGTAATGTCGCCCGCAAACGTCGCAACAAGATCCTGAAGCTGGCGAAGGGCTTCCGGGGCGGTCACTCCAAACTCTTCCGCACTGCTAACCAGCGTGTCATGAAGGCGCTGACCAACGCCTATCGTGACCGTCGTCGTCGCAAGCGCGACTTCCGTCGCCTCTGGATCGCCCGGATCAACGCCGCTGCCCGTATCCACGGCATCAGCTACAGCCGCCTGATCGGTGCCCTCAAGAAGGCCGACATCCAGATCAACCGCAAAATGCTGTCCCAAATGGCGATCCTGGATCCCAACAGCTTCAAGGCGGTGGTCGACCTGGCGAAGAACGCCTGAATCGAGCAACGAACATGAACCGGCAACGACACTGGCGCCCGACTCTGGCCACCGTGTCGCTGCTGATCGGGGGGCAGCTAATCGCTGTCCCCCTTTTTCCTGTCCTGGCTCCCCCGTCGGTCCGGGCTGCGGATCTGGAGCAGATTCGCCAGCGGGGCTGGCTGCAGGTGGGGGTGCTTGAGTGTCTGCCCCCCCTGGCCTGCCGCACTGCTGCCGGAGAGTGGCAAGGCTTCGAGGTGGATCTGGCTCGTCAGCTGGCGAAGGACCTGCTGGGGTCTGAACAGGCCGTGCGGTTCACGCCCCTGCGGACGCCCCAACGGCTGGAAGCGGTGATCGAGGGCCAGGTGGATCTGGCGATCGCCCAGGTCGGCATCACCCCGTCCCGGCAGCGGGTGGTCCGCTTCAGTCCACCCTACTATTCCGATGCCACCGGTCTACTGGCGGTGCCGGTGGCCCGGCTGCCCGAGCGCCCGAGCGTGGCGGTGCTGCAGGGCTCCCGCAGTCTCGAGACCCTGCGGGCCAGTGCCCTGCCCTTTGCCCTGGTGCCAGTGCCCGACTACGCGACCGCCCGTCAGCAGTTGCAGTCGGCCCGGGTGCAGGCGATCGCCGCTGATGTCACGGTCCTGGTGGGCTGGAAGCAGGCCTACCCCAACTGGACACTGCTGCCCCAGCGCCTGGGGGCCTCCGGACTGGGGATCGTTACGGCGAAGGGTCGGGAGAGCGATGCCCTGGCCACTGCCATCGACCGCACCGTCCGCCGCTGGCAGGAGAGCGGTCAGCTGCAGGCCTGGGCTCGCCGCTGGGGACTGCCCTGACACCGTATCCCGACTGAATCGGTGGTGTAGGGTTGAAGCATTGCTGTTAGCCCGGTTCGCTGCAATCCATGGACGGCTCCACCTATCCCCTCTTCTATCTGTTTGCCCTGGTCGGTCTGCTGGGTGTGGCCGGGTGGTTCGTCTTCCAGCAGGTGCTCAAGACCCGGCGGGCGGAATCCGATCTGACGGCCCTGCAGCAGGTGGTCACTCAGGGAGCTGCCGGGGCCGAGGAATACTACCGGCTTGCCAGCATCTACCTCGATAAGAAGCTCTACGGTCAGGCGACCGAGTACCTGAAGCGGGCGCTCAAGGATAAGGCACTCAAGGACAAGCAGGCTCTGGCGCTGATCAGCAATGCCCTCGGCTATGCCTACGCTGCCCAGGAGCAGTACGACCTCGCCGTCAAGCATTATCGGGAGGCGCTGAAGCTGCAGCCCGACTACGTGGTTGCTATGAATAATCTCGGCTTCGCCTACGAGAAGCTGGCCCAGCCGGATCAGGCCCTGGCCCTCTACGAGCAGGTTATGGGCCTAGAGTCCGGTAACAAAACTGCCCGCAAGCGTTCCGAGATCCTGCGCCGCCGCATGGCTCCCGCTGCCTGAACTACTCCAGTTCCAGAGTCGGTCGATTCTGAGTGAGGCGCGGCCAGTTCAGGCGCAGACCGCCGATGGGGGGCAGCGATCGCACCACGTCACTGCTCCTGTCGAACAGACGGCTGGCCAGGGGAGAATCGGCAGGCACCACACTCAGCAGATGTCCCGGAGTCGCATCCGCCGGATAGACCAGCCGCACGGTCAGCTCGGTCTGGCCGGGGACCCGAAAGCGATAAATGGGGGTGGACTCCCCGGGCCGCTGACTGACGTGGACGTCTTCGACCCGGCCGTTCTGCTCGATCCGCAGTGTGCCGCGGAAGCTGGCGGTGATGCCACTGTCCGGGGGCGTACTGAAGACCAACTGCTGCTCACCCTGGCCCCTCAGCTTCAGCCGGATCTGATATTCCGTGCCGTAGGTCCCCACGTTCTCCAGGGACGAATCCGGCATCCGGGCCAGCATGCTGTTCATCTGCAGTTCGCCGGTGCCGAAGTGCTTGCGCCAGGTGGTGGTCACGGGCAGATGCAGAGGACGATCCAGACTGGCATCGATTTCGGCGTTGTAGCGATCGCCGCGGGCCACACCGCTTACCCGGCTGAACAGGTCCCGGCGCTGAATCCGCGGCAGGGCATTCAGGTAGTAGCGTCCGGCCGCCAGCTGCCCCTGCTGCAGGGTATTGAAGAAGGCTTCCGGACTGGGTTCATCCTCTGTGGCCACCACCGCCAGCCGGATCGGACCGTTGCTGCTGCCCCGGGCTAGGACATTGGCCGTGCCCCGGGCGGGAATACCGACCTGGAAGAGCAGGGCCTGACTCATGGGCGGCACAATCACGTGGGCCGGAATCCGCCAGTCCCGTTTCTGCCGCAGCAGAGCCAGGGACGTGCTGTCCCCCGGACCGGAGCGGATCATGCCATTGCTGTTGGCCTGGGCACCCCAGTCCCGGGTGCGGTAGGGACTGTCGAAGGAGGTGCTGATCTGACCGCTGTCGAAGCGCAGCTGAATCGGCTGGCCGGTGGGATTGAGGGCAATCAGCCCGATCAGCAGCTGGCCGCGATCGCGCACCCCACCGTAGCGGCTGGGGTCCAGCGGCCGATAGCCGTGGTGCAGATGCAGGCTGAAGGGGCCGTTGAAGCTGTAGCTGGGATTGGCGATCGCCCCCATCGGTGCCCGGTCGGCGGGATGGGGGTAGACGGTCCCGGCCATGGTGGAAATCAGCACCCCGCCGCTCTGCACCATCTCCGGCTGGTTGGAGTGCAGCATCGGCACCTGATTGAACTGGCCTCGCAGCGGCTGCACTCCGACCGGGTAGACCGCTTGGGCTACAGCGGCAGGAGTGATGGTGGCCAGACCGAGCAGCAGCAGCCCGCTCAGTCCACCCATCGGGACAAACGATTTCAGCATGGGGAACCACCTCGGATGACTCAGCAGTTCCTCACCACCACAGGAAACAGGTCGGCCGTACGACTGTTTCCCCAGCATCGACGGGTGCCCCCGGGCCGATTTCGCTGGGCCTGTGAGTCTTCCGAGAGTTTCCCTTGAAGAAACGGAAAAACCCGGTCTAGAGCAGGTTGGCTGCCAGCTCCGCCAGGGGCGATCGCTCGCCCTGGACCAGGGTGATGTGACCGGCAATCGCCTGGTCCTTGAACCGCTCCACCACGTAGGTGAGACCGTTGCTTGAGGCATCCACGTAGGGATTGTCGATCTGATAGGGATCGCCGGTGAGCACGATCTTCGTGCCCTCGC
>CAYZUY010000091.1:0-9069 GCA_964481495.1 uncultured bacterium
CTGCGGCAGCTGCTGCCAGTGGAAGTAGAGCACCGAGCCGATCAGCATCAGTCCCAGGGCAGGCAGCAGGAAGGCCAGCCCAGCGATCAGTCCGCCGCCCCAGCGTCGCAGGCCCCAGCCGACCCAGATGGCCATCTGGGTCGAGGCGGGACCGGGGAGCAGTTCACAGAAGGCCTGAGCCTCCTGAAATTCCGCCTCGCTCAGCCACTGCCGCTGTGCCACGGCCAACTCATGCTGGAGCACCAGATGGGCCTGGGGCCCGCCGAAACCCAGGGCTCCCAGACGCAGGAAATCGCCCCAGAGCTGGCGCAGCGTCGGGGGACTCATCGCCTAGATGCTGTAGTGCAGCGGAAAGGCCTTGGCCTGCTTGGGACGCACATAGACCTGCTGGTTCGGCTCCAGCTGCAGTTCCCGGAAGAGTTCGCGGGTGAGGTGGGCGGTCAGGACCTGGCCGTCCTCGAGGCTCAGTTCGGCCTGAACTTCCCAGCCCAGGTGAATCACCCGCAGCACCCGTGCTCCGGCCATCTGGCCCGGGTTGGTGAGGCTGACCTCGATGTCGTGGGGGCGCAGGTAGACCTCGGGATGGGTGGTGTCGATGCCACCGCTCTGGAAGATATTGGCGTGGCCGGGCAGCACATTCACCGGCCCGACAAAGCCCATCACGAACGGAGTGGCCGGGTGTTCGTAGATGTCGGCGGGGGTGCCGATCTGCTCGACCTTGCCGTGGTTCATGACGACGATGCGGTCGGAGACCTCCATGGCCTCCTCCTGGTCGTGGGTGACGATCACGGTGGTGACGTGCACTTCGTCGTGGAGACGACGCAGCCAGGCGCGCAGTTCCTTGCGGACCTTGGCATCGAGGGCACTGAAGGGTTCGTCAAGCAGCAGCACCGGGGGCTGCACCGCCAGGGCCCGGGCCAGGGCGACGCGCTGGCGCTGACCACCGGACAGCTGGGACGGGAAGCGTTCGCCGAAGCCCTGAAGCTGAATCAGTTCCAGCAGTTCATCCACCCGGGCCCGGATGCGGGGCTTGGGCCACTTGCGCAGGTCGAGGCCGAAGCCGATGTTCTCGCGCACGGTCAGGTGTTTGAAGAGAGCGAAGTGCTGGAAGACGAAGCCGATCTGCCGTTCCTGCACGGACTTATAGGTGGCATCCCGGCCAGTCAGCCAGATGCGTCCCTCATCCTGCTGCTCGAGACCGGCAATCAGCCGCAGCAGGGTGGACTTTCCGGAACCGGAGGGACCGAGCAGTGCCACCAGAGAGCCCGTTTCGATCTCGACGCTGACGTTATCGACGGCCTGGAAGCCACCGAAGCGCTTGGAGACGTTCTCGACCTTGATACCCACGGCAAGTCCTCGGGACGGAGACAGCGGGTGCGGATGGCCCTACAGGGGGACCTATCCGTTCCCTGAATTCGAAGATGGTGCGGATGGCGGGCTGCTGACAACGGGCTGCCTCCGCCTGCATGAGCAGTGCTCGGCCCCATGATACAGTCGTGAGGAGTAAACCTGCAAATCACGCAGTTATTTTCGGAGATTACTGATGAGCCAGCCTTCCAGAATGACCGTTACCGGACACCGGGCGCTCAGCCTGGCGGGTGCGGCTCTGCTGCTGGGTGGCCTGGCGGGCTGCTCCGGCTCCTCCGGGGGCGGCAAAAGCGTGGAGCTGAAACTGGTGTCCTACGCGGTTACCCAGTCGGCCTATCGCCGGATTATTCCCAAGTTTGTGGCCGACTGGAAGGCCCGTACCGGCGAGGAGGTGCGCATCAATCAGAGCTACGGCGGTTCCGGCAGTCAGGCCCGGGCCGTGATTGATGGCCTTGAGGCGGATGTGGTGGCGCTGGCGCTGGAGCCGGATATCAGCCGGATTGAGAAGGCGGGGCTGATCCAGCCGGGGTGGCAGAAGGAAGCACCGAATGATGCCACGGTGACCCGCTCGGTGGCGGTGCTGGTGACCCGGCCGGGGAACCCGAAGCAGGTGAAGGACTGGGCTGATCTGGGGAAGCCGGGGCTGCAGGTGGTGACGGCCAACCCAAAGACCTCCGGGGGTGCCCGCTGGAACTTCCTGGGGCTCTGGGGGTCGGTGACCCGGACCGGCGGCAGTCCGGCCCAGGCTGACGCATTTGTGACCAAGGTCTACCGCAATGTGCCGGTGCTGCCCAAGGATGCGCGGGAAGCGACGGACATCTTCGCCAAGCAGGGCCAGGGCGATGTGCTGATCAACTACGAGAATGAAGTGCTGCTGGCGCGGGCCAACGGTCAGTCGATCGATTATGTGATTCCGGCGGTCAACATCAGCATCGATGCTCCGGTGGCGGTGGTGGATCGCAATGTCGACCGCCATGGCACCCGCAAGGTGGCGGAGGCCTTCGTGAAATTCCTCTATACCCCGGCGGCTCAGGAGGAATTTGCAAAAGCCGGATTCCGGCCGGTGCTGCCGGACTTGCAGCAGCGTTACCGCACGCAGTTCCCGGTGGTGAAGACCCTGTTCACCGCTCAGGATCTGGGGGGCTGGAAGGCGATTCAGACGCAGTTCTTCGCCGATGGGGCCCTGTTTGATCGCATCATCGATGCCAAGTAGGACGGTGGACCTGTGAAACGATTTGCGATGCCCAAACTGCGCCTGCCATCCCTGCCCTGGCAGTTTGTCTGGTTCTACCTGACGACGATGCTGTTCATTCCGATGGCGGCGATGATCCTCAAGTCGACCCAGGTGGGCTGGGGTCGCTTCTGGGAACTGGCGACCCAGCCGGTGGCGATCGCTTCCTACAAGGTGAGTTTCGGTCTGTCGCTGCTGGCGGGTCTGATCAACGGGCTAGCCGGTCTGATCATCGCCTGGGCCCTGGTACGGGAGGAGTTTCCCGGCAAGCGGCTGCTGGATTCGCTGATCGATCTGCCGTTCGCACTGCCGACGGCGGTGGCGGGGCTGACTCTGGCCAGTATCTACAGCGAGCAGGGCTGGATCGGCCAGTTCTTCGCTCCGGCGGGGATCAAGATTGCCTTCACCCAGACGGGAGTGGCGATCGCAATGATCTTCATCTCGCTGCCGTTCGTAGTGCGCACGGTGGAACCGGTGCTGCGCAACCTGGAGCGGGATGAGGAGGAAGCAGCCTGGTGCCTGGGAGCCTCGCGGCTGCAGACCTTCTGGAAGGTGACGCTGCCGCAACTGCTGCCGGCCATCCTGACGGGAGTTGCCCAGGGCTTCTCCCGTTCGGTGGGGGAATTCGGCTCGGTGGTGATGATTGCCAGCAACATCCCCTTCAAGGACCTGATCACGCCGGTGCTGATCGTGCAGCGGCTGGAGGAGTTCGATGTGCCGGCCGCCACGGTGATCGGCACGGTGATGCTGATCTTCTCCCTGGTGATTCTGCTGGTGATCAACACGCTGCAGGCCTGGGGCCAGCGCTACAGCTATCGAGGCTGACGGACCGACTGTCCGCTGCCGTCCTGACCCGTGAGTAAGAGCCTGATGTCTGTCTCCGAACCCCGCCTTGAGCGCAAGCCATCCCGATTCCGTCTGACGGGCCTGCTGATTCCGGGCTTTGCCTTTCTCTACATCGGTGTGTTCATCCTGCTGCCGGCTCTGAACGTGCTGGTGGAAGCGTTTGCCAAAGGTATCCCGGTCTTCCTGGAGAATCTGCAGAATGAGCAGCTGATCCAGGCGGTGAAGCTGACGCTGCTGATGGTGGCGATCGCGGTGCCGGCGAACACGGTCTTCGGTCTGGCGGCGGCCTGGGCGATCGCCCGGCGCCAGTTTCCGGGCAAGACGCTGCTGCTGAGCATCATCGACCTGCCGTTCTCGATCTCGCCGGTGGTGGCGGGGATGATGCTGGTGCTGCTCTACGGCAATGCCGGGCTGCTGGGTCCCTGGCTGCAGGAGCACGACATCAAGATTGTCTTCGCCTGGCCGGGGATGGCCCTGGCCACGATCATCGTCACCTTCCCGTTCATGGCTCGGGAAGTGATTCCGTCTCTGGAGGAGGAGGGCTGGGAGCAGGAGGAAGCGGCCCGCACCCTGGGTGCCAACGACTGGCAGGTGTTCTGGAAAGTGACGCTACCCAGCGTGAAGTGGAGCGTACTCTACGGTCTGATTCTGACGACGGCCCGGGCAGCCGGTGAATTCGGGGCCGTCTCGGTAGTTTCGGGCAGCATCGCCGGGGAGACCCAGACCCTGCCGCTGTTCGTCGAGGAAGCCTACAAGCAGTACGAAACGGAGCTGGCCTACGCGGCCGCGCTGCTACTGGCGGCGATCGCCATCGTCACCCTGCTGCTGAAGACCCTGCTGGAAGGCCGCACCGGCCGCCGCTCGGGCGGGCATTAGGTCCCAGCGGTAATGCCGCCTGACGCGTCCAACACGCTCAGTATCAGCAGAGTGCACGACGACCGGAGAACCGGGGAAATCCCTGGGATTCTCCGGTCGTTTTTAATGCTCAGCCGGACTTCAGTTGAGCCTGAATGCCTTTAATCACCTGCATGTAGCGTGTGTTTCTGATCGCTTGCCTTGGCCAGCGTTGCTGTCTTGTCTGCCGAGTGGCGACAGGTAAGGCAAAGCTGGAAAGCTTTGCCCTGAAAGCGGTTGACGCTCCCGATACTGCAGAAGCCAGCGTATCCCCCTGAGAAAATGCGCCATTCTGCGAGGGTTGTGCTAGGCTTTAATTGCACAAATTCCGATTGGCTAACCGAGGATTGCTGTCATGGGCTCAGTTGCCTCAGGTCGATTGGGATGGTTCATCCCCAGGAGTTCAAGTCATGACCTGTCTCTGTATGCGAATGAGCTGTCCGGTTCCGGTGTTTCCCATCCCTGACCATTCGTTTGTGAGTGCCCCCAGCCATGACGACCTCGATACTGTTTCGCCCCGCCACCCGTGAGTTCAAGCGCCGCCAGACCCTGCCAAGGGGCGAGTTCTGGCGCATCCGTGAAGGTCTGGTCCGCAGCCTGACCTGGGATGAGGATGGAGAAGCCGTCGCCCTTGGACTGTGGGGCCCCGGTGATATCGTCAGCACCCGTCTGAGTTCTCTGAATCCCTACGAGTTGGAAGCTCTGACCGCAACGGTAGTGGAAACGGTGGATCCTGATGACCTGGATCTGGCAACCGTCCTGACCGAGCATTTCGGAGCGACTGAGCAACTGCTGAGCATTACCCGCACCCGACTGGCCGAAGCCCGCTTCTCCCGACTGCTGGAATGGTTGGGATATCGGTTCGGCGTCGTCAGCAATAATGCTTTTCTGATTGATCTCAATCGCATCTACCTCACTCATCAGACACTGGGTGAACTAACGGGCTCAACCCGCGTCACGATCACCCGCCTCCTGAATGCATTTGAACGCCGCGGAGTGATTACCTATGAGCGAAATCGTCGGATGCGGATCGCAGCGGATGGTCTGCCACACCTAGTAATCGCCAGTCTTCAGACGGCTTAGGAATTACGCGCAATCAGAGTGCTTGCCTTTCAGGAGTTCTGTCTATGTCTGTCTCTGTGCTTGAATCTTTGAAGCTGCGCGAGATTGATCTGAGAATTCGCATTCCTCCCAGTCTGCTCGATTCGCCTGTTCTCTCCTCACTGATTCGGGACTTTGATCTGCGACTGAATATCGAGTCGGCTCAACTGAGTCAAGAGGCCTGCGTCTCGGGCTGGTTTCATCTTCATCTTTCGGGTCAGAGTGAGCAAATTAGATCTGCTCTGGGCTGGCTGCAGGAAAAGCGGGTTGAAGTCTGGCTTAAGGGGTCGCATTCGGACTGGTAATGGCATGCCTTCAGAATGCATGTTTCTGATGTCTGCTGTTTGACTTATTTGCGCGAAAAGGGCGACCCTTAAGGGTCGCCCTTTTCGCGCTTTTTATTGCAGATTTACATGAGTTTCTGGGCTTCTTGAGAGAAGTTTTCGGGTGATTGTCAAGTACCTGCTCTACTGTCAAGCTGGTCGACTTTCCCTGAAGATCAGGGTATCAGCTTCTTTGTGGTACCTATCTGAAATGACCTTTATTCTGAATCGTCGCCGGGTAGCTCTGACTCTGCTTTCTATCTCGCTCTTCACTGCAGCGCTGGGGCGTGTGACTCCAGCCTCGGCTGAGAAGTCTGGGGGCAAGGTCAGACTGTTACTGGTTTCCTATGCCGTAACCAAGGCAGCCTACGATGAAATCATCCCTAGGTTTGAACGTCGATGGAAGCAGCAGACCGGTCAGACGCTGGAGATCAAAGCCAGCTATGGCGGTTCCGGTAGTCAGACTCGGGCAGTGATTGATGGGCTGGAAGCGGATGTCACGAATCTGGCCCTGAGTGCCGATACGGAGAAGCTGGTTCAAGCCGGGCTGATTAAGAATGGCTGGGCGTCGGAATTGCCCAATAACTCCAATGTCACTCGCTCCGTTGTGGCGATCGTAACCCGTCCCAGAAATCCGAAGTTCATTAAGACCTGGAAGGATTTGGCTCGACCGAGTATCAACGTGGTGACTGCTAACCCAAAGACGTCGGGGGTTGCTCGCTGGAATTTTCTGGCTCTGTGGGGTTCAGTGAGTGAGACGGGTGGCAGTGATAAGGAAGCGCGTCGCTTCATCAGTAATGTCTATAAGAATGTCGATATTCTGCCGAAGGACGCCCGTGAGGCTACGGATATCTTTATCAAGAAGGGTCAGGGAGATGTGCTGCTGAATTATGAAAACGAGATTCTCCTGGCCCGCCAGAATGGTGAGACAGAGTTCCCCTTCGTGATTCCCAAGGTGAATATCGCGATCGATACTCCGGTAGCGGTTGTTGACAAAAATGTCGACAAGCATGGGACCCGCAAGGTGGCTGAGGCGTTTGCGAAGTACCTGTTTGAGCCGGAAGCTCAGGAAGTGTTTGCCCGAAAGGGATTCCGACCGACCCACCCTCAGGTCTGGAGGCGGGTTCAGAATCGGTTCGCCAGGATCGACAAGCTGTTCACGATCGGTGAGTTCGGCGGCTGGCCTGCAGCCCAGAAGAAGTTCTTCAAGGATGGGGGGGTATTTGACCAGATCTTCAGTCAGACCCGCTGATCGGGGTACTGGGGGCGAGCCTGACTGTCGCCGACCGGATCGAGGGGGGCGGAAGGTGGCGCCGGACGCTATCGGCTGCCCAGGCTGCGGGCCAGGACGAAGCCTCCGACCCCGAGCAGGAACCAGGCGAAGCCCTTCTGCAGTCTGTGGGTGGGCAGCCGGTGGGAGAGCCAGCCGCCGAGCAGCGTGCCAACAGCGGCGAAGGCGGTGAAGACCAGCGTGGTTTCCCAGGGAATCACCAGTCGCCCCAGGTAGCCTGCCAGCCCGGCAGCGGCGTTCAGGCCGATGATCACCAGGGAGGTGCCGATGGCCCGGCGCATCGGCAGCTTCGCCAGCAGCGTCAGGGCGGGCACGATGGCAAAGCCGCCGCCCACGCCCACCAGCCCGGTGAGCACGCCCACGCCGATACCCTCACTGATCAGCCACATCCAGCAGCTGAGACAGAAAGGGCGCGGGTAGTCGAGGATCGGCTCGTCTGGATGGGGGTGGCGGCGCAGCAGAAAGGTGGCTGCCAGCAGCACCGCCAGAGCGAACAGGCCCATCTGCAGCTGAGCGGTGACAAAGGGAAGCAGCGCCAGCCGTGCCCCCAGAAAGGCTCCGACCATGGTGGAGCTGCCGAAGACGGCGGCCCGCAGCCAGTCCACATTGCCTTTGCGGGCGTGGGGGATGGCCCCCAGGAAGCTGACGCTGCCGACGATCACCAGGGTCATGGCGATCGCCACCTTGGGATCGATGCCCAGGATGTAGACCAGCACCGGCAGCGCCAGCACCGAGCCGCCCCCGCCGAGCAGCCCCAGAGAGAGACCGATCAGCAATGCCAGACCATCCGCAAGCAGTGCCATCGCCCTAGCTCCGGTTCCAGGGCATAGCCCCGAGCAGGTTGGCCATCATGCAGGTGCCGCTCAGACCGGCGAAGGTCAGGCCCGCTCCGACAAACCCACTGAGGATGTACCAGCCCGGTGCGACCCAGCTGCCCAGGATCACCCCCAGCAGCACCAGGGACCCGGCAACAATCTGCACCTGACGCATGATGCTGATTGGGGCTTTGGCAGCCTGCCCTTCCGTGGGATACCCTTGCTGCTTCCAGGCGTTGAGACCGCCTTCCAGCTCCTCGAGTTCCAGGCCCCGGGTCCGCAGTTGAGCGGCAGCGCGGCTGGAGCGCATCCCCGACTGGCAGGAGAGGACAATCGGGCGATCGCAGACCGGCAGCGGCAGCGAGTCCAGTTGGCTGAGAGGGTAGAGCCGAGCGCCGGGAATCCGCTCGGCGGCGTATTCGTTCGGTTCGCGTACATCGAGCAGCAGCACCTCACCGCGGTGCAGCCGGTCCTGGACCTGGGTAGCGTTCATCGGGTTGGACTCCTCTGGAATCTGGGATTGAAACGACAGGATGCGGGCTTCAGTCCAGCGCCGCCGCGGGACGGCCGCAGCGTTCGTTCGCGGGCACCGCTTCCATGATCTTTTTCGGGTTGGGCAGGTTCAGACCGGCCATGAACTCGATGAACTCCTGGCGATCGCGGCCGACGAAGCGGGAATTGAGCCGCTTCTC
Organism: uncultured bacterium; assembly: GCA_964481495.1. GTDB lineage: Bacteria > Cyanobacteriota > Cyanobacteriia > Synechococcales > Synechococcaceae > CAWUMD01. Next base: position 8,562 of record CAYZUY010000091.1, read on the forward strand.
CTCGCCGATGCTGGACATCGTCTGCCCCTTGTAGTCATGGCCCGGCCAGACCCGAGTGCTGTCGGGCAACTGGAACAGCCGCTGCACCGAGTCGTACATCTGCCCGGCATCACCGCTCTGGAAGTCGGTGCGACCGCAGCCGCGGATGAACAGCGAATCGCCGGTGAGCAGTTCCGTGCCGTTGATCAGGAACGCCACATGGCTGTCGGTGTGGCCGTGGGTTTCGATTGCTTCCACGCTGATCGAGCCGAGACTGAGGCGATCGCCGTCCCCCATAAACCGGTTGGCGCATTCGGCATTAGCCCCGGCAGGCACCACCGTCTCGCAACCGGTCAGTTCCCGCAGACGCCCCCCGGCCGTGATGTGGTCGGCGTGCAGGTGCGTCTCCAGGCTGTACTTCAGGGTCAGGCCCAGTTCCCGCAGCAGGCTCAGGTCCCGCTCCACCTGTTCCAGTACGGGGTCCACCAGCAGGGCTTCCCCGGTTGCGTCATCGGCGGTCAGGTAGGTG
>CAYZUY010000092.1:0-9062 GCA_964481495.1 uncultured bacterium
CTTCGCTGTTGTCGGCGGTCACCTGCACGCCGTAGCGCTGGGCCAGCTGCTGCCGCCGCTCGGCCTGGGGCTCACTGACCAGAATCGCCTCGGGCAGGTAGACCTCGGTGGCCAGCAGTCGCGAGAGCAGCGCCTCGCCCATCACACCGCCACCGATCAGACTGAAACTTGTCACAGGTTCTCTCCGCGCAGACTCCCAGCATAAAAAAAGCGGGGTGCTGTGGCACCCCGCCCCGTGGTTGCGGAGAAAACTCTACTGGCCGACGGCGAAGGGCACCGACTGGCTGGCCCAGCTGGGAGCCGGGGTGGTCAGGCCGGAGCGCAGCGGGCTGGCCGGTTCGGTCTGGAGCTGACCGTCTTCCTGGTACTGCACATTGACGCAGTTGGGGGCGAACAGGAAGATACTCTCGTCGATCCGTTCCTGATGACCGTCGATGGCGAAGGTGGCACCGGCGACGAAGTCAACGGCCCGCTGGGCCTGGTCAGGGTCCATCAGGGTGAGGTTGAGAACCACGGACTTGCGATCGCGCAGGGCCTGGACCACCTGGGGCATCTCATCGAAGGAGCGGGGCTTCTTGATGATCATGTCGGAGGCGCTGCCGCTGAGGCCAGGCAGACCGATGACATTGCTGGCAACGCCGGTCTCGGTCGTGGCACTCAGGCGGGTGGAACGACGGGACGTGCGAGCAGCCGTGGCCGGTGCGGCTTCCGGCTCGTCATCACCCTCGAAGTACTCATCGTCGTACTCGTAGGATTCATTGACGCCCAGGACATCCCGAATCTTGCCGAAAATAGACACTACTCACACTCCACTGAAGCTGAAGAAACTTACCCGGCATCACACCCCAGGAGACGTGAAGTGGGATACAAATGCAGGGCCCGGTGGGAAGACGACCCATTTGTATCATAGGGTCACCCGCTTTCAGGGAAATCCATCGGATCTTCCCCTTAACTTCAAACTTTAGCGTTGTCCGAACAGGGCGGTGCCCAGGCGCACACAGGTGCTGCCCTCGGCGATCGCCGCCTCGAAGTCGCCGGACATGCCCAGGGACAGTTCCTCCATCCGCAGCCGCTGCCAGGGCCCGGCGGCGATTTCGGCCGCCAGTTCCCGGGCCTCGGCGAACACCGCCCGGGTTTCATCAGCGGACAGCCCCAGGGGCGGGATCACCATCAGACCGCAGATGCGCAGGTGTGCCAGGGCATCCAGCTCCGGCAGTGCCGCCCGCAGTGCCGCCGGTTCCCAGCCGCTCTTGTTCGGGTCGGGACGCAGCTTCACCTGCAGCAGCAGGGTGGGCGATCGCCCCAGTTCCGCCGCCAACCGATCCAGACGCTGCGCCAGCTCCAGACTGTCGAGGGAGTGAATCCAGTCGAAGGCAGCCATGGCCTTGCGAGCCTTGTTGCTCTGGAGCGGCCCCAGCAGATGCCAGGTGATGCCGGGCAGCGCCCCCAGTTCCTGCTGCTTGGCGATCGCCTCCTGCACCCGGTTCTCGCCAAAGTCCCGCAGTCCCAAGTCGTAGGCCTCGCGCACCTGCATCGCCGGATGGGTCTTGCTCACGGCCACCAGTCGGGTGTGCCCGGGGATTCGGGACCGCAGATCGGCAAGGCGGGCGGCCAGCGCGGCCGGAACCGACGGGTTCATCAGAGGAAGGTCTGGCGGTAGGTCGTTTCCAGTTTATGAAGTTCCGCCGGGGGCAGATTACGGCGAATCAGGCGCAGCCGGGTTTCGAACAGACTGCGGGCCTCGTTGCGGGTCACCGCTTCAAAGGAGGTTCCCACGCCCTCGAAGCTGACCCGAAAAAACAGCCGCTGGGCGTAAAGCGTCGCAAACAGCTGGTTATTTCCATCCAGTTCGCAGAGCTGATAGAGGAGCCCGAAGTTCGGGTGATTAATGTAACTTTCGGGGCTCATACCGGCGGGCTGCAGTACTGTCGTTAAACCTACCACGCAGCGGGATCCGGCTCTAGCCGGTCGCCCCCCCCAGGGTCAGGCGCAGCCCGAAGCCCAGCAGCAGCAGCCCCAGGGCCAGCCAGTCCCGCCGCTCCAGATGCAGCAGATGCCAGTTGCCGCCCTGGCGATCGACTTCGGTGAAGCCCCGCACCTGCATGCCCAGGGCCATCTGTTCGGCCCGCAGCAGCAGATTGCGCAGCAGGCGCTCGACCACCCGGAACCAGATGCGGGCACTGCGCTGCCAGCCCAGCCGGTTCCAGTCGATCGCCCGGGTGCGGATGGAGCGCACCAGATTCTGCACCTCCTCCAGCACCAGGGGAATGAAGCGCAGCGCCAGGGTGAGGGTCAGCGTCAGTTCCGCCACGGGTAGCCCGAAGCGGCGCAGGGGCAGCAGCAGCTCCTCGATGCCGGCGGTAATCGCCTCGGGGGCCGTGGTCAGCAGCATCAGGGAGGTGCTGAAGATCACGGTGAACAGCAGGGTGCTGCTGCGGATCGCCAGGGCCAGGGACTGGCGATTGACCCGGAGCGGGCCCAGCTCCACGAGCCGGAAGCGGTAGTCGCTGGCCGGGGGCAGGTCTTCGGTCGCCGCCGGGCGGGAGGGCGGCGGGCCGGGCAGCAGCGACAGGGGGAAGGGACGCGCGGCCGCTGCCGGGGCGGTCAGTTCCGGCCCCGGCGATCGCGGCTGACTGCGGATGGTGGGCCCGTCGGGAAGAATTGCCGTCAGACCGAAGACCAGCAGCGCCAGGGCCGCCAGCCAACCGGCCTGGGCCTTGAGGGAGCGCCAGGGCACCCCCGAGGCGAGGGCGATCGCCAGCAGTACCCCCAGCAGACCGAGCCGCCAGACCTCGCTGGAGAGCACCGGCGTGATCAGAAACAGCATCAGCCAGGCCAGCTTCACCCGTGGGTCGAGGCGGTGCAGCCAGGTCTGGGGTTGTTCAAGGTAGAGGCCGAGGGGCAGCGATCGCAGCAGATCCATGCAACGAGGCTACTACACCCGTGTGGCGCGGTTGGCACTGCGTTCGGTGTCGCGCCCCTTCTTGCCGCGCCAGAACAGGCGCAGCGGCGTACCCCGGAAGCCGAGGCTCTCGCGGAACTGGCGCTCGATGTAGCGGCGGTAGCCGTCGCCGAACAGTTTCGGATCGTTGACGAACAGGGTGATCGTCGGAGGCTGGGCCGTCACCTGGGTGCCGTAGTAGATCCGGCCCTGGCGTCCCTGACGGGTGGTGGGCGGTGTCCGCCAGGAGACCGCATCCTCGAGTACCTCGTTGATCACAGAGGTGGTGACCCGACGCCGGTGCTGCTCCACGGCTTCCTCCGCCAGCCCGAGAATCTTCTCGACCCGCTGACCGGTCATGGCACTGACGAAGATCATCTCGGCCCAGTCGAGGAAGTAGAGCTTGGCGCGCAGTTCCCGCTCGACTTCATAGATGGTGACCGAGTCCTTCTCGACCGCATCCCACTTGTTGATGACGATGATGCAGGCACGACCGTCCTCCTCGATCCGTCCGGCCAGCTTCTGGTCCTGCTCGGTGACTCCGTCGAGGGCATCGATCACCAGCAGACAGACATCGGCCCGGCGGATCGCCTTGAAGCTGCGGTTGATCCCGAAGAACTCCGCCCCGTATTCGACGCTGCGCTTCTTGCGGATCCCGGCGGTGTCGATCAGGCGGTAGCGGCGATCGCCCCGCTCGATCATCGTGTCGATGGCATCGCGGGTGGTGCCGGAGATCGGGCTGACGATGGAGCGCTTCTGGCCGATGAAGGCGTTGAGCAGGCTCGACTTACCGACGTTGGGCCGGCCGATGATCGCCATGCTGATCTCGGCGTCTTCCTCGCTGTCGTCCACCGGCGGCAGGTGCTCCACCGCCAGGTCGAGGATTTCACCGGTGCCGTTGCCATGGATGCCGGAGAAGGGCATCGGCTCACCCAGACCAAGGCTCCAGAACTCGGCCGCCATCGCCAGACCCTTGTCCGGCGACTCGCACTTGTTGACGCCCAGGATCACCGGCACGTTCTGCAGCCGCAGCCATTCGGCGATCGCCTCATCCGCTGCGGTCACCCCGGCCTGACCGTCGACGACCATGATCGCTGCCGAGGCCTCGGTCAGAGCCAGCTCCGCCTGCTCGCGGATCAGGGGCAGAAATTCCGTTTCGTCATCGAACACCAGACCGCCGGTGTCGACCACCAGAAAGTCCCGGTCCTGCCAGAAGGCTTCCTGGTAGGTGCGATCGCGGGTCACCCCCGGCTCGTCATGGACGATCGCTTCCCGGCTGCCCGCCAGGCGATTGACCAGGGTGGATTTGCCCACATTGGGGCGGCCGATGATGGCCAGAACGGGCAGCGGCATGACAGGAGTCGAACGCAAACCCCCATTCTATCGAGCCGTCCGCCTCTATCGTCGGCGGTAGGCCAGCAGCCAGCTGACAATAGTGGCCCGCCGGGTCAGCCGGGGAATCAGCTGGCCGATGGGATACCCCTTGAACTTCAGCTCCTCCTTGAGCAGCTGCTTGTGTTCGGCGGGAATCGAGCGGGTCAGCTTCACCGTCGCCGGACGGCTCTCGATGAAATTGGGCGGCGTGGGGTACTCGTCCCGCCAGTGGGGATCGGCCTGCGATCCCGACCAGACACCGGTTTCGGGGTCCCTGACATAGCCAATCGCCTGCCAGACCAGAGCCATTGCTCCTTCGTCCGACAGGCGATCGTCAAGGATGTCCCAGAGCATGGCGTCCGTAATCGGCGGCAGTTCCGGGACGGACATGGTGAGTTTAGCGGCGCACGCCTTCGGCGGCCAGACGGTAGGACTCGACGTCGCTGCCGTAGCCGATGGGGAACACGGCTTCCACGTTCTCGTGGGGACGGGGGATGATCACCCAGGTCTTGAGTTCACCGCCGGGGGTGTTGTTGGCGGCTTCGATACCGGCTTCCATGGCGGTCTTCACTTCGGAGACGTCGCCCCGGATGTTGACGGCGAAGCGGGCGCTACCGGCGCGCATGTAGCTGACCACGGTAATCCGACCCGCCTTCACCATGGCGTCAGCCGCGGCCAGAATCGGGGGGAAGCCGAGGGTTTCCAGAGAGCCGATGGCCTGCTGGGACATGGTTGAACTCCTTCCTGTCGATGAATAGTTTACGGGAAAGGGGGATCGCCCCCCAAGCATCCGGTCACGGGAAGTTCGGAGAATCCGAACGCCACCCTCAGATGCGGAAGATTTCGGATTCGGGCACGTAGTCGATCGGCAGGACCGTCTCCAGGTTCTCCGGCGGATTCGGCACGATGTACCAGTTGATCACCTTGCCGCCGAAGGTCTCGTCCACCGCCGCCAGGCCCGCCTCCATGGACTGGTTCACCTCGGACACCGGTCCGCGGATGGAGACGAAGAACTGGGCCCGCTCGGCCATGCCGTACTGGGCGATCGCCACGCGACCGGCCTTGACCATGGCGTCGGCCGCCGCCACGACGGGGGGAAATCCATCGGTCTGAATGACGCCAACCGCAATAGGCATGGGTGAAAGTCCGTTCGTGGAACGCAGGTTCGGTTACAGGTCGGGAAACCCGCAGGACTCATTGTATCGGTCCGGGGGGCCGGAACTGATATAGTGGTTATTGACTCGGACCCATGCGGTTACGACGCCCAAATCTGGTCAGGACCGGAAGGTAGCAGCCATACGGGATGCTCGTGGCAGGCGTGGACTCCGGGTCTCTTTTTTTGGCCGAATGCCACCGCTATCCTGAGGTCAGCTGCGGTGCAGGAGGCATCTCCATGAGCAATGACCAACCCGGCAGCCTCAACGACTGGCTGCAGAAGGGACTCTACCTCGGGGTCGGGGTGGTTTCCAGCCTGCCGGAACTGGTGAAGGGCGATCGCCTGCGGGATCTGGGCGAACAGGCCACCCGCATGGTCGAGTCCCTGGTGGAACGGGGCGAGATGACCACCACCGAGGCCCGCCAGACTCTGGACGAGCTGCTGCGGCAGGCCGGGGTCGCCCCCGAAGGAAGCAGCACGGCCTCGGAACCAGAGCGACCGATCGAGATTCGGGTCGAGGCTGTGGAACCGGCGGCTCCCGCTCCGACGCCCACCCAATCCGAAGCGGATCTGCAGTCACTGCGCGATGAGATCGCCCGCCTGCGCAACGAACTGGATCGCCTGGAAGGCCCGGGGGCCTGAACGCAGAACGGGGGAGCGTTTCCACTCCCCCGTTTGAGGTCATGCATCAGGTGCCTAGGGCTGGTTACGACGACGCTGCAGAAACTCGGGAATGCTCAGGCCCGTATCCACCGCCGGTCTTGCAGCTGGGGTGCTGCGGCTGGGGCTGCCGAAGGCATCGAAGCTGGCGGGTCCGGGCTGGCGATCGGAGCTGAAGCCGGTGGCGATCACCGTGATCCGGATTTCGCCCTCCAGACGCTCGTCGATCACTGCCCCGAAGATGATGTTGGCGTCGGGATCCACCACCTCGTAGATGGCATCCGCCGCCGCATTCACTTCGTGCAGGGTCAGGTCGCGACCGCCGGTGATGTTGAAGACCACACCGCGGGCCCCTTCGATCGAGGACTCCAGCAGCGGTGAGGAGATGGCCGCCTGGGCCGCTTCCCGGGCCCGGGACTTGCCGGAGCCGACCCCGATGCCCATCAGGGCGGACCCGGCATCGGACATCACGGCCCGCACATCGGCGAAGTCGACGTTGACCATGCCCGGAATGGTGATGATGTCGGAGATGCCCTGGACACCCTGACGCAGGACGTCATCCGCCAGCCGGAAGGCTTCCTGCAGGGAGGTCTGCTCGGTGCTGGCGTTGATCAGCCGGTCGTTGGGGATGATGATCAGCGTGTCGACCCGGCTCTGCAGAGCTGCAATCCCTTCCTCGGCCTGCTTCTGACGCTTGCGGCCCTCGAAGGTGAAGGGCTTGGTGACGATGGCCACCGTCAGGGCCCCCATTTCCTTGGCCACCTCGGCAACCACCGGGGCAGCGCCGGTGCCGGTGCCACCGCCCATTCCGGCGGTGATGAACACCAGATCCGCGCCTTCCAGGGCCCGGGCCAGTTCCTCGCGGGATTCCTCGGCTGCCTTACCACCGATGGCAGGATTACCGCCCGCCCCCAGGCCCCGGGTCACCTTCTGACCCAGCTGCATCCGGCAGGGAGCCGCTGCGTGGAGCAGCGCCTGGGCGTCGGTGTTCAGGGCCCAGAACTCCACCCCGCCGATCTCGCTCGAGATCATCCGGTTGACGGCGTTGCTGCCGCCGCCGCCCACGCCAATCACCTTGAGGCGGGCGACATTGCTGGGGACAATCAGATCTTCACTGGAGCCAAGCATGTTCAGGGAACCGAAGGAGGAGTCGAACGGGTTGTTGTTCATGCTTGCTCAGAGGTCATCGGCACAGGTTGAACAGATCGGCGCGACCCGCTTCAGATACCTGGGAGTCAGGAGAATTATTAACGTAGTGGTTTCCCTTGGCAACCACTACGGTCGTCCCCAGGGCTCCTGAGCCAAACAAGACCACAGGAGCTCATCTCTGACTGTGTCGCAGAACACCTGACAGCGATCAGGTGGGCGCCGCGGTCGTCGGCTTCACCTTCGGCTTCGCTTTCACCTTCACCCGCGGGTTATCAGGATTGGCCAGATCGATGTAGCTGACCTCCCGGGCGGGCACCTGCTCCGTCAGACGGCGCATCTGGTCAAGCACCAGCAGCTGCTGTGGGAACTGCTCTCCGTAGGGGCCCAGACGGACGGGGCCCAGTTCCGTCTGCAGCATCACCTGGCTGGGGTTGCGCAGGTCCACGGCCGTGATCGTCACCGGCGACTGGACAATCCGCCGATAGAACTCCGGCCACTGGCCGAGACGATTCGGCTGCAGCCCCTCCACGCTCAGAGCGGGTGTAGGCACCTGCCGCGAGAAGCGCAGGAAGGACTCCTGGCTCTGCCAGTTGCCCTCGGCATCCACCAGTCCCCAGACCTCCTGGCTGCGACCGCCCGGGGCCACGGTCAGGCGGGAGGCCCGGGCAACCGGCTGCAGTTCCATCAGCTCGATGGTCAGGCCCGCCGGGAAGAGGTGACGGCTGACCTGCACCTGCCGCACCGGCAGCTGGGTGCGCAACTGCTGGGCAATCCGGTCCGGCTGCAGGCGGAACAGGGGCTGGGGCAACTGGAGGTCGAGGGCGGTGCGGACCTTCTGCGGATCGAGACCCTGGGCACCCCGGATGGCGATCGCCTCGGGGGTGGCCACCAGCCAGTTGGGCTGGAGCAGCAGGTGCCAACCGCCGTAGCCCAGGCCCAGCAACACCAGCCAGCGCCAGAGGCCCTTGAGACGGTTCAGGCGTTTGGCGCGACGGTACTCCTGACGCTTGCGGGCATAGTCAACCCGGTCCGTTCTGGGTGCAGCTCCGTCCATAGGTCGCTTCCGGCTCACCGCGACACCCTAGGCGATCGGTGGTCGGTTGGCGGCGACTGCGATTACAGTCTTCAGCTTCAGGGCCCAGTTGCGGGCCAGCTCCGGGTTAGTGAAGGGAATCGCCGCCGTCGGGTGGTCGGGGGGCAGCAACCGCAGTTCCGCCCGACGGCCGGAGGCAACCGCCGTCTCGAGGTCGCGGCGATCGCCATCCACCCAGAGCTCGACGCCCAGGTGCGCAGTCAGGACCAGTTCCTGACAGTCAACGGGTCCGGCCAGGGTCGGCCGCCCCCAGGTAAGGCGATCGCCCTGCAGCCCCAGCACCGCCAGGTTGTCGTACTTGGCGGTCTCGAAGTTTCCGGCCCAGATTCGGTAGGCCTCGACCTGCCGGAACTCGCGCCGCCCGGCCCAGGCCAACCAGATGAACAGGCCCAGCAGCGGAAACCAGAGCAGACCGTGCAGCATTTCAGGCTCCGTGACGCTCCAGGGCCAGTTCGATCAGCCGGTGGGTCAGCGCCTCGTAGGGCACCCCACTGGCCGCCCAGAGTTGGGGATACATGCTCAGGCTGGTGAACCCGGGCAGGGTGTTGATTTCGTTGATCAGCACCTCGCCACTGGCCTCGACATAGAAGAAGTCAACCCGGGAGAGCCCGGCGGCATCCACCGCCTTGAAGGCGGCGATCGCCCCGTCCTGCACCTCGCGCACCACCTCCGGCGGCAGATCTGCCGGG
>CAYZUY010000093.1:0-5267 GCA_964481495.1 uncultured bacterium
AAGCAGGACGGGGACAAGCGGACAGGAACGGGTAACCCAGCAGATCCATTCTCAGGTCAGAGTTCCGATTCCCGTGGCAGCCCTGTCGGATGAAGACAGGCTCAGGGGTTAACCTCAGAGCAGTTTCATGCTGATGTCGAGCCAGGGAGCCCGGCTGATCGGCGCACTGCTGGAGACGATATCGACGCCACTCTCCGCCACGGCCCGGATGGTGTCGAGGGTGACGTTGCCCGAGGCCTCGATGCGCACAGCGGGAGCCGCTGCCCGGATCCGGCGCACCGCCTCGGCCATCGTGAGCGGGTCCATGTTGTCGAGCATGATCACCTCCACCCCGGCGGATACCGCCGCCCCGACCAGATCCAGATGATCGATCTCCACCTCGATCGGGCAGGGATAGGGCAGTTCCCGCCGCAGGGCTACCACTGCGGCCTCGAGACTACCCGCCGCAGCGATGTGGTTGTCCTTGAGCATGGCCATGTCATCCAGACCGAGGCGATGATTCACACCCCCGCCCACCTGGGTGGCGTATTTCTCCAGCAGCCGCAGTCCCGGCGTGGTCTTGCGGGTGTCAGCGAAGCGGGTGGGCAGGTCGGCGATCGCCGCCACGTAGGCCACTGTGGCCGTGGCGATGCCGCTCAGGCGCATGCAGAGGTTGAGGGCCGGGCGCTCGCCCATCAGCAGGGCCGCCAGGGGGCCCTCCAGCTCGGCGATCGCCTCGCCGGGCTGAACTGTCGCCCCTTCCGCCACCTGGGGTCGGAAGTGCACCCGCTCATCCAGCAGCCGGAAAATCCGGGCTGCCACCGGCAGACCAGCTACCCGGCCCGCCCCCTTGGCGGTCCAGCGGGCCCGTCCCGGCCGATCCCCGAGACTGAGGGCGGCGCGATCGCCCCGACCGATATCCTCCTGCAGCCACTGGTGCAGCAGGGGGTCGAGAACAATCCAGGGGGGCAGCAGGGCCATGGGTCGGCGGCGTTCGGCCTACCCATTCTCCGATCTCCGCCTCAGCTGAGCATTTCCAGGTGGTTGCGCCGCCGGGGCTGGCGCAGTTTCTGCAGGGCCTTGGCCTCAATCTGGCGCACCCGCTCCCGGGACAGATCCAGAGCCCGGCCGATCTCCGCCAGGGAGTAGGTCTGGCCGTCCCGCAGTCCGTAGCGCATGCGGATCACATCCCGCTCCCGATGGGTGAGTTCTTCGAGCAGGGTGCGCAGATCCCGCTGCAGTGACTCCCGAGCCAGCAGATCCTCCGGGGCCGCCTCGGTGGTTTCGAGCAGATCCCCGAGTTCCGTGTCCTTCTCCTTGCCGACGCGGGTCTCCAGGGAGACGGAGCGGGGCACCCGCAGCAGCACCTCCCGCACCTGATCGGGGGTCATCTCCAGTTCCTGGGCGATGTCCTCCAGGCTGGCAATCCGGCCCTTGTCCGGGGAGAGCTTGCGCTGGGATTTCTTGCTCCGGTTCAGCTTCTCGGTGATGTGCACCGGCAGCCGGATGGTGCGGCTCTGGGTAGCGATCGCCCGGGTGATGCCCTGGCGGATCCACCAGTAGGCGTAGGTGCTGAAGCGATACCCCTTGGTGGGGTCGAACTTCTCCACCGCCCGCTCCAGCCCGAGGGTGCCTTCCTGCACCAGATCCAGCAGTTCCAGGCCCCGGTTCTGGTACTTCTTGGCCACCGACACCACCAGCCGCAGATTGGCCTGGATCATGTGGTCCTTGGCCCGCTGGCCCTCCTTGCAGGCCCGGGTCAGGTCCTCGCTGGTCATCCCCGCCAGCTCCGCCCAGCAGTGATGGCCCGCCTGCAGCTGAGCCCGCAGGTCGGACACCGTTATCTCGGCGGCCCGGGCCCAGCGCTCCATCGGCGGACGATGCCCCAGCTGGGAGATCAGCCGATCGCGGATCCCCTGTAGCTGTTCGTAGCGGCCCAGCATGCCCGTATCGTGCTGGGCTGCACGGCGGCGCAGCTCCAGCAGTTGCATGTAGCGCTGCACCTGCTGGGCCTCGGAGACCTCCTCATCCCGGTCGAGCAGACGCACCCGACCGATCTCCTGCAGATAGATCCGCACCAGATCGGTGTTGCGGCGGCCACTGCTGCTCCCGCTTTCGGGGGTCACAGCTGCTTCAGCCAGTTCGGTTTCAAGCCCAGCTTCCAGGGCATCAATCAGTGCGTCCGGGGGCAGGGTGGGCTCCGGTGCAGCCACCGGAGCGGTGGATTCGAGTTCCGACATGAGCGGAGGGCCTCCCGCCAGAGCGACATCTAGAGTTCCCCACACTGCACCTTCTCGGGTCGGTCACCGGGCTCTGCAGCAGTGCTGGCACCCGCTCCGGCCGATTGCGTCTTTCCGATACTGACAGGGCAGCTCCAGCCTGACCGGTCCCGCGTCCGGCTTTGCAGAGTCTTCATAGCCTCCTCGCGGCAGCGACATTTTCCCGGGGAGCACAGTCAGTCACAAAAAAGCCGTCAGGGTTCTGACGGCGGAGTGGCAGACGGCGCCGGGAAGTCCCAGCGACGGATATGGCTTCACCCTAGCGGGCCGCTCCCAGAACAACTGTGCGGTGGGCTACGGAGTGGGGCCGCAGGCTCAGGCGGAACGGTTGGCCAGGGCCAGGTGGGAGCGCAGCACCTGGCAGGCCCAGCAGTCGTCGGGGCGCAGACCGGTGGAGGAGATCAGCTCGGCGGCACCGGCTTCGCGACGCACCAGGGCCAGCTGCTGGCTCTGGCGGTTGGTCACCTGCCAGACCTGATCGGGGGAAATTTCGCGGATCAGGAATCGATGGGCGTTCACGGCAGTCTCCGTGGGGTTGAGGAAAATTCGCTGGCAGAGAGTAAATCACGGCAGTGGCGGCGGGACAAGCCGTTCCGGGGGCCGATTCCCGGCTGTGGGATGCTGAGACAACGTGGAGTTCCGGCGGGAGCATGGCAGTCAGTCGCACGATCGCGGTTCTGGGTAGTGGAGCCTGGGGCTCGGTGCTGGCGGGCCTGCTGCAGCGGCGCGGCCATCAGGTACGGGTCTGGAGCCGCCGGGGTGACCTGAGCCTGGAGGCAGCGATCGCCGGGGCCGACCTGCTGCTCAGCGCCGTCTCGATGAAGGGGGTACCGGACCTGATTACACGGCTACAGGACAGTAGCCTGGTCCCGGGTACACCGATCCTCAGTGCCACCAAGGGGCTCGACCCCGCCACCCTGGCCACCCCCTCCCAGCTGTTTGCCCACAGCCTGCCGGAGCAGCCCATCGCTGTGCTGTCCGGGCCCAACCTCTCCCGGGAGATTGAGGCCGGTCTGCCCGCCGCCACGGTGGTGGCCTGCCGGGATCTGGTGGTGGCCCACGCCATCCAGCAGAGTCTGTCGAGCGATCGCTTCCGGGTCTATACCAACAGCGATCCCCTCGGTACGGAGCTGGGCGGCACCCTCAAGAACGTAATTGCGATCGCCGTCGGCATCAGCGACGGGCTGAAGCTGGGCAGCAACGCCAAGGCCGCCCTGATCACCCGGGCTCTGGCGGAGGTGATCCGCGTCGGGCTGCATCTGGGAGCCCGGGCGGAAACGTTCTACGGGCTCTCCGGGCTGGGGGACATGCTGGCCACCTGCGATGGCCCCCTCAGCCGCAACTATCAGGTGGGGCTGGGGCTGGCCCGGGGTGAGAGTCTCGACCAGGTGCTGGCACAACTGGTGGGCACCGCCGAGGGCGTGAACACCGCCCGGGTGCTGCGTCAGCTCGTGGAGCGTGAGGGCATCGCCACCCCAATCAGCCGGGAGGTTTGCCGCCTGCTCGATGGTGAGGTCACCCCCGCCGGGGCGATCGCCCGGCTGATGGAGCGCGAACTCACCGTCGAGATGCCGGTGGCCCAGCATGGCTAAGGTCGGCATCTGGGTCCTGGGGGACCAGCTGCATCCGCACCAGAGTGCCCTGGCCAGCTGTCAGGGAGACCCGTCTCAGACGCCGGTGCTGATGGTCGAGTCGCGCCGTCACAGTCTGCGCCGCCGCTATCACCGCCAGAAGCTGATTCTGGTCTGGTCAGCGATGCGCCACTTCGCTGCGGAGCTGGAGCAGGATGGCTGGCCCGTCACCTACGCCTGCACCGACGACTTCGACACGGCAGTAGACGCCTGGATCGAGCGCGAGGGGATCACCGAACTGCGGCTGATGCGACCCGCAGACCGGGGGCTGGAACCGCTACTGCAGCGCCTGGGCGATCGCTGCCGCGTGACGGTGCTGCCCAACACCCACTTCCTCTGGCAGCCGGAAGAATTTGCCGCCTGGGCCCGGGGCTACCGGCAACTGCGGCTGGAGAACTTCTACCGCGAGGGGCGCCGCCGCTGGGGCGTTCTGATGGAGGGCGACCAGCCTGCGGGCGATCGCTGGAACTTCGACAAGGAGAACCGCCAGCCTCCCCGGGGCGGTCTACAGGGACCCCAGCCCCGCCGCTTTGAGCCCGACGCGATCACCCGCGCGGCGATCGCCGACGTGCAGGCCCTGGAGGCGGACCTCTACGGTGCGACGGAGCCCTTCGCCTGGGCCGTCACCCGCCGGGACGCCCTGCAGGCCCTCGACGACTTCATCGCCACCCGCCTACCGGGCTTCGGCCCCTACCAGGACGCTATGGTCACCGGCGAGCCCACCCTCTGGCATGGCCTGATCGCGCCCTACCTGAATCTGGGACTGCTCGAGCCCCGGGAGGTGATTGCCGCAGTGGAGGCCGCCTGGCGCCGGGGGGACTGCGAGCTGGCCTGCGCCGAGGGCTTCATCCGGCAGGTGCTGGGCTGGCGCGAGTACATGCACGGGCTCTATCACCTCTTCGGTCCCGACTATGCCACCAGCAACCACTTCGAACACCAGCGCCCCCTGCCGGAGTTCTTCTGGAGCGGCGACACCGACCTCAACTGCCTGCGCCAGTGCTTCGGCCAGCTGCAGCAGAGCGGCTACGCCCACCACATCCAGCGGCTGATGGTGCTCGGCAACTTCGCGCTGATCGCCGGGCTCGAGCCCCAGGCTGTGGTGCAGTGGTTCCACGCCACCTTCATCGATGCCCACGACTGGGTGATGCAGACCAACGTCCTGGGCATGGCCCTGTACGCCGACGGTGGTCGTCTGGCCAGCAAGCCCTACGCTGCCTCGGGCAGCTACATCAACCGCATGAGCACCTACTGCCAGGGCTGCCGCTACGACCCGAAGCAGCGCACCGGCGATCGCGCCTGCCCCTTCAACAGCCTCTACTGGGACTTCCTGATCCGCCACGAAGCCCTGCTGACCCGCAACCCCCGAATGGGCATGCAA
>CAYZUY010000093.1:5277-9059 GCA_964481495.1 uncultured bacterium
GGACTTCCTGATCCGCCATCGCCCCGGTCTGGAGGGTCAGGGGCGCATGGGCCTGATCTACCGTCAACTGGATCGGTTCTCCGAGGCGGAGCAGCAGGCCCTGCAAACCCGGGCTCAGACCTGGTTGAGCGACCATTGCCCGGGTTGAGCTCAGTCTTATCGACAAAAATCTATGGTTCCGGAGCCGCTCGGCTTTTCCCCATCCGACCGTCGGCATTCCACAGGTTTTCCCCAAATCACCGGCCGTTTTCCACAGGGGGCTTCGCCGCAACCCCGATCCCCCCGTGCAACTGTGGAAAACCCCCGGTCACCCCATCGCCGGTCGGGGTCTGGAGCTCTCCCCGAGAGACAAGGCTTTCCGGAAGTTCCGAGAATGGGTCGTCCGGGGCGATGGTCTTCACGACCCAGCACCGCGCATCCCTGTCCTGCAGAGACCCTCTATGAGCACAACGGTGAGCATCCTGGCCGACATCCCCGAGGAACTGCATCTCTCCCTGAAGCAGTACCTGGAAGCACATCCCGAATGGGACCAGGACCGCGTCTTCGCCGCTGCTCTCTCCCTGTTCCTGATCCAGAACGGTAATGGCGATCGCCGCGTCTCCCGGGTTTACCTCGACAGCCTCTTCCCCAGCGTCGCCTGAACTCCCGGGTAGAGTGTAGGACGTGCCCTCAACCCGTTCCGTCGGACCATGACCGAATCCGCTTACCTCTGGTTCAAGGCGTTCCACATCGTCGGCGTCGTGGTCTGGTTCGCCGGCCTGTTCTACCTGGTGCGCCTGTTCATCTATCACGTGGAAGCCGAGCAGGAGCCTGAACCGGCCCGCAGCATCCTCCAGAAGCAGTACACGCTGATGGAGAAGCGGCTGCTCAACATCATCACCACCCCCGGCATGATCGTCGCTGCGGTCATGGCTGCCGGGCTGCTCTGGCAGTATCCCGACTGGCTGCAGCAGGGCTGGATGCACGCCAAGCTGGGGTTTGTCGCCCTGCTGATCGGCTATCACCTCTACTGCATCCGTCTGATGAACCAGCTGCACGCCGGCACCTGTCGCTGGAGCGGTCAGCAGCTGCGGGCCCTGAATGAGGCCCCCACCCTGCTGCTGGTGATTGTGGTGATGCTGGTGATCTTCAAGAACCAGTTCCCCACCAGCAGTTCGGCCTGGCTGATCTTCGGGCTGGTGGTGTTCATGGCCGCCACGATTCAGCTCTACGCCCGCAAGCGCCGCCTGGATGCCGAGCGGGCCGCCACCGCCCTGGCCGCGGAGAGCCCAAACTGAGCTGCAACTGAGTGTCAGTAGGCTGGGAACCGTTTTACACTGGGATCAGTTCTTAATTCCGCTGATCCCCCGACTGCCCCATGGGCCGCGTCACCTCCCCCTGTTCATCCGCCCAGAGCCTCGGCCCGACAGCCGAAGCCCGTCGGCTGCGGGAACGTCTGCTGGAGGTGGATGCCCAGAGCTGTCCCCGCCGCTTCAACTTCCACATGCACACCGTCTGCTCCGACGGCAAGCTGAAGCCCGCCGAAGTGATGCAGCAGGCCGTGGACATCGGGCTGGTGGCGATGGCGATCACGGACCATCACACCATCCGTGGTTATCTGGAAGCCCGCAGCTGGCTGGAGGACTACGTCTGGAAGCGTGGTCGCCGGGCCGTGCCCCAGCTCACCTGCGGCGTGGAAATCAACGCCTGCCTGGCCGGGATTGAAGTGCACCTGCTGGGCTACGGCTTTCTGCCCGAGCATCCGGCGATGCGGCCCTACCTGCAGCACCGCCCGCCCCGGGGCGATGACCACGAAGCGGGAGCGGTAGTAACCGCCATCCGGCAGGCGGGCGGTCTGTCTCTGCTGGCCCACCCCGCCCGCTACCGTCGCGATGCCCATGACCTGATCCGGGAAGCGGCCGAGCTGGGCATCGACGGCATCGAAACCTACTACGCTTACGACAATCCCGACCCCTGGATTCCCAGTCCGATGCAGACGGAGCGGGTACGCAGCATCGTCGACAGCTACGGCCTGTTGCACAGCTGCGGTACCGATACCCATGGCACCAATCTGCTGCAGCGGCTCTGACGTCTCCGTGCACGGCAGTCACAAAACTTAATCTGACTGCCCCGCCCCTCCCCGGATCTCCGGGGCTATGTGAGAATCGCTGTAATACTCTGCAATCATTCACGCGAAGATCATGGCGGGATTCCTCAACGGCCTGTTCGGTGGCAAGAAGCAAGCTGAAACCGTCGCTGAAGCGCCGGCTCCGGTCGAAACCAGTAAGGAGGCGTTCTTCCTGGATGACACCGAGGCCCGCTCCCTCGGCAACGTCGAGTACATGAAGAAGCCCAGCACGGTCAAGCGGACCTTCCCCAAGACGGCAGCCAATCCCGAGCACCGCGTCCTGGTGAAGGAAATCTCCTCCCTCGATGAAAAAATCGTCGAGGTTTCCCGCGGTCTGCCCGACGCCGAGAAGATCCAGAAGGAGCGTCTCGCTGCCGTCACCAAGCAGCAGGAAGCCAGCAAGGTCTCCAACAAGACCTTCGCCCAGAAGGTGGATGCCGAGGCCCCGGCCGAAGTCCGTGCCGTCGGCGGTGGCAAGGTGGATGACATGTTCCGCAGCATGGCCAAGGAACTGCGCGGCCTGGGCTGATTGCCAGCCGACAATTCCATCTGAACAACGACGCGGGGGAGCAGCCG
The DNA here is from genome assembly GCA_964481495.1 of uncultured bacterium. GTDB lineage: Bacteria > Cyanobacteriota > Cyanobacteriia > Synechococcales > Synechococcaceae > CAWUMD01. Next base: position 7,961 of record CAYZUY010000093.1, read on the forward strand.
GTTGGCGCTTCCCCGCGTTGCCGTTGAGTGCCCCGGACCTGCCGTTGACACCCCATGGCCGATGACGCCGCCAGCCTGCTGCTGATCAATCCCCACTCCCGGCGGGGGCGGCAGTTCCGCCGCGAAGCCCTCGATCACCTCGCAGGCCTGGGGCTGCAGGTGGTGCTGCCGGATCCTGACCTCGAGTTCGATATCGACCAGCTGATCCGCCGCTACGCCGGTCAGGTACGGCGGGTGATCATCGGTGGGGGGGATGGCAGCCTCAACCGGGCCGCCGGAGCCCTGCTCGCCACCGGTCTGCCCCTGGGAATCCTGCCCCTGGGCACTGCCAACGACCTGGCCCGCACCCTTGAGATTCCGGTCTCACTGCCCCAGGCCTGCCGGATCATCGCCCGCGGACATCGCCAGGCAATCGATCTCGGGCAGGTGAACAGCCGCTACTTCTTCAATGTCGCCAGCCTGGGCCTGTCGGTCCGGGTGACCCGGAAGCTCAGCCCCGACAGCAAACGCCGCTGGGGGGTATTTTCCTACGCGTTGGCAGCTCTGCGGGCCGTGATCCGGCTGCGGCGTCTGCGGGCCACCATCCGCATCGGGGAGCAGGTGCGGCAGGTCCGCACGGTCCAGATTGCCATCGGCAACGGCCGTCACTATGGAGGCGGGCTGGCGATCGCCCACAATGCCCGCATCGATGATGGTCGCCTCGACCTCTACAGCCTCGAGGTCCGCCGCCGTCGGGAACTGCTCTGGCTGCTGCCGGGGCTGCTGCAGGGACGGCTGCCCAGCAGCTTCACTGCCAGCTGTGGTCCCGACGAGTACATCGAGATCCGCACTCGCCGTCCCCACCGGATCAGTTGTGACGGGGAGATCCTCAGCCGCACCCCGGCCCGCTTCCGCGTCCTGCCGGGGGTGATTCAGGTCTACGTGCCCTGATCGTCGGGGCGCCGCCAGAAGCTGAGGCTGGTCGAGCCGTAACTGCGGACCCGGTAGCACTCCAGCCCCGGCACCGGCTCGAGGGTGCGACTGCTGCGCTGTTCGCAGCAGACCTCGGCTCCGGGGGCCAGCAGGTCCAGGGAAATCAGCTGCGGCAGCACCACCGCGT